>JANQLP010000141.1 GCA_028280515.1 Hyphomicrobiales bacterium
ACCTGATACCTCGGGATTGCATTTCCAAAGCCATCTCAGCAAGAACTTGTCCCGTCGAACTGGACCCTGTCACTCGCGGCCCCGCTCATCTGGGACACCTTAGCCGTTCTGAATTCCAAACTCCGCGCCACACCTGAAGACATGCTCGGTGTCTTTCGAACGCTTCGTTTTCGGCTATTTTTGGCTTGCTCACATCGACACGCTCAAGAGGTTCAAGCGCGTCTTGTGAAATCAACCTAGCGTGATCGTGCGCAATTTCCAAGCCCCTTTTTCCGATGAGCTAAAGCACCGGTAAACGCCTCGCCCCCACGCAGCGGACGTGGCCCGCGAGGTCATGCCAGACGCGCACCGGACCAAACCCGGGCACCGCCGTCCCTTGATCCAGCATGCGGCCGACATGCGCCGCCTGATCCGACCCGGTTTCGAATATCGCCCATCCACCCGGTACAAGGCAGTGCGACAAGGCCGGCAGGATAGCGCGATATGCATCAAGCCCGTCATCGCCGCCATCCAGCGCATTTCTCGGCTCGTGGTCACGCACCTCGGGCGCGAGCTGTCCGATCGCATCGCTTGGAATGTAGGGCGGATTCGAAACAACGAGATCGAACGCACGGGAAAGGCCTGCCGTCCAGGATGTGCGGACGAAGCCTGCGCGTGCAGCGAGACCGTGTCGTTTCGCATTGTCCTGCGCGACGCGCAACGCCCCTTCGGATGTGTCGGTGCCGACACCTGCGGCCGAACCGAGTTCATGGAGCAAACTCAGGACAACGCAGCCTGAACCGGTACCGACGTCAAGGATCACCGGTGGGTCCGGACGGGACCGCCCCTCCAGCACCTCCAGAGCGGCCCGCACCAGCGTCTCGGTGTCCGGGCGCGGATCGAGCGTGTCGGGCGATATCCGAAAGTCCAGTCCCCAGAACTCCCGCGTGCCGATGATCCGGGACACCGGCTCGCGCACGCAACGGCGGTCTGCGAGCTGCATCACACGTTCCCGCTCGGAAACCGAGATTTCCCGATCGGGGTCCACGATGAAGTCTTCGTGTCGGATATCGAGAGCGGCGCACATCAAGACACGCGCATCGAGTTCGGGCATTGCAATGTCATTGGACCGAAAGGCCGTCACCAACTCCCGAAAAAGCGCAAGCCGGGAAAACCCTGAAAACGAGGCTTCCCGGCCCGTGGGTTCAAGCTGCAGGTTGTTCATCGATTGCGGCAAGCTGGCTCGCCTGCTGTTCCGTGATGAGCGCATCGACAATCTCGTCGAGGCCGCCTCCCTCAAGAACCTCGTTGAGCTTGTGCAGCGTCAGGTTGATGCGATGATCGGTTACGCGCCCCTGGGGGAAGTTGTACGTCCGGATGCGCTGGGAGCGGTCACCGCTCCCGACCTGCCCGCGGCGGTCGGCGGCGCGCTCCGCATCCTTCTTTTCACGCTCCACTTCGTAAAGGCGTGCGCGCAGCACCTTCATGGCTTTGGCGCGGTTCTTGTGCTGGGACTTCTCATCCTGCTGGCTGACCACGATCCCGGTTGGCAGATGGGTAATGCGAACCGCGCTGTCGGTCGTGTTGACGGACTGCCCACCCGGCCCGCTGGCGCGGAACACGTCAACGCGGAGATCCTTCTCATCGATCTCGACATCAACCTCCTCCGCCTCGGGAAGCACGGCCACGGTCGCGGCCGATGTGTGAATCCGGCCGCTCGACTCCGTTTCCGGCACGCGCTGGACGCGGTGCACGCCGGACTCGTACTTCAACCGGGCGAAGGCGCCGCGGCCACTCACATTGGCGATGACTTCCTTGAACCCGCCAAGGGGCGCATCACTCGCCGAGATGATTTCGATCTTCCATCCCTTCAAATCGGCATAGCGCTGATACATGCGGTACAGGTCGCCGGCGAACAGAGCCGCCTCATCGCCCCCCGTCCCGGCGCGCACCTCGAGAATCACGTTCTTCTCGTCCGCCGCGTCCTTCGGCAGAAGCTGAAGCCTCAGGTTCTGCTCCATATCGGCGATTCTAGGTTCGATCTCCTGCAGTTCGGTCTTGGCGAGGTCGACCATCTCGTCATCCGCATCGGGGTCGGCAACGATCTCGTTGAGCTCGGCGCGCTCTTTTCTCGCCGCGCGCATCGCATTGATCGCACTGACCACCGGATCCAGTTCGGCGAATTCACGGGCAAGGCGGACATAGGTCTCCTGATCGGGACCGCTGGCAAGTTCACCCTGCACCGTCTCCCAACGTTCAACCAACTGCTCGAGTTTTTGTTCGGGAATTTCGGACATCGCGCTCAGTTACACGATTTTCGGGTACCGGGGCAACGAACCGTTGCCGAGGCTCAAGGCAGTTTGTCGGACTTCCGGTTGTCAGGATCGGAGATCTGCGGGCGCGGCTCCGGCTCGTCGAGAGGGCGAATGAGGTCCCACGCGCTGCGCATTGCCCCGGGAATCGGGTCCGGCAAGCTGTCGACGGCGCTCCAAACGGTCTTTGGGTTTTGGGCGGCGAACCAAAGGCCCGTGCCAAGAACGCAGGCGAGACCGAAAAGCGCAAGCCAACTGCCTGAGGCTCGCATGAGGCGCGTGGCGCGGGCCTTTTGCGCCGCCAATGTGCCGGCCGGTTCTGCGCTCCCGGACGCTTGTGAGAGCTGCGCTTCCAATGGCGAGACGTCAGATGCATCGAAAACCGCATCGGGGAGGCTCGCGTCGGGCCCTGCCCCCGCGGGCACCGCCTCGGTTTGCATCTGTGCATCCGGAGGCTGATGGACCGCAGGCTGTGGCGCAGGGTCTATTGCCGGGCCACCGGCGACGGCCTCAGGTGCCCCCTGCAATGGCTGCTCCGATTTCAGAGCATCGATCTGAGCCTTCATACGGCGCAGAATGGGGCGCGCGTCCAATCCCAATTGGGCCGTATAGGCAGTGACGATCCGGCTCACTTCCGACCAGTCCGGCAATGCGAGCAAATCACCGTTTTCCAGTGTGTCTATCGTCTCGACGGATATTGCCAGGCGGCCGGCGATACGTTCCCTCGAAACGCCCATCGCGCGGCGCATCTCGCGGAATATGGTTGCCAACTCCGTGTCATGACCTGACGACATTGGCTCTGTCGATTGGGCAGGCGTGCGCGTCACGCCGTCTTCGTCAGAAGAGGCAGCAACCGCCACGCTTGGTTGCGACGACATATTCCCCACTTGTCCTTCTTGCCGCGCCAGCGACCGGAACCGCTTGCGCCGATTGTTTTCAACCCCGCTGACGCAAATGACCGATCAATGTGGCCTGATTAAAGCCAATACGGCGCCCGGCTGCAACGTGCGATGCATGCAGGCTCTCAAATCTCGACATCATGTGTTGCCGCGAAGCCCTGCAAATGCTGACGGATATCGCCGACATCACCAGAAAGCGCATAGTGAAGCGATTGCTCGACGGACGCCAGTTCGAGTGAGCGGATCATCGCCTTGACCGGCCCGATGGATGATGGCGCCATGGAGATAGAACGGAATCCGAGTGCGACGAGCGCCATCGCCTCGATCGGCTCCCCGGCCATTTCGCCGCAAAGGGTGACCGGAACGTCGTGCGTGCGCGCCTTTGTCGCAACCTCGCCCAGAACGCGAAGCACCGGATAAGACAGGGAATCGAAACGCTGGGCAACCTGAAGATTGGTGCGGTCCGCGGCGAACAGGAACTGCAACAGGTCATTGCTGCCCACGGAGGCGAAATCGACGAGCGGAAGCAAGCGGTCCAACTGCCACACCAGAGCAGGGACTTCGATCATGACGCCAAGGAGCAACCGCTTCGGCAACGTATAGCCGTGCAGGACCAGATGGCGGGTCTCTTTGTCGATCAGTTCCCGCGCCCCCTCCAATTCGGCAACGTCCGACACCATCGGCAGCATCACACGCACTTCGCGTCCCTGAGCGGCGCGCATCAGGGCCCGCAACTGCGTGCGCAGGAGCGCGGGCCGGTCCAGCGCCATGCGGATCGCACGCCAGCCAAGTGCCGGGTTTTCCTCATGGGATGAGCGCAGGTAGGGCAACACCTTGTCGCCGCCGACATCGAGCGAGCGAAACACCACCGGCTTGTCGCCCACCGCATCAAGCACCTCCGCGTACATCCTCTGCTGTTCGTCAGGGCGCGGAAACGTCGACGCGATCATGAACTGGAACTCGGTCCTGAACAGGCCGATGCCAGCGGCACCGGTCTCGTGCAGGTGCGGCAGGTCGACCATCAGGCCGGCATTCATGAGAAGCTCGATTTCGACGCCGTCCTTCGTCTTCGCCGGCTGATCCTTGATCTTGGCGTACCGCGCTTCGCGTTGAGCTTTCAGGCGTTCCTTGTCCTTGTAACCGGAAATCACATCCGCCGAAGGGCGGATATGAATCTCGCCGGCCTCGGCATCGACGACGACCGGGTCGGCCGTATCGAGTTTGTTCAGAATGCTGTCCGCCTGACCGACCGCGGGTAGGCTCAGGGCGCGCGCAACGATTGCCACATGACTTGCATGCCCGCCTTCCTCGAGAACAAGGGCCCGTATTTTCTGCCGGTCATAATCCAGCAACTCCGCCGGCCCCATCGAGTGCGCCACGAGAATCGTGTCATCAGGCAGGTCTTCCTCGACGGCCGTCGACCGCCCGGTCAGCATGCGCAACAGCCGGTTCGACAAATCGTTGAGGTCGTTGAAGCGCTCGCGCAGGAACGGTGCCGTCTGGTTGACAACCCGCGCACGCGTTTCGTTCTGCACCTTCGCCACCGCGGCCTCTGCGGTCAGTCCGGTGGCGACGGCCTCGTTCATGCGCCTGATCCAGCCCCGGTCATGGGCGAACATCCGGTAAGCCTCAAGAACGTCGCGATGCTCTCCGGCGCGCGCCACGTCGCCGCGGGAGAGCATGTCGTCAATCGTCGCACGGAGCTTCTCGATGGCATCGGAGAGGCGCTTCTCCTCATGATCCGGATCGTCGGCAATCAGCGTATCGACCGCCACGCGCGGCACGTGCAGCACGACATGGCCATGCGCGATTCCGTCGGAAAGGGGAACGCCGCCGACAACCTGACCGACCGACCGGTTTCCGGCACGGGAGGGCTCAAGCTGGTCGGACGCGATCATCTCGGCGAGGACCATCGCCACGATCTGAAGCGCCTCGACCTCTTCCTCCGCGTAGTTGCGCTGGGTCCGGTTCTGCACGGTCAGCACGCCGATGACCCGGCCCTGCCGCTGGACCGGAACGCCGAGAAAGGAGTGATAGATCTCTTCCCCGGTTTCTGGCCGATAGGAGAAGGACGGATGGTCGCGCGCCTCCGGGAGATTCACAGCCTCCGCGCGTGACGCAACGAGACCGACCAGGCCTTCGCCCCGGGCCAGATGCGTGTTGTGCACAGCATCCGGGTTCAGGCCTTCCGTCGCCACCAGCTCCATGGATTCATCGCGCCGGCGCAGATAAATCGAGCACACCTCGGCGACCATGTTGGCAGCAATGTCCACAACGATGCGCGCAAGCTTGACCTCGCCGCCCTCCGGTAGCGCCATGGTTTCGCGCAGGCGGCGGAGCAAGACACGGGGTGCTCCAATCGTTGCTGCCATCAGAAATCAGTCTCTACTTATCCCGCCGGACATCCGTCCGTATCCGGGATCCGGCGCCCGAAAACCGAACGCCCCTTCTGCAGTGCCCAAATCTTTAGGTCAGGCGTTGTCCAGGCCGTAAAGCGAATGTAGCGTTCGTACGGCAAGTTCGGCATAAGCTGCGTCGATCAGGACACTGATCTTGATCTCGGATGTGGAGATCGCTTCGATGTTAATGCCCTTGTCTGCCAGGGCCTTGAACATCTGCGACGCCACGCCCGCATGGCTCCGCATGCCGATGCCGATGACGGAAACCTTCACGATCTCGGTCGAGCCGCGCAGATCTTCATACGCGAGCTCCGCCTTGACCTTCTGTAGCACATCGAGGGCGCGGTCCAGATCCGCGGCGCTCACGGTGAATGTCAGGTCGGTCGTCTCACCGTCACCTGAAACATTCTGAACGATCATGTCGACGTTGATGCTCGCATCTGCGAGGGGACCGAACACGCGGGCCGCGACGCCCGGTTTGTCTTCCACCCCGATGAGCGTGACCTTTGCCTCGTCCTTCGTGTAGGCAATGCCGCTGACAACCTGTTGTTCCACAATCTCATCCTCGTCGCAGACCAGCGTTCCCGTGTGACCGCCGTCGTCCTGTTTGCCGTCGGCCGACTCAAAACTCGAGCGCACAAGGAGGCGGACCTGATGGACCATCGCAAGCTGGACCGACCGCGTCTGCAGGACTTTTGCGCCCAGCGACGCGGTTTCCAACATCTCCTCGTACGATATTTTGTCAAGGCGGCGCGCGTGCGGCACGATACGCGGATCGCCGGTATAGATGCCATCCACGTCGGTATAGATATCGCACCGGTCCGCCCCGAGCGCGGCGGCGAGTGCGACCGCGCTGGTATCGGACCCTCCGCGTCCGAGCGTCGTGATCCGACCATCGGGACTTCGCCCCTGGAACCCGGGAACCACCGCCACCTCGCCGTTCTTCAGGCGGGATTTGAGCTGGTCGGTCTCGATATCGAGAATGCGCGCCGCACCGTGTGCGCCATCGGTATGGATGGGAAGCTGCCATCCAAGCCACGAGCGCGCCGGCACACCCATATTCTGAAGTATGATGGAGAGCAGACCGCAGGTGACCTGTTCGCCGGTCGACACCACCACGTCATACTCGCGCGCATCGTGGAGCGCCGCGGCCTCACGCGTCCAGGAGACGAGATGGTCGGTCTGATCGCCCATGGCCGACACCACGACGGCGCACTGATTGCCCGCGTCGATCTCACGCTTGATGTGCTTGGCAGCCGCACGGATGCGGTCAAGGTCCGCAACCGACGTCCCACCGAATTTCAGCACAAGAAGAGCCATGGCTGATCCCGTCCACTCTGATGCACGCACAAAGCTGTCCCTCATCGCCGCTGGCGGCGATGGCCGGCGAGCCGGCCCGCGTGCAAATCGCGCGTATTCTTAGTCGCTTAGCTTGCGGCCTGCAACAAACGCGAAGCACGCTTGACAATCGCGTCCGTGCACGCCCCCAATGGGCGCATGTCGGAACTGCTCCAGAAAGACCCATCCGCCGCAGGGCAGCGCACGCTTGATGAGAGGGAAGTCGCGCGTTTTGCCGCGATGGCCGACGAGTGGTGGGACCCAAATGGAAAGTTCCGGCCCTTGCACGCGCTCAATCCGGCCCGGCTCACTTTCCTCCGCGATCAACTCTGTTGGCATTTCGGGCGCGACGAACGTGATCTCAAACTGCTTGAAGGTCTGAAGATCGTCGACCTCGGCTGCGGGGGCGGCCTGCTTTGCGAACCGCTCGCGCGGCTCGGCGCGACAATAACCGGCCTCGACCCGGCGCAGGACTGCATCAACGCGGCGCGGGCGCACGCCCAGACCCAGGGGCTGGAGATCGACTACCGCGCCGACCGTGCGGAAAGCCTGGCGGAGGCGGGAGACCGGTTCGATGCGGTTCTTGCACTCGAGGTCGTGGAGCACGTGCCCGACGTACCGGCGTTTCTCGAGGTCGCGGCGCAACTCGTGCGTCCCGGCGGGCTCATGCTGCTTTCAACCATCAACCGGACGCTGAAATCCTATGCGCTGGCAATTGTCGGCGCGGAATATGTCCTGCGGTGGCTGCCGGTCGGCACCCATCGCTGGGACCGGTTTGTAACGCCGTCTGAACTTCTGAGTGCCTGTCAGCAGGCGGGATTGCAGGAAGTCTCACGGAAAGGACTGGTCTTCGACCCTTTGGGAGATTCCTGGCGTTTGTCTTCGGATACGGACGTCAATTACCTGATGGCCGCATCGCGCCCGGAGTGAACGTAGCCGCACTACTCACATCGTAAGGTTGAAGGCTATCGAGATGCGCTCCGACTTGCCTCGTGTCGGCTTGACCGAGTGTTTCACAAAGCTCTGGAACAGAATCATCTTTCCTTCTTTCGGCGTCACCGGCATCACCTTGACGTTCAGGCCGTTCGACTTGCGGGTCGGCGGATCGAGCATGATGTCCATGTAGGGCGAGTGAATAAGCAAGTCGCCGCTGCCGGACGGCGCCTTGGCATAGTAGATGCCGCTGATCACGGCATTGGAATGATGATGGACTTCCTGGGCGTGGCCCTCGCCGTAAATGTTGAGCCAGCACTCGGTGAACTTGAGGGGAAAGCGGTCGACTTCCAGTTCAAGCGCGTTCGCAAAATCGTTTGCCTCGCGCAGGATGACTTCGCGCAAGGGCTCGAACTCCTTGTGCTGCAGCAGGGTGGTCGGGCTGCCGATGGTGGTGTAGAGGTCGCAGCTCCACGTCGCCGGCAGGGAATTCGGCTCGGTCTCGCGGATGCGCTCGATACCGACATCGATGGTTTCGTTCAGCTTCTTGGCATCGGCGATCTGGATTTCCCGCACCACGGTCGGAAAAAACAGGAGGGTCTCGTTCTTGTTCTCGGTCATTACACGCTCCTGAGGCCGGCACTAATTGTGGTCTTCCGGCAAGACTGGCAGGGGATGAAAGTCTACTCCCTCTTCCCGCAGAGATTTGGCCTCATCCGCGGTCGCACTGCCGTAGATGCTGCGTGGCTCCACCTCTTCATGGTGTATCTTGCGCGCCTCCTCGGCAAACTTCTCGCCCACATTCTCCGATGACTTGAGGAGATCGCTCCGCGCCTCGCGCAGCGCCTCGACGAGCGCGCTCGGGTCTTTGCCCGACGTTCCGCGCCGCGCGATACCAGGCGACATCAGCGCCTTCGTCACGTTCGTCGAACCGCAACTCGGACATGTCACGAGCCCGCGCTCTGCCTGATCGTCAAAGGCCGCCGAGTTGCTGAACCAGCCTTCGAACTCGTGTTCATGTGCGCAGATCAGCCGATAGCGGATCATGACGCCTCCTTGACCGGAACGATCTCGGCGACCTCCGGCGGCTCGAAGACACGGTCATGCCGCAGCGAGGGGATACGGGCGCGTGCATCGGCCACCCGAGCCGGGTCAATCTCGGCAAAAACCACCTCGGGATCGGTTCCCGCCTCGGCGAGTATTTCGCCCCAGGGAGACACGATCAGAGAGTGACCAAAGGTCGCACGTCCCATGTCGTGGTCACCGCCCTGTGCCGCCGCCAGAATGTACACCCCGTTTTCGATTGCCCGCGCGCGCAGGAGCACGTGCCAATGTGCTTCACCGGTCTGTTTGGTGAAAGCCGACGGAACAGTGATGAACTGTGCACCGGCCTGCGCCAAACTCCGGTAGAGCGCCGGAAAGCGCAGATCGTAGCACGTCGTCAGGCCGAGCTTGCCCCACGGCAACTCGGCCATCACGGCACGGTGGCCGGGCTGGTAGTTCTTCGACTCGCGGTACGACTCCCCGTTTGGCAGATCGACGTCGAACATGTGGATCTTGTCGTACCGCGCGGCAATCCCACCCTGCGGCGTGTACAGGAACGACCGGTTTGCAACCTTCGCGTCCGAGAGCCTGATCGCGATGGACCCGATGTGGAGCCAGATTCCCAGCTCCTTTGCCAGTGCCGAAAACCGTCCGACCGCCGGATTGCCTTTTTCCGGCAGGACTTTCTCGAAAAGCTCGCGTGTCTTCAGCACCATCATGGACGTGTTTTCAGGCGTCTGCACATAGTCCGCTCCACCCTGCGCCGCCGCGCGGATACCCGCCTCGGCCGCTTCGAGATTGGTTTCCACCACGCTTTCGCTGCGCAGTTGGACCAGTGCGGCGCGGAATATCAGAGAATCTGTACTCATTGCTTGTTTGTGTCTCGTTTTTTTGATTCAGGCGATACTGCGCTAAAGCCGTGGCGTCAACGGATCGACGACCCGTCCGAGCGCCAGCACGTCAACCCGGCCGGCCCCCGCGCGCAACAGCGCCCGCGCACATGCATTCGCCGTCGCGCCGGTCGTGATGACGTCATCGACAAGCACAAGGTTCTTGCCGGCGATTTCGGCGCGCCTCCCCTCCGGCACGCTGAACGCCCCGGCCACATTGCGTCTGCGCTGCTCGACAGAAAGGCCAACCTGGGTCGCGGTCCGGCGCGTGCGCTGCAGGACGAAGGGCGCATCGGGAACATGCGTGACGCGTGCAATCGCGGATGCAAGAAGCGCTGCCTGATTGAAGCGGCGCTGCCACAGGCGCATCCGCGCCAGCGGCACCGGAACAAGCCAATCGGCATCGCGCAGAACATCCGCGCCGGAATGACACATCCAGCGGGCAAACAGTTCGATACCCTCGTGCCGGTCACGATATTTCAACCCATGAACGAGTTTGCGCAACGTTCCGTCGTACCGGGCGACGGCGCGGGCTCTGCCGTACTGCGGCGGTTCCGCCAGAGCGGCCGCAGACACGATCGTATCCCCGGCCGGAAACGGCAGCGGAATACCGAGGCGATCGCAGCGCGGCGCCTCGATGAAGTCTATCTCCCGCCAGCATGCCCCGCAGACGCCGCCATGTCCCTGAACCGGCGCGCGGCACGCCAGACAAAGCGGCGGCAACACCACATCTGCGACTTTGTGTGCCACGGTGCGCAGCAATTCCATGGCTGACCGCGCTCCGGGCACTGTCCGGCTCGGAGCCGGCATCCGTGTCGTTTCACTGCTCATTCACCTGCCACCAGGGCGCCGATCAGCCCAATGCTCACGCAAGCGCAAGCAAGTTGATATGATAGGCGCTCATGCCGGGTCGCGCCAGTGAGCGGGGCCCCGAATGCGAAAACGAGACTGCGAAAGCGAGACTGCGAAGCAAATGACTGGCACCTCTCAGGCGATATTCGACCGAAAGCTCCTGACGCTGCGGCGTGCACGTTTCGCGTCAGAACTGGGGTCGGCTGACTTTCTTCTGCGCCGCGCAACGGAAGACATCATGCTCCGCCTGCAATCGGTGCTGCGCGATTTTCCGGTTGTCCTGAACCTCGGCTCCCACCATGGCGTTCTGAGCGAGGCGCTGTCGGCGGACCAACGGTTCGGAACCCTCCTGAACGCCGATCTTTGCGAAGCGGTCGTTGCGCAATGTCGCGGACTAAGGGTCGTGTGTGACGAGGAGTTTCTTCCGTTCGCGCAGGAAAGTCTCGATCTTGTGGTCTCGGGTCTGACACTTCAGCACGTCAACGACCTTCCGGGCACGCTCATTCAGATCCGAAGAGCGCTCAAGCCGGACGGCCTGTTTCTTGCGGCCGTTCTCGGCGGCCAGACGCTCCATGAACTGCGTATGGCGCTTGGGCAGGCGGAAGAGGAAATCGACGGAGGCGTCAGCCCGCGAGTGGCGCCGTTTGCCGACGTGCGGGACCTGGGTGCCCTGCTGCAGCGAGCCGGTTTTGCGCTCCCGGTCACCGACACCGACCACGTGCAGGTCACCTATCCGACCATGTTCGAGTTGATGAGAGACATCAGGGCCATGGGCGCCAGCAACGTGCTGACCGAGAGATTGCGCCGCCCTCTCAAACGGAGCGTGCTCCTGCGGGCCGCCGAAATCTATTCCGAGAGCTTCTCGAATCCCAAAGGGCAGATCGTCACCACGTTCGAGATCATCCACATGACCGGCTGGGCTCCCGATGCCTCACAGCCAAAACCACTGCGGCCGGGAAGTGCGAAGACGCGGCTCGCAGATGCGCTGAATACGGCGGAGATTTCTGCTGGAGAAAAGGCAAATCCGGCAAAGGATGAGTGAGACGCTACGTGTCCGGACCTAGAAGGCGTCCGCGACGGCTGTGTACATTCCTGCCACCGTTGCTCCGAGGGTCGGCACAATGAAAGCTATGGCCAAAGCTATGCCGGCCGCGATCAGCGCATATTCAATCGCGGTCGCGCCTTCCCGGCTGCCGGCGAACGCATGCAGCAGTCCGGAATGTGACCGTTCCGCTCGCGTCTTCCCTGTCATCAGGCGACCTCCTGTCCGTCCCATTACCTGACCGGATCAAAGTAGATCCCGCAGGATCGCCTTCAGCGGTTCATCCGCAGGCGGCATGTCGTACTCGTTCAACCGGTTTGGACGCACCCAAGCCAGTTCCTGCCCTTCTTTCGGCTCGACCTCGCCCTCCCAGATCCGGCAGACGTAAAGCGGCATAAGAAGATGAAACTCTTCATAGCCGTGGCTTGCGAATGTGAGTGGAGCAAGACAGCTCCGGGTAACGTCAATTCCCAGCTCCTCAAAAAGCTCACGTATCAGCGCGTCCTCCGGCAATTCGTCCGGGTTGACTTTGCCGCCCGGGAACTCCCACAAACCGCCCATATGCCGGTCAGCAGGCCGCTTCGCGATCAGCACACGGTTGTCCCCATCGACCAGGGCACAGGCAACGACAAGTGAAATCCGATTCGACACCTCTACTCCTTCAGGATAGTGAAACAGCGTTAAGACCCGGCTAGCGCCTTCTCTCAAATTGTCGGCAAGGTTTAGAAGAAGTGAACGTAATCCGTCACGCGGCCCGCCCGACACGCACTCAGCTGCGATAGTCCGCGTTGATCGCGATGTACTGGGATGTCAGATCGCACGTCCACACCGTCGCCGATGCCTCGCCAACGCCGACGTCGACACGCACCTCAAGCTCGGGCTGCTTCATATAGGATGCCGCTTCGGCCTCGACATAGTTCGGGTCGACTTCGCCGCCCGACGCGACGCGAATGTCGCCAAACCAGATCGACAGCTTGTCCCTGTCTGCAGCTTCCCCCGATTTGCCGACGGCCATGACAATTCGCCCCCAATTCGGGTCTTCCCCCGCGAATGCCGTTTTGACCAATGGCGAATTGGCGATTGAAAGACCAATGCGGCGCGCCGCCTCGCGGCTCTCGGCCCCTTCAACGGTAACCGCGATGAACTTGCTTGCGCCTTCCCCATCCTTGACGACCTGATGGGCAAGATCACGCAACACATCTTCTATTGCACTGGCCATGAGTTTGCCGCGCGCATCGTCGACACTCGGCAACGCGCCGACGCCGCGCCGCCGTGCGGCACCCGTTGCGAACAGCAAGACGGTATCGTTGGTGGACGTATCGCCGTCGACCGTAATGGCGTTGAAGGTTTCGTCGGCACCCGCTTCGCACATGACCTGCGCCGCTTCGCGCGTGAGCGGCGCATCGGTGAACACGAAGGCCAGCATCGTCGCCATATCGGGCGCGATCATGCCTGACCCCTTCGCGATCCCGTTCACGCTCACGGTCTGGCCATCGATCTCGACACTGCGCGTCGCCAGTTTCGGAAACGTGTCCGTGGTCATGATCGCCCGGGCGGCATCTTCCCAGGCGGCCAGCTCCAGGTTTTCGGAGAGCCAACGGAGCTTGCTGTCGAACTTCTCCGGGTCGAGCGCTTCTCCAATCACCCCGGTCGACGCGATGAACACCTCCTCCGGCGTGCAGTTTACGGCGTCTGCTGCGGAGCGGGCGGTCATGTTTACGGCTTCACGCCCCTTCATGCCGGTGAAAGCGTTCGCGTTTCCGGCATTCACCACAAGTGCGCGCGCGACGCCAGCCGCCAGCCGTTCTCTGCACCATCCAACAGGCGCAGCCGCCGTCTTTGAACGTGTCAGGACACCGCTTACGACCGTTTCCGGCGAGAATGTCGCCAGCGTCAGGTCCTTGCGGCCTTTGTAGCGGATGCCCGCCTCGCACGCGGCGAGGCGTATGCCATCGATAGGCGGCAGTGTGGGAAGGGTGGTCGGCGCAAAAGGCGATGTTGGCATCTGAGGTCCCCGTTCCGGCGCCGGTTGGCACTGCTGCTGCCCTCGGCGGAAGGCAGCGGCAACCGGAACGAGAATCCTATTGCGCGAAGCTGCCCCGCTTCTGGGCTTCTTCGATGGCCTTTTTCACGTCTTCGTCGAGGATGTCAATCTCCGCGGCCTGGCGCAGACCACCGATGATCTCGACGGCTTTCTGGCGCACGAGACCGGATTTCATGCCGTCCTTCACATCCTTGAACGCCGGCGGCTTGCTCTCGCGTACGTCCTCAAGCTTGATCACGTGCCAGCCGAACTGCGTCTTGACGGGCTCGGAGACGTCACCCTTTTTCAGCTTGACCACGGCCTGTTCGAACTCAGGCACCATCCGGCCCGTGGTGAAGTAGCCTAGGTCGCCGCCCTGCGCACCGCTGGGTCCGGTGGACTTCTCCTTCGCGAGCTCGGCGAAGTCGGATCCGCCGTCGAGGCGCTTGATGATATCCTTCGCATCGTCCTCGTTCTTGACGAGGATATGCCGCGCCCGATACTCGGTCTGCGGCTTGATCTTGGCGACCTGCTCGTCATAGATCTTCTTGAGGTCCTCGTCGGTCACCGCAGCCCGGATCTTCTGGTTGAAGTATGCGTCGTGGAGGGCCCGGCGCTCATAGTACTTCATCAGAGCCTCGGACTTCGGCCCCTCGTTCAGTTTTTCCTTCTTGGCGGCCCCTGCGAGAAGCTGGTTCTCGATCAAGTAAAGAACGAGGTCACGACGGCGGTCCTTCGCCGGAATATTGGCAAGCTGATCACCGACTTCGGCGCGGGCGAACTCGAGGTCCTGTTCGGTGATCTCGACACCGTTGACCTTGGCGACCACCTTGCTGTCAGCGAATGCCGCGCCGGCCATCAGCAATGTGATGCCAGCCGCAGCTGTCATTATCTTAAGAGGTTTCACTGTTATGATCCTTTGTTGCTGATGCAATGCGCAGAGTCACCAAATAGCCTTAATTCAAGGGTGTCTCCGGGCAATCGGGTTCTGTTTTACGACTTCATAGCGTTTGCAGCGCAAGAAAGCCAAGCTGCGTTTGCTCCAAATCACGGCAAATTGCTCTGGAGCGAACCTGACCCCAATCGTCGCGTTGACAAGGAGTTAGGGCCTTCTTATCTCTCAGTCGGGCCGTCCGGAACTTACAATTTCGTATCATTCGGCCGGACCGCATGACTTCCCGAACGAGACGAGGCATGTTGGTTTGCAACATGAACGGACTTGTCCGGCGAAAATTTGGTATGTATTGCCCGGAAAATATGGCCGGCGCATGGAAAATGGCCGGAACGGCCGTGACAGTAGAAGACTAAAGGAATTCACATGGTTTCACTTGGCGCAATTGCCAGCAAGGTGTTCGGGTCCTCGAACGAACGCAAGCTGAAGTCGTACGACGCCAACATCGCAGCCATCAATGCTCTGGAGGATGAGCTTGAAAAACTGTCCGACAAGGAGCTGAAAGCGCGCACGGATGAATTCCGCCAGCAGGTCGCGGACGGCGCCTCGCTCGACGAATTGCTGATCCCCGCATTCGCCACCGTGCGCGAGGCCGCCAAGCGCACGCTCGGCCAGCGCCATTTCGACGTCCAGCTGATGGGCGGCATGGTGCTGCACCAGGGCAAGATCGCCGAGATGAAGACTGGCGAAGGCAAGACGCTGGTTGCCACCCTCGCCGTCTATCTCAATGCCCTCGCCGGGAAGGGTGTCCACGTGGTCACCGTGAACGACTACCTCGCCAGACGCGACGCGGCCTGGATGGGCCAGATCTATGAGTTTCTCGGGCTTTCCGTCGGCTGCATTGTTCACGAGCTGGAGGACGAAGAGCGCAAGGCGCAATATGCCTGTGACGTCACCTACGGCACCAACAACGAATTCGGCTTCGACTATCTGCGCGACAACATGAAATACAGCACCGACGAAATGGTGCAGCGCGGACATGTGTTCGCGATCGTCGACGAGGTCGATTCGATCCTTGTCGACGAGGCGCGTACGCCACTGATCATCTCAGGCCCGATTGAAGACCGGTCCGACCTCTACACCACCATCGACACCTTTATTCCGGACCTCGTCGAGGCCGATTATGAAATCGACGAGAAGATGAAGACCGTCACCCTGACGGAAGAGGGCAACGAGCACGTCGAAAAGCTGCTGGATGAGAAGGGTATGCTCAAGGGCGACTCCCTTTACGACGTGGAGAACGTCACCGTCGTGCACCACGTGAACCAGGCCTTGCGGGCCCACAAGATGTTCCTGCGCGACCGGGACTACATCGTGAAAAACGACCAGGTGGTGATCATCGACGAGTTCACCGGCCGTATGATGGAAGGCCGGCGCTATTCGGAAGGCTTGCATCAGGCCCTGGAGGCGAAGGAGCACGTCACCATCCAGCCCGAAAACCAGACCATGGCCTCGATCACCTTCCAGAACTACTTCCGGCTCTATGAGAAGCTCGCCGGCATGACCGGTACGGCGGCGACCGAGGCGGACGAGTTCATGGACATCTATGGTCTCGATGTGATCGAAATCCCGACCAACAGAGAGATGGTTCGGATCGACGACCATGACGAGGTCTACCGGACCGCCGACGAGAAGTACCAGGCGATCATTGAACTCATCAAGGAGTGCCAGAAGCGCAAGCAGCCCGTCCTCGTCGGCACCACGTCGATCGAGAAATCCGAGTACCTCGCCTCACTCCTGAGGAAGGAGAAGATCAAGGATTTTCAGGTTCTCAACGCCCGCTATCACGAGCAGGAAGCGCACATCATCGCTCAGGCCGGCGTGCCCGGGGCGGTCACGATCGCAACCAACATGGCCGGACGCGGGACGGACATTCAGCTCGGCGGCAATCTGGACATGCTGATTGACAACTGGAAGACCGAGCAGCAGTCCAAGGGCAAGACGCCGACGCAGAAACAGATCGACAGCCAGCGTGCCAAGATCGACGACGATGTCCAGAAGAAGAAGCAGACCGCGCTCGACGCGGGCGGGCTGTACGTCATCGGCACAGAGCGCCATGAGAGCCGGCGTATCGACAACCAGCTTCGCGGCCGGTCCGGCCGGCAGGGCGATCCCGGACACTCGAAATTCTTCCTTTCGCTCGACGACGACCTGATGCGGATTTTCGGTTCCGACCGCATGGACGGGATGCTGCAGAAGCTGGGTCTTCAAGACGGCGAAGCGATCGTCCATCCCTGGATCAACAAGGCGCTGGAAAAGGCGCAGCAGAAGGTCGAGGCGCGCAACTTCGACGCGCGCAAGCACATTCTGAAATTCGACGACGTCATGAACGACCAGCGCAAGGTCATCTTCGAACAGCGGCTCGATCTGATGGGCGATGCGGACGTCGGGGATACGATTTCCGATATGCGCCATGAGGTCGTCGACGGTTTCGTCACCCGATTCATTCCCGAGAGGGCCTATGCGGAGGAGTGGAACGTCGACGGTCTCGCCGAGGCCGTCCAGGAAACATTCGACCTCAAATTGCCGATCAAGGACTGGGCGGCGGAGGAAGGCATTGCGGATGAGGAAATCCGCGAACGCCTGATGGCGGAAACCGACAAGGCGGCGGAGAAAGTCGAAGCGCAATTCGGTCCGGAGACGATGCGGCAGGTCGAGAAGGCCGTTCTGCTGCAAACGCTCGACCATCTTTGGCGTGAACACCTCGTCACACTGGAACACCTGCGGCAGGTGATCGGCCTGCGGGGTTACGGCCAGCGCGATCCCCTCAACGAGTACAAGACCGAGGGCTTCACGCTTTTCGAGGGCCTTCTGGGCGAACTGCGCCAAGCCGTCACCGGTCAGCTCGCGCATGTCCGCCCCGTGCCCGAGGAGCAGCCGGAACTGCTTGAAATGGCGGAGCTGCCGGAGATGGAGGCCCATCACGTCTCGCCGTTTACCGGCGAGGACGAGTTCGCCGCTCCCGGCGGTGGCTGGGGGATGGAGCCGGGCGGCGACACGGCCCTTGCCCCGCAACCGGTTCGTAATCAACGCCCCGGCGTCGCGTTGGATCCGAACGATCCGACCACGTGGGGCAAGGTTCCGCGTAACGCCCCCTGCCCCTGCGGGTCGGGCAAGAAGTACAAGCACTGTCACGGGAAGTTCTAGTTTGCCCCCCATATAGCGTTCCGCATGCAGCGGACCGAGAGCCGCCGCAATCAAAGGCGGCTCGCGGCAATCGTGCCGAAAGTCCGGACCGGCAGTGCAGTCCCGGCTGTTCGAAGGCGCGTCTTACGGACGGAGTGCACCTATGACGACCGATCAGATCACTCTGTTTGCGTTGCTGACGGTGGTGTTCGCGCTGCTGCTCTGGGGGCGTATCCGCTACGACGTGGTCGCGTTCGGGGCGCTTGTCGTTGCCGTCATCCTCGGCGTCGTCAAGCAACAGGACGCATTCGCCGGTTTCGGACATCCGGCCGTGATCATCATTGCGCTGGTGCTAGTCGTCAGCCGCGGCCTGGTGAATTCCGGCGCCATCGAGGTTGTCGCACGGCACGTGATCGACAAGTCCCGGTCCGTTTCCGCGCATATCGGCATCATGTCGGGCGTCGGCGCCGCGCTCTCGGCGGTCATGAACAATGTCGGGGCGCTGGCGCTGCTCATGCCGGTCGACCTTCAGGCTGCGGCCAAGGCCGAGCGTTCACCGGCGCTCACACTCATGCCGTTGTCGTTCGCCACCATACTCGGCGGCCTTGTCACCCTGATCGGCACCCCGCCGAACATCATCATCGCCAGCTTTCGCGAGCAGGAGCTTGGCGCCTCGTTCAAGATGTTCGATTTCGCGCCCGTCGGCATCGCCGCCGCGACGGCCGGCGTCCTGTTTGTTGCGTTCATCGGCTGGCGGCTCATTCCGGCGGCCCGTGGCGAGCATGATACGCCCGCGGAGCTTTTCGACATCGACGAGTACATCGCCGAGTTGCGCGTCAAAAAAGGCTCCTCCACCATCGGCAAGCGGGTGCGCGAGCTGGATGCGGTCGTTGACGAAGCGGGCGCGGCCGTGCTCGGTCTTATCCGGCGCGGCAAGCGCCTCCCCGGCCAGGCGCGCCGCGAAACCGTTCGCCAGGGCGACACCTTCGTCGTCGAGGCCGATCCGGGAGCGCTTGAGGAGCTCGTCGGCGCGCTCGGTCTTGAATATGTCGGCCAGGAGAAGCACGACGGGCTCGTCAGAACCGCCGACACCGGCCTGATTGAAGTCGTTATTCCTGAAAACTCCCGCATCGCCCGGCGTTCGGCGCATGATGTGCGGCTGCTCTACCGGCACGGCGTCACGCTTCTGGGGGTGTCGCGTCAGGGCAGGAAGTTCCGCGAGCGCGTCCGCCAGCTCGAGATCCTCCCCGGCGACATCCTGCTGCTCTATGGCTCTGTCGAGCGGCTTGCCGATGTGACCGAGTGGCTCGGCGCTCTGCCGCTTGCCGAGCGCGGATTGCAGGTCATCAAGAGACGGACTGCATGGCTCGCAGTCGGCATCTTTGCCCTTG
>JANQLP010000142.1 GCA_028280515.1 Hyphomicrobiales bacterium
GAAGGCGCACGCCTGGAACGCGTGTAGGCGGGCAACCGTCTCGTGGGTTCGAATCCCACCCTCTCCGCCATTCGCCGCCGATTGCACGATATTAGACTACGCCGGTTCGATGGCTGCATCGCGGACAACGCACCAATTCGCTGCACATGCATCAAGGTCCGCTTAGCACAAAAAAGCACGCTCCGGCGTTGCGCCGGTGTCCTTCAAAAACACAACCAGTTCCTCGAAGGACGTAGTCCAGCGCTAAGCGATAAACGGCATTCGCTGGGATCGTGTAGACAAGCTTCGACTGCGAGAATAGCTCGCAGCGCACAGTTTACTTAAATCGTTCTTCTTTCGCACGGTCTTCGAGGTCCTGACGGATTTCGTCCGGTGTCGCTAACCTTTTGAAGACCATGCCACTTCCGACACTGCCAACTAAGAACAAACCAAAAAACGCCAAAAACCCTCGCCAGCCCCCGATAAGAACCCAAGCCGAAATCCCAGCGACGGCAAATCCAAAGGAGATGAAAAATCTAGCCCAATGCGCCATTTACGGAACCTTGATTGCGATTTGCCCACGTCCGCAAAACTAAACTGCTCCAACATACCAACGCAATGTAGGTGGGCTGCTGGGCGCGCACTCGAGCGGGAGGGGTGCATACCGTTCCGCTGAAGAGAGCCTAGAAACGGCTGTCTGGTTCACGAAGCCCCCCCCCGGACAATGGACCTTACGGCGGTTTCTTCCGGGATCCAAAGAGGTCTGATCGGTGAAAACGGCCGTTCACGCAGTCCGCGGCTTTGGACACCTTGGGCTCAAAGCGGTCGTAAGCAGCAATGCGCCCGGAAGGTCCATAACTTCTGTATGCGGGCGTAGTGCGCTCGCGCACGACTTCGCGGCACTGAAAAACACCGCGCGCCAAGCGGTCACACTATCGTAGCGCTATAGCGAAGGAATAGTTCGCATTTTTGTCTCGCGTGGCCCGCCATTTGCCGCCGATTGTGCGATAACTCACCACACCATGGATGACCGCTTAGTGGACAAAGCGAACGGTCGCTTTGATCGAGCCTTCAAAAGAGTAATTCTGAATGTCGAATGGTTGTGCTCAGCCTAACAGGTACAAACCAAAATCAACATCTTGCTCAGACAGAATGAATGTGTCGCTCCGATTCGTGCTCTCAGAACACAGCCGTCTGTACACCAGACTTAGGCAGAAACACAAAATCACAAGCAACTATACATTGTATATCGACCACACAAAATCTCGAGCTTGAGTCTACCAAAATTCAACTTCGGAAATTTCAATATCTCCTTGTTGTATTGGATCGGCTGTGACAGTCCCCACCACAGTGGCTCTGCATCCACCTTTTCTTGGGTGACATTGAAGAAAAAGTCGCTTGCGTTCTGAAGGAACCAGGGCGCCTAAGTTCAAATAGATTGCCCGGCGCGGTACACCTTTCTCAATCGGGTAAATTGCACAGCTTTCTATTTCGAGCAGACAAGAGATTACTGCCCTGACACGAATCCTAGTTCCTCGCAAAGATGACAATTCAAAAGCCAAGTCTTGAAATCTAATATCCCTAGCTTCTCGCACATTTCCTGCTGCTTTGTTTACAAATGGCCGGCGCGGTGAATCCACAATCGCTACTGCAGTATGGGATAGAGCTTGAGAGCCGAATCCTACAAAGAACTGACATGTGGAATTTCGGTTGTTCTCCGTACCAAAAGTTGGTGTATTAAAGTTGCTGATCTCATAAGATATATTCACAGCTTTTCCCGGATCAACATCAATTATATTTGGTCCATTTTGATCTAAATGAGCATATTTTGTTATTCTATTTTCTGTTCCGTTCTTGTAATAGCGCCAATTAACGAAATTGCATCCACCTGATCCAGATATGCTCGCCTTTATAGGAGATTTATTATTAAATGAAAAAACAAGGTTATTTATTCCGGTGAATCGAGCTTTGTTTTGTGCATCGAATCCAAGAAATTTTATTTTTATGTCATTGATAAAAATACTATAGTCTTTTCCATGCACGCCTGCCGCATCTAGTAGTGGATTGCTCACATTTCCTGATACAATTTCTATTAAACTGTCTATGCATCTCTGCCTGTCGGCCGCTGTATAGCTCTCCATTTTTCTAGTAGAGTGCCATCTTTTCGAATTTCAATCGAATTATCGCCCTTAGTTCTTATTTCAAGACCTTCTCTCACTTCAATTCTTGCGCGCTGTCCATTCGCTATTAGTGAAGAGACGCCATCACAGGTCTTTCGAATTTCGCGAATTAAATCGATGTTTTTTTCTTGGGAAAATGTTGGCTCGATCGGAGAAAATATGATTAGAATCTTCGTAAGAAGGAAAATGATGGGAATCTCAGTTGTGAAACGGCCGGTCATCTTAATTATTTGCCTGTACGCGATTTTGCTGTTTTTAGTATTCTTCACCCTTTTTGTTGTAATCTATGTGAATCAAAGTTCGACAGTCAATGTTCATTGGAGTGAATCCGCGATTTCGGATTTAATTTCAATAATCAAGGTTCTTAGTGGTGCACTGGTTGGAGCATTTTCCGTCGTTTTTGCCGATAAAATTCCAGAAAATGGAAGATAAGGTAGTTTTCCCATTCTCTTATGTAAAATGACTCGAATTCACGCTCGATTAGATTTTCTTTGATGGCGCAGTATTTCCCATCACTACATCGCTGTAGTGGGGCGCATGTGAAATCATGGTCGAAGTGTTTTTTAAGGTTAGTTTGTGTCGATTCATCAAATAGGTCGGGTAAGACGAGTGACGCATTAAGACTGTGTTGATCCTGGCTCTCACGCTGACCAGTTCCGTTTTGACAGGAACCTAATGGCGGGAAGGGGCTTAAAGCTGGCACTAGGAACAAGACTTTTTTGAGAGCTCACCAACTGCCATACCAACTGGCTTGTCGATTGAAAGGCGCTTTCTTGTGGCCAACTTCCGGCATCTACTCTTACAACGCACAGCTTCTTTCATCGCTCCAAGACCCTTTTCAGGAAGCGGGAAGCCAACCAGAGCCCAACCGACAGGGTCATTGCGCCGACCGTCACCGCGAGGCCGACTGGTGATGTGAGAGTTTCCGGCGCTCTCGAACCCTCGATGAGAACTCCCACAACCAGCCAAATTGCAATCGCCCAGGCCAGAATCGCGCAGGTCCATCGAAAGAACAAAAGGAGTCGTCTTGCCATTCCCTACATCGCCTTCCAACCCACAAAACTATCCTCGCGCCGTCGCTACGCAAATACCCCGTCCCTCGATCCCTCAAGGAAATGCGCCCGCTTGCCATGATGGCACCCCGGCCTGATATACAAAAACGCGAATATGTGCGACACTGCGGTCGCGGTTACGTGGGGTAAAGTAACCTCCAGACCGCTGAGCGGAGGGAGCGTCAGGCGATGATCAGGCGGACAGAAATCGAAAACAGGTCGGGCGCGATTAGGGCTTTCCCGGCCGGCCGTGCCGCAATCGCAACGACCGGTGTTCTGATGCTGGCTCTGGCATGGTTTGCCGCCGGGACTGCCGCACTGGCGAGCGACGCATCGATCAAGCTGCCGCCGCCGATCGGGCCCGAGGAGCCGAAGGTCGAACCCTACAAGGGCGACGACAAGCTCTATCACCAGACATGGTTCAACCAGTCGTTCATGAACCTGCGGGAGGACTTCGAGGAGGCGAAGCGGGAAGGCAAGCGGTTCGCCGTCATCTTCGAACAGAACGGCTGCATCTACTGCGTGAAGATGCACAAGGACGTACTCGCGAAGAAGTACATCAACGACTATGTGCGCGAGAATTACCGGATTCTGCAGATCAACATGTGGGGCGATCGCGAGGTGACCGATTTCGACGGCACCGTGCTCACCGAAAAGGAACTGGTGCGCCGCTGGCGTGTGATGTTCACGCCCTGGATCGCCTTCTTCAAGGAAGATCTCACCGGCGACGAGGGTAAACCCGGCTCAGAGCTGCAGGTCATGAATATGAGCCTGGGGATCGGGCCTGGCACGTTTTACGACGTGTTCACCTGGGTTCGGGTGAAGGGCTATGAAACCGATGAGCATTTTCAGCGCTTCCATATCCGCCGCCTGAACGAACGCGAGGCCATCGCCAGGAAGCAGGCCGAAGACAAATCGAAAAACGTGAACTGAAGGCGCCCGCGCGGCAGGCTTACCAGAGCTCGACCTTCTTGCCCTGCGCCCGCAGCCGTTCCGCCTTGGCCTGCAGGAAGCGCTGGAAGTTGGTGGTTTTGTACTCACCGGAGCGGACGAACTCGAACGTCGACAGGAAGTGGAAGGGCTTCCAGTAGCCGACCAGCCGCCAGGCCTCGCCCTCGCGCCCCGGTTTGCCGAGCACCTCCTTCGCGTCGCGCGGGAAGAAGACCAGGGTGGGCGTGAAGTTGACCCGCCAGCGCTGGGCCAGCTCGCGTTCGCCCATTTCCTCGCCATCGAAATCGGTGACCCTGCGCGGACCCCAGAGGTCGAGCTGGAGGAGGTTGAAGTTCTCCGTGATGTACTTGACCGTTTCAGGATGGGCGAGATTGACCTTGTGGGTTTCCTTGCAATAGGGGCACCCGCGTTGTTCGAAGAGAATGGCGAACTGCTTGCCTGCGTCGCTTGCCTCTGTGATGTCGTCCCTCAGATCGAGGAACGACTGGTGGAACCAGGGCTGCTTGTAGAGGCCGTCATCGCCAACCTCCGGCTCCGCGCCGGCCGCAAGTGCGTCGATGCGTGTCCCGCTCGCCGCAACCAGTCCGGCACCGGCCGCCAAGGCGAACATGTTTCGCCGGGTGATCGTCATCTTGTGCCCTCCCTGATTGTCGCGCTGTCCCCTGTCCGGTGTCGACTTCTCATATGTCAAATCTAGCACACCGGAGACCGCCCCCAAAATGCGCGCCCGATGCAAGGGCCTTGATCGCCGGCCCGGTGCTAGCCGCCCCATTGCCATGTCGACGGCACCCAACGGTACGCGGTGCCAGCGCGTGCGACGCGGCCGAGGCCCGGAAACGAGATGTGATAGACGAGCGTCAGGTGCTTGCCGTCGGCCGCCATCTCCATCATGGCCCGGCGGGATTTCTCCGCCATCTCGGGGTCGATGTCCGTGCGCGGCCACCAGCCCGGATGCGCGAATGAAATGAACGGGTGGGTCAGGGCGTCGGCGGTCACAAGCAGCGTTTCCCCTTCGGACTCGATCGCGACCGACATGTGCCCGGGCGTGTGGCCGGGCGTCGGGATGGTGACGATGCCGGGACTGATCTCCGCGCCCGGCTTGATGCGCCGGGTCTTCTCGGCGACAGGGGTGAGCTGTTTCTTCGCCCCGACGGCGAATCCGAGAAACATTTCAGGGAGCGTGTCCATCGCCCTGGAGGTGGTCCAGAAATCCCACTCGTCGGCGCTGATGACGTACTTCGCGTTCGGGAAGCTTGGCGCTTCCTCGAAGTCGTCTATCAGTCCCCAGATGTGGTCGGGATGTCCGTGGGTCAGTATGACCGTATCGACATCCTCCGGCTCGTAGCCCGAGGCCCGCAGATTGTCGGTCAGCTTTCCGGCCGTGGGCATCCAGTTCATGCCGCCGCCGACGTCGACCAGGATCAGCTCCTTTCCGGTGTTGATCAGCGGGATGTTGACATGCGAGATGCGCTCGTCCGGGTCGAGCAGGTTTTTCTCCAGGAAAGCGACGACCTTTTCCGGCGCTACATTGCTTCCGAGCAGGTTCGTCGGCAGCGTGTAGGCGCCATCGCTCAACACGGTGATCTCGAACGCGCCGTGCTTGAAACGGTAGTAACCGGGAACCTGTCCGCCTTTCATCTCGGCAGCCCCTTGCGCGCGCACCGGCAACAGAGTTGCTCCCGCGCCCAGGATACTGGCAGCGCCGCCCGCCCTGAGCATGTCACGTCTTGAAAACGGCGATCCTCCGGTCATCAACCCCTCCCTTATTATCCTCAATGGTCTTCTTGGACGGCTGGCAAACGCCTGCTTCCGCCGACGTCGGTCGTGAATCGAGAACCGCTCCCATGAGCAAACACGTACATGGGAGCGGTTCCTGTCCGAACTGGCCACGCCGACGCCTAACGCATGGGTGCGCGGCCCGATTGGATCTCGCCGGCGCAAGCGGTCGGCGCCGAAGAGGGCGTTTCGTTCATCCGGTGCCGATCACCCGAACATGTCGGTCGTGATGCCGTCGTACCATCCGAGCGATTCCTCGTAGGTCTGCTCGCGCAGCTCCGACGTCTCGCCGACCTTGGAAATGAACGTGTTTGTCGCTTCGATCTTGTCGGTCCCGGGCTTGTATTTTGCGCCGACCTTCACCCCGTCGTTTGTCGCGATGAGGCTCCAGCAGGTGTTGGAGTAGCGGGCCGGAAACGCCTTGGCATTGATCAGCGCGGCCCGAACCGCCATGGCCGCCGACTTCGCCTGGCTGTTCGCGGAGAAGGCTGACTTCGGCATGGCGGCGGCGATCGACGCGTCGCCGATAACGTGAATGTTGTCGTCGACCTTTGACTGCATGGTCGCGGGATTGATCGGGCACCAGCCGCCTTTGTCGGTTAGCCCCGCCACGGCGGCGATCTCGCCTGCCTTTTGCGCGGGGACGACGCAGGCGGCATCCGCCTTGAAGGTATCGAGATCCGTCACGATTTCCATGGCGTCCGCATTGACGTTCTTGATTCCGCCATGCGCGCCCGGGTCGAGCCATTCGACCATTCCGGGATAATGCTGCTGCCACCCGTCCATGAACAGCGCCTGCTTGGAGAATTTCGGCTTCGGATCGAGAACGATGATCTTGGCCTTGGGGTTCTTCTGCTTGAGAGCATGCGCGATCATGGAAATGCGCTCGTAAGGCCCGGGCGGACAGCGGAACGGATTGGGCGGCGGCACCATGACGAAGGTTCCACCCTCCTTCATATTGTCGACCCTGGCCTTGAGCAATTGCGCTTGCGTGCCCGATTTCCATGCGTGCGGCATGACACCGGCCGCATCGACGGAGTAGCCGGGAATCGAGTCGTACTTGATGTCGATGCCGGGTGAGACGATCAGCCGGTCATAGGGAACCCGCGCACCGCTGCCCAGCACGACCTCCTTCTTGTCGCGGTCGATGGCAACCGCCCAGTCATGAACGACGTTCACGTCGTAGTCGCTCGCGAGTTTCCCGTAGCCATGGCCGATGGAGTCGAATTCGCGAAAGCCGCCCAGATACAGGTTGGAGAAGAAGCAGGTGTAGTAGCGCCGTGAGGGTTCGATGAGCGTGACGTCGATCGCTCCTTTGGAATCCTTGGCGATGTAGCGTGCCGCGGTCGCGCCGCCGGCCCCGCCGCCGATCACAACCGCGCGGGGTTTGTTGGCGCCGAACAAGGCGGGAGCGGACGCACTCAGTCCCCATGTCAGGGCGCCGGCTCCAGTCAGAATATTGAACTTGCGTCTTGTGATCGTCATGACTTTCCTCCCGTTAGTCATCCTTCGCCTTGAGTGAATTGAAATACATGGCGAGCGCCTTCACCTCCTCGTCGGAGAGAGAGGCCGCCAGCGTCTGCATGATTTCGTGCTCGCGCTCCTTGTTGCGGTACTCGTTCATCACGAGCTCGAACGCCCAGGGATCCCATCCGATGATGGAGGGGATTCCATTGTGTTCATGGGAGGGCTGATGGCATGTGACGCATTCCGCCGCGAGATACTCGCCGAGCGCGCGCAGATCTTCTGTCGCTTTCGTTTTCGACCCCATCGCCGTGAGGCCCATCATTGCTATGAACACGAAGCTTCGCATTCACTCGAGCCCACGGAATTACGTCTTCAGGTGTCTGTCAGACCAATGCGTATGAAGTAAAATTCTCATATCACTATACGTGAATATATATCATAGTTCGCGTCAGGCGAGTGTAAAACATTAACGCGCGGTGTGACATATTCACGCTAAACGGGTGATATCTCACATCGCCAGATTCGGCCTGAAGTGAGTTTTTTGGCTGTTTTCCGCCGAATTTCAGTCTTTCCCGTCTGCCCATGCCATATGCCTCCGCACCACAAGCTCAGCATCGGACGACATTAGCTATGGCGTTCACATTCAATAATTGATATGTATAAATGTTTATGCGGTCGTTCGTCCGGAGCGTGATGCCATGGAAGCCATCCGAGAGGTTCTGCAGGAGAATTCGGCGGTCAGCCTGGCGGTTGGCGGCTTCCTCATCGGCTACATCTTCGGCTACGTCGTTTACCGCACAAACTTCTGCACAATGGGCTCCCTGTCCGACATCCTGTCGTTTGGCGACTATCGCCGGTTTCGGTCGTGGCTGCTGGCCATCGCCGTCTCGATCGTCGGGGCCCAGGTACTTCAATCCATGGGCGTGGTGGACCTTGCCGGCTCAATGTATCTGATGCCGAACTTCAACTGGCTCGGAAATGTGCTTGGCGGTCTGCTGTTCGGTTACGGAATGGTGTTTGCCGGTGGGTGCGCCAGCCGCAACCTGGTGCGGGCCGGGGGCGGCGATCTGCGCGCGCTCGTCGTCATCGTCGTGGTTGGCATCTTCGCCTACATGACCATCGGCGGTTTGATCGGGCCATTGCGTGCGGAACTGCAGGAAATGACGCAGATCGATCTGGCTGCGGTCGGCTCCGAAACACAGGGCATCAATGCTCTCCTTGCACAGTTCGCCGGGCTTGGGGAGGGCGCTTCCGTGTGGATCGTCACCGTGCTCCTGGCCGGCGCTTTGCTGGTCTACTGCTTTTCCGATGGCGGGTTCCGGTCTTCGCCGGAACACGTGACGGCCGGGTTTGGCGTCGGTGTGTGCATTCTCGCAGGCTGGGCGTTGACCGGACTTGCCTTCAACGATTTTGCGGAACGCATTCAGAACCCGATCTCATTGACCTATGTGCGCCCGTCCGGCGACGCGTTGGAGTTCCTGATGCGGTTCACGGCTGAGATGATACCCGCCTTCGGCGTGGCCACCGTGTTCGGCGTCCTAGCGGGTGCGTTTACTGCAGCAAAGATGCTCGGCCGGTTCAGGGTCGCCACCTTCAGCGATACCGACGACACGGTGCGCAATCTGGTTGGTGCGGCGATGATGGGCGTCGGCGGCGTGCTGGCCCTTGGCTGCACGATCGGCCAGGGCGTAACCGGCCTGTCCACGCTCTCGATCGGTTCGCTGCTTGCCTTCCTGTCGATTATCACGGGAGGCGTCGCCGGCGTCAAATCGATGGAGCGGCTCCTGCTGCGTTCGGCGTGATGCGCGCGACGCTCAGGACTTACTTTTGATCACGAAACGGAAAACGCCGTCGTCTTCACCGGACTCAAGAAGCTCATGGCCTGTCGCGCGGCAGAACGCGTCGAAGTCGGCAACCGCGCCGGGGTCGGTCGCGAGCACCTCAAGCGTTCCGCCCGACGGCACGTCCTTAATCGCCGCTTTCGCTCTCAGGATCGGAAGCGGGCAGTTGAGGCCTTTGGCGTCAAGTGTGGTGTCTGGCATGGTCCTGTCTAGCCTCCATGGTCAATTCGGCGGTGTGGTTTCGTCACCGAGGCCGGTGCTCCGGCCCGGATCGCGTGCCCCAACCGCCCTGTAATTCATATTCCGTTTTCTGAATGATTCAACCGTTGATTTTCCGGCCGGTCAAGAGGCCGCGCCGGATTTGACCGGAAACGATGGCCGTGCGGCATTTTGCGCCGCTCGCGCCGGGTGATCACTGACGATCCGCTTCGGCATTGGCGCCGCCTGTGCACAGGCGAGGTTCTGAGACCTTCGACACGCAAAAGGTGTCAGCGCACGCTCCCGAAGGACTCATCGGTGCTGCCCGGCGGCGGCACGAGGCCGGCCAGCCGGCACCCTTGCGCGATCGGCCCTCCGGGCAGAATCTGAAACAGGTGCCTGCGGCCGCCCTTGTCGTCGAACCGTGCTTCCAGAGCATCCGCAAGGCGGCGCGCAGGCGGTTCCACATCTTCCGCATAACAGGCCTGAAGGACACGCATCACCTCCCAATGATCGTCGGTCAGATCGAGACCTTCTTCCGCCGCCTGTTTGGTGGCAAACGCCGGCGACCAGCCGCGCGGCGCGTGCTGAAAGGATTTGTCCCGCTCCTCCTGTTCGTTCGGGGCGAGGATGGCCTTCATGATTTCGTTTGCGTCAGGCATGGGTCTTGCTCACTTTCCTGTTCTCCAACGGCCCCGACACGCGACCGCAGCTATACCTATCCGGCCTGTTCGGCCCAGTTCGCCAGTGCAGATCCCCAACGGGCCGCGGTCGACGCATCGACGTCGAGGATCGTGAACCGGCGTCCTTCGCGAATGGTGATGCGGAGCAGCCGCATGCCACTCTCGAATTCCACATTGTCGAGCGTGATCTCCCGTCGGTACGGAGCCTCGAACCTGTCCAGCCGCGTGACCGTTTCGCCGCTCACTCCTTGTCACCCCAGTAGAACGCGGTCTCCAGCTTCAGCTCCCACTGGCGCGGCGTATCGCGGTAGTCGGGTTTCACGTCGAACTCGAGAAAGCGTTCGCCCTCCTTGCCGGTCTTGGCGACCAGCTTCACCAGATCGTCGAAGCACTGCACTTCAGGGTGACGAATGATCAGTTCGCTCAATTGAACCACGGTTTTCCTCCCAGTTACGGCCGGTCCGGCCCATCGAGACATCCGGTCCCGGCGATTTGGTCCTGGTAGCGGATCCGGTACAGCAGACGCCCGCTCGATGCGGTCGAAGAGGGCGCCCCGTCGAAACCGGCCCGGGCGTGCAGCACGTTGTTGCAGATGATCCCCTGGCCCGGCTCCAGCTTGTGCCGAAATATGAACGGCTCCCCGCCCGCGAGCAGGTCCGTAATGAACGCAACGGCATCGCGGGTGTCGGGATCATGGCGCCACGCGATGTACCGCCTGCGTGCGGTGTAGCGCATCCGAAGCATTCCGCTTCTGCGGTCCACACTATACACGGGTCCAACGCTTTCAGGCCTGACGCTGCCGTCTGCTTCATGGTTGGCGGGGATGGTCATGGCCTCGTCATGCATCAGGGCGGCAATAAAACGCGGGTTCTCGTCGCGCAGGCGGATATAGGCAATCTCCGGATCGAGCAGAGCGTTCTCACCGCCGCGCTCGGCGTTGCGGCAGCAATGAAGAATGAAGGATCGAATGCGGTCTTCCGGTGCGTTGTAGTATCCGTCGGTGTGCCAGCTCAGCGGACGGTTGGTGTATGGAATGTATCCGCTGCGCTTGTTGTCCCGGGCGATCTCCAGCGCAACGACGCCGTCATTCGCGGCGGAGCGGTGGCCTTCCATCCGGTCAAGCCCGAACGCCCGCGCAAAGGTCAACAGATCGTCTCTGACCGCGCTCGGGTCCAGGCGTTCCCGTCGCGTGACATAGATCGCCATGTTGGCCTTGCCGCACAGTGTCGTAACCGCGGCCAGTTCCGTCGCGGTGGGGTGCGCGAGATCGGCAATCTCGACAAAAAGCTCCTCCGGGAGCTGCGGATAGCCGGCAAGTTTCGCATCCCGCCACCGATGGTAGGCGTCGTCGTCGCCAGGATCGAACGGGCCGCGGACGCAACTTGCGGCACCTTTCTGATGGCTCGTGTTGAGAGCGATGGATGACATTGATTTCACCGCAAGGGTTCGAAACTCAAACTCTTCAGGGCGCGGTTTCGGCCCTCTGTTCCGCGCCATGTACGCGATCCCATTCCGCGCACAGAGGAACCTGAACCAAACCGCATCATAATTGATATATTCAAAAATTGTGATATAATAATATGACAAAGTATCGCTGTGAACCGTCCGGTCTCGAAAACGCAAGCCGGGTTCGTATCCGGAGGCCAGAAAATCCGGCGGATCACGAGGAGGAACAGGGTCAATGCCTAAAGAAAACGGCTCCGCAGGTAACAACGGCGCGTCTGCATCCAAAAAGAAAAAGAAGGACGCGAAACAGTCCAAACAGCATCCTACGCCACTGCTCGACGAGCTCGAAAGCGGCCCGTGGCCGAGTTTCGTGACAGGCCTGAAGCGGTTGCGCGATTCCAAGGACAAGCAATATGCGCCGATGATGAACGATCTGCTCGGCCAGCTTGAGCATTCCTATGAGGAGAAGCTCGGGTTCTGGAAGGGCGGGGTGGTCAGCGTCTACGGCTATGGCGGCGGGATCATCCCCCGGTTCTCGGAGGTGGCCGACAAATTCCCGGAGTCGAAGGAGTTCCACACGCTGCGCGTCATGCCTCCGGCGGGGTTTCACTACGACACCAAGGTCATGCGCGAGCTCTGCGACATCTGGGAAGAGTATGGGTCCGGGCTGATCGCCTTTCACGGCCAGACCGGGAACATCATGTTCCAGGGCGCCACGACCGAGAACACGCAGAAGGCATTCGACGCCCTCAACGAAATCGGGTTCGATCTCGGTGGCGCCGGTCCGTGCATGCGCACCGGCATGAGCTGTGTGGGCGCCGCGCGTTGCGAAATGTCGAATTACGACGAGCAGCGTGCCCTGCGGTCGATCATCAACGAATATCTCGACGAAATGCATCGCCCGGCGATGCCGTACAAGTTCAAGTTCAAGTTCTCCGGCTGCCCGAACGACTGCGTCAATGCGGTCCAGCGCGCCGACTTCGCGGTGATCGGCACCTGGCGCGACGACATGAAGGTCAACCAGGACGAGGTCAAGGCCTACGTCAAGAAGGTCGGGCGGAAATACATGATCGATTCCGTCATCTCGATGTGCCCGACCCGTGCGCTCAGCCTCAACGACGATGACACGCTCGAGGTCGATAACGACAGCTGTGTGCGCTGCATGCACTGCCTGAACGTCATGCCCAAGGCGCTCTCGCCGGGCGACGACAAGGGCGCGACGATCCTGATCGGCGGCAAGCGTGCGCTCAAGGTGGGCGATCTGATGGGCACGGTGATCGTGCCGTTCTTCAAGCTTCAGACCGACGAGGACTATGACAAGCTGACCGAGTTCGCCGGCGAGGTCATGGAGTTCTTCTCCGACAACGCCCTTGAACATGAACGCATCGGCGAGACCATCGATCGCATTGGCCTGCCTGCCTTCCTGGAAGCCATGGAAATCGATCCGGACCCGAACATGGTCAGGCATCCGCGAACCTCCTGTTACGTCCGAACCGACGATTTCACCGAGGAAGCGGAGAAGTATTTCGAACGCAAGAAGGAAAAAGAGGCCGAAGAGGCCGAGACGACCGTCGCAGCGGAATAGCCGGTGGTTCAGGGCGCCGGAGGCGAGGCGCATCCCGAACGGCCCAAGGGGAGAGAGTTATGAGCGAAGCCACAACACCGCGTGTGCCAGATGAAACCGGGGTTCCGGATCCATTCCTGTACATGCATCCCACCCTGAAGCGGAACTATGCCAACTGGGACTGGCATGAGCGGCTCCGGCCCGGCGTTCTGCACCACAAATCGAAGACCGGCGAGTCCATCTACACGGTGCGCGCCGGCACGCAGCGGCAGATGGACGTCTATACGATCCGCAAGCTCTGCGACATCGCCGACGAGTATGCCGATGGCCACTTCCGGTTCACCACCAGAAGCAACATCGAATACATGGTCGACGACCGGGAGAAGGTCGAACCGCTTATCGACAAGCTGATCTCGGAAGGTTTCCCCGTGGGCGGCACCGGAAACTCGGTGTCGATGATTTCGCACACCCAGGGTTGGCTGCATTGCGACATCCCCGGCACTGACGCGTCCGGTGTCGTCAAGAGCCTGATGGACATGATGTATGAGGAGTTCATCAAGGAGGAGATGCCGAACCGGGTCCGGATCACGACGTCCTGCTGCCAGGTGAATTGCGGCGGCCAGGGCGACATCGCCATCAACGTGCAATACACCAAGCCGCCGAAGATCAACCACGATCAGGTGGCGAATGTGTGCGAGCGCCCGGCCGTCGTCGCGCGCTGCCCTGTTGCGGCGATCCGTCCGGCGATCGTCGACGGCAAACCCTCGCTCGAAGTGGACGAGAAAAAGTGCATCTGCTGCGGCGCCTGTTATCCGCCGTGCCCGCCGATGCAGATCAACGGCGAGGATTCCACCAAGATCGCGGTCTGGGTCGGCGGCAAGCATTCGAACGCCCGCTCCAAGCCGACGTTCCACAAGCTGGTTGTCGCCAATCTGCCGAACAACCCGCCGCGCTGGCCGGAGGTCGAGGCGGTCGTGAAGAAGATTCTGTACGCCTACAAGGACAATGCCCGCGACTGGGAGCGCATGGGCGAGTGGATCGAGCGCATCGGCTGGCCGAAGTTCTTCGAGATCACCGGTCTGGCGTTCACCAAGCACCATCTCGATACCTGGACGGGCGCGCGGCACACCATGAACTCGTCAACGCATATTCGCTTCTAGGCGGCTTGCCGATGCGGCCCGCCGGGCCGGTCGGTGCCGTTCCAGGGGTCAAGTTCAAGGGAGCACTCAAAACGTGAAGTTCGGAATCTTAGTCAACGAAGGGCCGTACACGCATCAGGCCTCCGACTCCGCCTACCAGTTCACCAAGGTGGCGCTTGAGAAGGGGCACGAGATTTACCGTGTCTTTTTCTACAATGACGGCGTCAACAACGGCACGCGCCTGACGGTGCCGCCGCAGGACGAGCGCAACATTCAGAACAACTGGAGCGAGCTTGCCAAGGAGCACGACCTTGATCTGGTGGTATGCGTCGCTGCGGCGCAGCGCCGCGGCATTCTCGACGAGAGCGAGGCCAAGCGCCACAGCAAGGACGTCGACAACATCGCACCGGGTTTTCGCATTTCCGGGCTCGGTCAGCTGATCGAGATCGGGATCGAATGCGACCGGCTGGTTGCGTTCGGCGATTAAGGGAGCTGAAGACATGTCCGCAGACGCACAGGTTCCTGAATCCGACGACCGGAAAAAGTTCCTCTACGTGAACCGGAGGGCGCCTTACGGGACCATTTATGCGCTTGAGTCGCTGGAGGTTGTGCTGATCGGCGCAGCGTTCGATCAGGACGTCTCCATCGCCTTCTTCGATGACGGCGTCTACCAGATTCTCAAGAACCAGGACACGTCCGGCATCGGCATGAAGAACTTCTCGCCGACCTACCGGGCGCTTGGCGACTACGAAGTGACCAAGCTCTATGTTGAGAAGGAGTCTCTGGACGAGCGTGGCCTGTCGCCCGACGACCTGATGGAGATCACCTATGAGGACGAGGACGACGACTGGGAGGAGAAGCCGTCGATCCGGGTCGTCGAGCGGGCAAAGCTCAGTGAGATCATGGCCGAACAGGACGTGATCCTGAGCTTCTGAGGACATGAAGGCAAACACGGAAAGAAGACAGATGCTGCACACCGTCAACAAGTCGCCGTTCGAGAAAACCACGTTCGAGAGCTGTCTCAATCACGCGCGGCCGGGCGATGCCGTACTGCTCATCGAGGACGGTATCTACGCCGCCATGAAGGGGACGGCGATGGCCGACCGGATTGCCGGCATGAACGGCGAACTCTCGCTCTACGCGCTGGGACCGGATCTTGCGGCCCGCGGCGTCGATGAGGGAGCGCTGCTGGAGGGCATCTCCGTCGTCGATTACGGCGGATTTGTCGATCTGGTTGCCGAACACGACGTCACGCAGACGTGGCTTTAAGGACACCACTCAATCGCAGAAAAGCAGACACGGACACAGGAGAGAGCAATGCCATACCAGCTGAACGGAACCGTCGTCGAGCATGACGAGGAAGGCTACATCCAGGAACTCGACAAGTGGAGCAAGGAACTCGCCGAGCTGATTGCTGAGGACGAGAAAATCGAGATGACCGACGAGCACTGGGAGGTCGTCAACTTCCTGCGCGACTACTACGAGGAGTACCAGATTGCGCCGGCCGTCCGCGTCCTGATCAAGGCGATCAAGAAATCAATGGGCAAGGACAAGGGCAACAACAAGTACCTGTACACGCTGTTCCCCTACGGCCCGGCCAAGCAAGCCTGTAAGATCGCCGGCCTCCCCAAGCCCACCGGCTGCGTCTGAGCCCGATGCGTTTGCCGCCCCGGCGCACGCAGAAGGCGTCGGGCGCCTGAAGGAGGAGCCGTGCTTACTGCCACATATGCGTTGCTGTTCTATGCCGCGACCGTGATTCTGGTTGTCGGTCTGGGGCGCAAGATATGGCAGTACGCGAACACGCCGGCGCCCCTGAAGATCCCGACCACTCCGGCGCCGGTGACGCAAGGCGGCGTGGTGGCGCGGATGTTCCGCGAAGTCGTGCTGTTCGAGAGCCTGTTCAAGGCCAACAAGTGGACCTGGCTGTTCGGCTGGACGTTCCACGCCGCGCTGCTCGTCGTCCTGATTCGGCATCTGCGTTACTTCACCGAACCGGTATGGGGCTGGGTCGCGCTGATGCAGCCGTTCGGCGTCTACGCCGGTTTTGCCATGGTCGCCGGTTTGCTCGGACTATGGGCGCGGCGCATCTTCGTGCCCCGTATCCGCTACATCAGCGCGCCGTCGGATCACCTGATGCTGGCCCTGCTGCTCGGTATCGGCATCAGCGGCCTGCTGATCAAATATGTCGCCCGCACGGACATCGTCGCGCTCAAGGCCTTCTGCCTCGGGCTGATCTACTTCGACTGGCAGCCGCTGCCCGCCGACCCCATGCTGCTCGTGCATCTCACGCTGGTCGCCGTGCTGATGATCGTCTTTCCCGTGTCCAAGCTGCTCCACGCGCCGGGCGTCTTCTTCAGCCCCGGGCGCAACCAGGTCGACAATCCGCGGGAGAAGCGTCACCTCGCGCCTTGGGCGGCGCGGCTTGAAACCGGTTCCGGCGGCAAGCGGTAGGGCGGAGCGAACACGATGGTCGAACTCAACATCAGACAGCCCGTCAACCGCGAGGAGCAACCCGATCCGCTGGAGATTCCGTCGCTCGAACGCGGCGCGATGGCGGAAAGCAAACCGTATGTCGCCTCGCCGGACCACCAGGCGGCGATCGGTTATCCGGGCGAGCTTGTCGACAACTGGAAGGAAAAGGCGATCGACAAGCTTGGCGAGCTCGTCGGCAAGTCGCGCGCGCTGCAGGTCTACCTCGACAGCTGCGTCAAATGCGGGGCCTGCACCGACAAGTGCCACTATTTCCTGGGCACCGGCGACCCGCTGAACATGCCCGTCGCGCGTCAGGACCTGCTGCGCAAGGTGTACCGGCGGTACTTCACCTTCGCCGGCAAGTACGTCCCTTGGCTCGTGGGTGCGGAGGACCTCACCGAGGAGGTCCTGGACGAGTGGTACAGCTATTTCCACCAGTGCTCGCAGTGCCGGCGCTGTTCCGTCTACTGCCCCTACGGCATCGACACGGCGGAAGTGTCCATGGCGGCCCGCGAGATCATGGACAGTATCGGCAAGGGGCAGAAGTACTGCAACGAGATCATCGGCAAGGTTCACACGATCGGCAACAATCTCGGCCTTCAGAAGAAAGCGCTTCAGGCGACGCTGGAGGACCTCGAGGAAGACATCGAGGATGAGACCGGCGTGCAGGTCCGCCTGCCGCTCGACGAGGAGGGCGCGGACATCATGCTGGTGACGCCGAGCGCCGATTTCTTCGCCGAACCCCATGTCGACGGGCTGATCGGATACGCCAAGGTCTTCCATCAGGCCGGGGCAAGCTGGACCATCAGTTCCTATGCGTCCGAGGCGGCCAACTTCGGCATGTTCATCGGTTCCTACGAGAACATGCGGGAGATCGCGTTGCGCATCCGCAAGGCGGCAGAGGATTTGAAGGTCAAGCGCATCATCTTCGGAGAGTGCGGCCATGCGTGGCGGGCGGCATACAGCTTCCTCAACACGCTTGCCGGCCCGTTCGATTTCCTCGATCAGGACTACCCGATCCCGCAGCACATCTGCGAGTACACGCACGATCTGATCGAGAAGGGCGAACTGACGTTCGACAAGTCGCAGAACGACGACTTCCGCCTGACCTATCACGACAGCTGCAACGTTGCCCGCGCCTCGCGCATGGGCGATGCGCCCGGCGGTCAGTTCGAGATTCCGCGGGCGATCCTCAGAGCCGTCTGCAACCACTTTTACGACATGCCGGCCGACACCATCCGCGAGAGCACGTTCTGCTGTGGCGGAGGTGGCGGGCTGCTGACGGACGAGCTGCTCGAGGTCCGCACCAAGGGCGCCCAGCCGCGCATGCGGGCCCTGCAACAGGTGTCGGACGACCACGGTGTGACCCACATGGCAGCGCTTTGCGCCATCTGCAAGACCCAGTTCGCGAAGGTGATGCCCGAATACGGTTTCGAGATGGATGCGGTTGTCAGCATCCACCAGATGGTCAGCAACGCGATCGTGCTCGACGGGCAGATCACCGACGAGGATGACGAAGACGAGGACGAGGCGGAGCCGGACACAGCCGGCGCAGACGCCGATGAAGGCGAGGAATGAGCATGAGCGATACAGCGACCACAGAGCACACATTCCGCAGGTACCGGGAGGGCGAAACCGCGGCCGACATCGATCTGGAAGAGAAGATCTTTCAGGCGGATGCGTCCTACAAGTGCCCGACCTATGTCCACAAGACGCCCCCCTGTCAGGGAAGCTGTCCGTCGGGCCACGAGATCCGCGGCTGGCTGGCGATTGCACGCGGCATGGACACGCCGCCCGTCGAAGGCATGACCTGGCAGGAATACGCCTTCCAGCGGATGGTCGAGGCCAATCCGTTCCCCGCCACCATGGGCCGGGTCTGTCCGGCGCCGTGCGAAGACGGCTGCAACCGCAACGAGGTCGACGACTTCGTGGGGATCAACGCGGTCGAGCAGTATGTGGGCGACTGGGCGAACGACAACAGCTTGAACCTTGGTGAGCCCGGCAAGGACACCGGCAAGACGGTCGCGGTGGTCGGCAGCGGCCCGGCCGGGCTGACCGCCGCCTACTTCCTGCGCAAGAAGGGTCACGCGGTCACGGTCTTCGAGTCTCAGGAGAAGCTCGGCGGCATGATGCGCTACGGCATCCCCGGCTACCGTACGCCGCGCGACATGCTCGACATCGAAATCGGCCGCATCATCGATCTGGGCGTCGACGTCAGGACCGGCACCCGCATCGGGCAGGACGTGACGATCGACCAGCTGGAGAAGGACTTCGACGCGATCTTCTGGGGCATCGGCGCACAGGTCGGGCGGCCATTGCCCATTCCCGGCTTCGATGCGGACAATTGCATAACGGGTGTCGAATTCCTCGACGCGTTCAACCAGGGGTGGGTGTTCTCCACCGCCAGGAAGATCGTCGTCGTCGGCGGCGGCGACACCTCGGTCGACGTGGCTTCGGTCGCGCGCCGTCTCGGCCACATCACGCACAAGGCCGACAAACGCCTGTCGGATGGAAAGGCGCTCGGCCACACCGCGCAGGACGTTGCCGGCACCGCCGTGCGGGAGGGGGTCAAGGCGGTGCTGACCTCTCTGTTCCCCATCGAGGAGATGACCGCGGCCGAGCATGAGCGTGAGGACGCCCTGCGCGAAGGCGTCGAGATCAGGGGCGGCGTCGTGCCGCTCGAAGTCATCAAGGACGACGAGGGGCGGGTTGCGGCACTCAGGATGTGCGAGTGCGAGATGGACGGCATGACCCCCGTCGCCAGGGAGGGAACGGAATTCGAAATCGAGTGCGATCTGATCGTCTCGGCGATCGGGCAAATGGGCGATCTGACCGGTATCGAGGCCATGGACAACGGCCACGGGTTCATCGCCACCGACCCGCTGTACAAGGTGAAGGATCAGGACAAGCACTTCGCGGGCGGCGATATCATTCGTCCCCATCTCCTGACCACGGCAATCGGTCATGGACGGGTCGCGGCGGAGAACATCGACCACTTCCTCGCCGGCGAGCCGATGAACAAGCGGCCCAAGGTCGATGTTCACCACTTCAACCTTCTGAACGAACTGCACCAACGCGGACTGGACCCCGAGGAATACGATCACACGCAGCGGCGCGGCACCTCCGAAGAGCACTTCGCAGTCCACAATTACGAGGACCGCTCGACGACGCAGATCATCCCCCACACCGAGCTGTTCAAGGGCCATTTCGCGTACGAGCCGCGCGAAACGCGCGGCGAGGTCAGAATCGTCGGCGACGACGTGCTCGGCAATTTCGAGGAGCGCATCCAGGGCTTCACCGAGGAACAGGCGCAAAAGGAGGGTGAGCGCTGCATGAGTTGCGGCATGTGCTTCGAGTGCAACAATTGCGTGAACTACTGCCCGCAGGATGCCGTCTTCCGGGTCAAGAAGAGCGAGCGCGCGGTCGGACGCTATGTCGACACCGACTACGCCAAGTGCATCGGCTGTCACATCTGCATGGACGTCTGTCCGTCGGGCTACATCAAGATGGGGCTCGGGGAGTAACGCCGATGCGGCAACGGCTGTCGCCCGTCCTGACCCTTGCACTGCTGCTGGCGGCGGTGCTCGCCATCGCGGTGGCGGGCGGCATCTCCGATGCCGAGGCCGGGCAGAGCAGCCGGGTTTCGGTGCCGGCGCCGGCCAAGGGCAAGGGCGACAGTTGCGTCGCCGAGACCGAGTTCATGCGCCGCTACCACATGACGGTGCTCAACCACCAGCGCGACGACACGGTGCATGACGGCATTCGCACCAGGCAGTTCTCGCTGAAGGGGTGTATCGCCTGCCATGCGGTCGAGGGCGCTGACGCCCGTCCGGTCACATATGAGAGCCCGCAGCATTTCTGCCGCACCTGCCACGAGTACGCGGCGGTGCAGATCGACTGTTTCCAGTGCCACGCGTCGCGGCCGGAGGACGACAAGGCGGCGGGCAACGCGACCGAACCCAATCACCGGTCTGTGCGGTCGCTGGCCGAATATCTGGAAAGGGCGCAGCAATGACCCGCCGCCCCGCCGAAATCGCGCCCTTTGGCGAGCAGACCCTGTCCGACCCGGCGCAGCCCGACCGGCGCGCGCTTCTGCGCGGGCTCACCGCCGGCATCGGACTGACCCTGGCGCCGGGCGTGACGCTCTATGCGCTTGGAGGCGCGGCGGACGCGCGGGCGCCCGATCAGGCCGTCACATCGAACGTGCGCTGGGGCATGCTGATCGACGCGGGCAAGTGCACGGACGGCTGCACGGCCTGCGTGACGGCTTGTGCGACGGAGAATGGCTGGGAAGATACCGGCAAGCCGCTGACCGACGCCCAGTGGATCCGCAAGCTCACCGTGCGTGACCCCAAGACCGGCTCGTCGCGCGAGCTGCCGATGATGTGCCAGCACTGCGCCGAGCCGCCGTGTGTCGACGTCTGTCCCACCGGCTCATCGTTCAAGCGTGCCGACGGGATCGTGCTGGTCGACAAGCATATCTGCATTGGTTGCCGTTATTGCATGATGGCCTGCCCCTACAATGCCCGCTCGTTCATCCACGAGCCGGTTGAAGACCCGAAGCCGGACGCACCGCGCGGCAAGGGAACGGTCGAGAGCTGCACGCTGTGCGTTCACCGGATCGACGCCGGCGGCACGCCGGCCTGCGTCGAAGCCTGCTCCGCGGATGGCGGCGGCGCCATGCTGTTCGGCGATCTCAACGATCCGGAGAGCGAAATCTCCAAGCGTATCGCACGGTATCCGACAACGCAGATCCGCGCCGATCTGGGGACCGATCCTGGCGTGCGCTACCGGAACCTGTGAGGAACCAATCGTAATGGCACGGACGGTGTACAGCGAAATCGAAGGCGGGCCCGGTTTCTGGGGCGTGTTTGCGGTTCTCGGGCTGTTCGTCCTCGGCGGCCTCGCCAGCGCCTGGACCATGGAGCATCACGGTCACATCGTCACCGGCATGACCAACAGGATCGTGTGGGGCGTGCCGCATGTGTTTGCGGTCTTTCTGATCCTCGCCGCGTCCGGCGTGCTCAACGTTGCCTCGATCGGCACGGTGTTCGGACGCACCGAATACAAACCGATGGCCCGGTTGTCGGGGCTGCTCGCCATCGGGCTGCTCGTCGGCGGTCTCGCAGTATTGGTGCTCGATCTCGGCCGTCCCGACCGGCTGATCATCGCCATGACGACCTACAACTTTAAATCGATCTTCGCCTGGAACATCTTCCTCTATGTCGGGTTCCTGCTCGTGGTCTGCGCCTATCTGTTCGTGCAGATGGACCGTTATATGAACCAATACGCGGGTGCGGTCGGGTGGTTTGCCTTTATCTGGCGGCTGGTTCTCACCACCGGCACGGGCTCGATCTTCGGCTGGCTGGTGGCGCGGCAGGCCTACGACGCGGCAGTCATGGCGCCGCTGTTCATCGCCATGTCGCTGTCCTTCGGCCTCGCCATCTTCATTCTTGTCCTGATGGGCGTGTGTGCGGGCGCAGGCCGCGAAGTCGGCGACCGCTTACTGATCCGCCTTGGCCGGCTTCTCGGCATCTTCGCTGCCGTCGTCCTTTATTTCACGGCCGTGCAACACCTCACCAACCTCTATGCGGCCGAGCATGCGGCGGTGGAGCGATTCCTGCTGCTCGAGGGCGACATCTACACGCAGCTTTTCTGGGGCGTTCAGGTGGTGCTCGGCGGGCTCGTGCCCATCGCCCTCGTTTATGCGCCTGCCACCGGCAAATCGCGCATCGCCATCGCACTTGCCTCCGCGCTCGTCGTCATCGGCGGCCTGGCGCAAGTCTACGTCATCATCATCGGCGGTCAGGCCTATCCGCTCATCATGTTTCCTGGAATGGAGGAGACATCCAGCGTGCTGGACGGAGCGGTTGCCTCCTACACGCCGAGCCTGCCGGAGATCGGCCTGGGACTGGGCGGCATGGCGCTGGGGCTGCTCATCGCGGCCGTGGGTCTGAAGGTTCTGCGTTTCCTGCCCACGAGCCTCGCCGACGACAAGGTCGATCCACATGCGCGGTCCGAGGCCGCGCAGGGAGTTTCGTGATGAGCGAGGCGCAATCACTTTGGCCAAACCGGGATACGAACCGGTTCATGGACGTGGCGTAGAACGATGGCTTGCGTTTATCTCTCAGCTGCTCACAAGTCGTCCGGCAAGACGACGGCCGCAATCGGCCTTCTGGCGGCGTTTGCTGAGCGCGGATTCAAGGTTCAGCCTTTCAAGAAGGGGCCGGACTATATCGATCCGATGTGGTTGAGGCGGGCGTCCGGGCGGAGCTGTTATAACCTCGACTACAACACACAGACCGAAACCGAGATTCGCAACACCTTCACCCGCCATGCCGCGCGCGCCGAGTTCGCCCTGATCGAGGGCAACAAGGGACTGCACGACGGCGTCGATGTGGAAGGGCGTGACTGCAACGCGGCCATGGCCAAGCTGTTGAATGCGCCGGTGGTGCTGGTGCTCGACACCAGCGGCCTGACCCGGGGGATCGCACCGCTGGTGGTGGGATATCTGGCCTTCGATCCCGATGTGACCATCGCCGGGATCATTCTGAACCGGGTTGCCGGGCCGAGGCACGAAGGCAAGCTGCGTGCTGCTCTCGAATACTACACCGACGTGCCGATTCTCGGGGCGCTGGGACGCGACGACCAGTTGGACTTGGCGGAACGCCATCTCGGATTGACGACGCCATGTGAAGTCGACCGTGCGGACAAGGTGATCGGGCGTCTTCGGCGGGCGGCGAGAAACGGCATTGATCTAGACCGGATTGCCGAGATTGCCGCGCCACACGTGCCAACACCGGACGCGGACGGACCGGACATATCGGCCCTGAGCCGGGACGTGCGCCTCGGCATCGCCCGCGACGCGGCATTCGGATTCTACTACCCGGACGATCTGGAGGCGCTTGAGCGGGCCGGCGCGGAACTGGTCTTCTTTGACACTTTGCGGGATTCTCGTCTGCCAAGGGTTGACGGTCTCTTCATCGGCGGCGGCTTTCCGGAAACGCAAATGGTGGACCTGGAAGCGAATGCGAGCCTGAGACGTGAGATCCGCAAGGCTGCCGCATCGGGGCTTCCGGTCTATGCCGAGTGCGGCGGGCTGATGTATCTGTGCCGTTCGATTTCGTGGGAAGGCAAATCCCACGAGATGGTCGGGGCCGTTCCGTTCGATGCCGTCATGCATCGGCGCCCGCAGGGCCGCGGCCTGGTGCGGCTCGAGGATACGGGGCGTTGCCCCTGGGCGCCGCCAACGTCTGCGTCTCGCCGGCGCGTCTGCGCACATGAATTCCATCACGCCGCGCTCGAGAACGGCCCAACCGATGCCGTATATGCCTACCGGGTGAAGCGGGGGTTCGGCATCGACGGTGCGCATGACGGCTTCGTCACCGGCAACCTCATGGCGAGCTTCTGTCACTTGCGGGACACAGCGCAGGATCATTGGGCGGAGCGTTTCGTTTCGTTCGTGCGGGCCTGCAAACGCGGCTCCCGTGGCGCAGCAACCGTGAGCGTCGAGGACGATTGCCCGGGCCGAAATCGGGAGTCGGTTTTGTACTAAGGCGGTACCGCGCAAGCCGCGCTCAGCCGATCCCGCTGAAGGCGGGGATGTGCTCAAGCATCCAGAAGGCGATCTTGTTCATTCCACCGGTCAGGAAGAGGATGCCTGTCACGACAAGAAGCGCGCCCATGGCCTTTTCGATCTTGCCGATGTGCTGCCGAAACCGGGCCATGAAGTTCATGAAGGGCTTCGCGAACGCCGCCGCGATCAGAAACGGCACGCCGATGCCGACCGAATAGGCGGAGAGAAGCTGTACGCCCTGGCCCACGGTTTCCTGACCGCCCGCCGTGAACAGGATGGCTGCAAGGACCGGGCCGACGCACGGCGTCCAGCCGAACGCAAACGCCAGACCCATCACGAAAGCGCCGAGCAGGCCCGCCGGCTTGTGCGCGACATCCACGCGTGCCTCGCGGTATAGCAGGCCGATGCGAAACACCCCGAGAAAATGCAACCCCATAACGATGATCAGGATGCCGGCAATGGCCGAGAGCCAGTCCAGGTAATCCTGAACGATCCGTCCCAGGAAGGTCGCCGTTGCCCCGAACGAGACAAAGATGATCGAGAAACCGATGACGAAGGCGAGTGCCGACAGAAAGACGCGCGAGGCGGCGCCCGGCGCGATCTCCTCGTTGCGGAACTGGTCCATGCTGACGCCGGCCAGGTAGCAGAGATAGGGGGGGACCAGGGGCAGGACGCAGGGCGATGCGAACGACAGCAATCCGCCGACGAACGCACCACCCAGACCGATTTCGAAATTCACGGCTGGCTCCCCCGGCCAGAGATCACATATTCATGATATTAAATATGTCAGTTTTCAGTTGTCATCAACTCACGAACTGAATATCGCTCATCCCCGCCGATCCGGTCTGCGCTATGGCGTCAGACCGAACGGCTCAAAACGGGGCTGACAACGGCCGGGAACTCCCGCCGGGAATGACGAGGGACTGGGGATGAGCGCATCCGCGAGGGAGCGGCAGACAACGAACGACACAGGGGTGGCGGACGCGGACGATTACACGGCGATGGCCGAGAGCGCCAAGGCGGCGTGCGATCTGCTGCGCGGGCTGGCCCATGAGTCGCGGCTCATGATCCTGTGTATCCTGGTCGAGGGCGAGAGGTCGGTCAGGGAGCTTGAATCGCTTCTCGACATGCGCCAGCCCACCGTCTCGCAGCAGCTTGCGCGATTGCGCGCCGACCGGCTCGTGAAGACACGCCGCGATGGCAAGACGATCTACTATTCGCTCGCCAGCGAGGAGGCCTACAAGGTGATCGCGGCCCTCTATGACCTCTATTGCAGGGACGCGGTGCAACGTCCCTGACAGCCGACTGAGCCGGTCGTTCAGGGCCGCAAAAGTGGCACCAAATGGCGTTGCGCCGACCTCAAACGGCTTCCGGTTCCATCTTGATCGCGCCGCACGGACATTCGGCGGCGCACATGCCGCAGCCCTTGCAGTAGTCGTAGTTGAACTGGAAGCGCTTGCCGGGGCCAAGCTTGATAACCGCGTTGTCCGGGCAGATGCCGTAGCAATTGTCGCATTCGAAACAGTTGCCGCAGGACAGGCACCGCCGCGCCTCGTACAGCGCATTGTCCTCGGTCAGTCCCTGCAGGACCTCCTCGAAGCCGGTCTGGCGACGTACCAGATCGAGCTGCGGCTGCTCGGTTTTTGGTGCGTCTGTATAGTACCAGGTGTTGAGGTTCCCGAAGTCGGCGATCTCGTGTTTCTCGGGCGGCGCGTAACGTACGCCGCGCAGCCACGCGTCGATATTGCGCGCCGCCTTCTTGCCGTGGCCGACGGCGACCGTGACGGTACGCTCCGCCGGGACCATATCGCCGCCGGCGAACAGGCCCTCGCGTCCCGTCATCATCTGGTCGCTCACGGACACCACGCCATCTCTGGCGATTTCGACGCCCGGCACCTGCTCCAGGAAGCTTGTGTCCACATCCTGGCCGAGAGCGAGGATCAACGTGTCGGCCTCGATGGTCTCGAATTCGCCGGTCGGCTGCGGCCGACCGTTTTCGTCGATTTCCATCTTTTCGACCGTGAAGCTCGTCTCGTCGATCTCCTTGATGGTGCGCAGCCAGTGGATCATCACGCCTTCTTCTTCCGCTTCCGTGGCCTCGAAGTCGTGCGCCGGCATTTCCTTGCGTGAGCGGCGATAGACGATCATGGACTCCTGAACGCCGAGCCGTTTCGCGGTCCGCGCCACGTCCATTGCGGTGTTGCCCCCGCCATAGACGACGACGCGGCGGCCGAGCTGCGGCGGTTCCGCGCCCGTTTCCATGTCACGCAGGACGCTGACCGCATCGAGGATCTTCCCGGCCGCATAGCCCGGAATCTCGATGCGCTTGGCCAGATGCGCGCCGACCGCCACGAACACGGCGTCGAATCCGTCCTTTTCGAAGGCCGCCTCGATGTCCTCGACCTTGGTGTTGAGCTCGAGTTTCACACCCATATCGACGATGCGCTGAACCTCATAGTCGAGCACGTCCCGCGGCAGCCGGTATTTCGGGATCCCGAACCGCATCATGCCGCCGGCCATCGGTCCGGCCTCGCGAACGGTCACGTCGTGGCCCAACCGCGTGAGGTGATAAGCCGCCGACAAGCCGCTCGGACCTGCGCCGACAACCAGAACCCGTTTGCCGGATTTCTCGGCCGCGAATTTCGGTTTCCACTTCTTTTCCCAGGCCGTGCGGCCAAGGAAGCGTTCAATGGCGTGGATGCCGACCGCCTCGTCGAGCTGCGCGCGGTTGCACACGTCCTCGCACGGGTGGTAGCAGACGCGCCCCATGATGCCCGGCAGGGGGTTGTCCTGCATCAGCACCTGCCACGCCTCTTCGTAGTCGCCCGATTCCGCGTGGAACAGCCATTGCTGGATGTTCTCCCCGGCAGGGCAGGCATTGTTGCAGGGCGGCAGGCGGTCGACGTAAACGGGGCGTTCGGTACGCCATGTTCCCGTCTCGTTGGCGAGGCTGGTGCCGGGATCGAGCGTGATGGCGAAGGGAAGCTGCTTGTTCATGGCGTCTCCCTCTCGTCCAGCAGGTTGAAACGCTCGATGTTGGCGTCGGCGATGCGCTGGATCGCGGCGCGACGCTGCTCGTGGCCGCCGCCCTTCTTGAACAGGTGTGCAAAGCGGCGTTGTGTTTTCAGGTATTCGTCCACCGGCACCTTTCGCCGGATCTTCTTGGACGCCGTGACTTCGCCATACGCGGCTTCGTACAGGGGGAACAAGCCGCTCTCAACCGCGAGCCGCGCGATGCGGATGGTATCACACGGGGCTGAACCCCAGCCGAGCGGGCACGGCACCATAATGTGAATGTAGCGCGATCCGGAGATATCCATCGCCTTCGTGACCTTGGCTTCCAGATCGTGAAGATCGGCGACGCTGGCGGTCGCCACATAGGGAATGTTGTGGGCCATGGCGATCAGCGGCATGTTTTTTCCGGAGCCGATGATATTGCCGGGCTCTTCGCCCAGCGCCGGTGTCGTGGCGGTGTGTGCATGCGGCGGGGTCGCCGAGGATCGCTGCACGCCCGTATTCATGTAGGCCTCGTTGTCGTAACAGATGTAAAGGACGTCGTCGTTGCGCTCGAACATGCCGGACAGGCAGCCGAAGCCGATATCGGTGGTCCCGCCATCGCCGCCCTGCGCAACCACCTTGACGTCGTTGCGGCCCTTGCGCCGCATGGCGGCGGCAACGCCGGTCGCGACCGCCGGCGCGTTGCCGAACAGGGAATGCAGCCAGGGGATCTGCCAGGACGTCTCCGGATAAGGCGTCGTGAACACCTCCAGGCATCCGGTCGCATTGATCGCCACCAATTGCCCCTTCGTTGCGCGCATGGCGGCGTCTAGCGCATAGCGTGCGCCGAGCGCCTCGCCGCAGCCCTGGCAGGCCCGGTGCCCCGACGTAATGGCGTTGGAGCGGTCAATCGATGCCTGCACGCTGCGGGCATCGTCTTCCATCAGCCTGTTGCCGACGGTGAATGTGCCGGTCTGATAGAACTTGACCCGTTGCAGGGCGCTTTCGTCGCTCATGTCTGCGCTCCCCTCAGTACTGCCCAGAGCCCGACGCGGCCAGGGTCTTGAGAATGTTCTCGGCCGTGGGGCCGGACCTGCGGGTTTCCGCAGCGCGGGCGATCTCCTGCGCCACAACCTTTTCGTCGAGGTCGAGAAACTGGACGTCCGGCAGTTCGCCGTTCGCCGCACCGTTGATGACCCGCGCGATGGAGTCCATGGTGATGGGGCGGCCGCCAAGCCCTGCAATGACGGTATAGACGGGCAAGGGCGCTTCCCGCAGCGCCATACGGACATTCGAGGCGACGACGCCGCCGAGGCCGGGAGCCAGGCTTTTCTCCACAACGACGACGTTCCGGGCGCCGGATAAGGCGTCCCTCAATTCGGCAAGCGGGAAGGGCCGGAACGAACAGACGCTGATGGAGCCGACGGGCATGCCCTCATCGCGCATCTCGTCCACGACCTCCTTGATCGTGCCGTTGACTGAGCCGAGCGCGACGACGATCGTCTCTGCGCCGTCCGTGCGGTAGGGATGGATCAGGCCGCCGGATTCCCGGCCGAACACGCCCTTGAAGACTTCCGCGATCTCCGGGATGAGCTGCAACGCCTGGCGCTGTTTCTCATGCGCCAGATAGCGCACCTCGGTGAACGCTTCCGGCCCGACCATGGCGCCGATGGAATAGGGATCTGCGGGGTCGAGCACCTGCACCGGGTCGTAGGGCGGCAGGAACGCGTCGACTTCCTCCTGTGTGGGAATGTCGACCCGCTCATAGGCATGGGTGAGAATGAACCCGTCGATGCAGACCATGACCGGGCAACTCAACTCCTCGGCGAGACGAAAAGCCTGGATGTGAAGATCGACCGCCTCCTGGTTGGTCTCGGCAAAGAGCTGGATCCAGCCTGCGTCCTTCATGGACATGGCGTCGGTGTGATCGTTCCAGATGTTGATCGGCGCGCCGATCGCGCGGTTGCCGATGGTCATCACGATCGGCAGGCCGAGCCCACCGGCGTTGTAGACGGCCTCCGCCATATACAGCAGACCCTGGCTGGCGGTGGCGGTGTAGGCGCGCGCACCGGCGGCCGACGCGCCTATGGCGACGGAAAGGGCGGCGAATTCGGATTCGACATTGATGAACTCGCAGTTCTCCAGCTCGCCCTTTTTCACGATCGCGCCTACGCCCTCGACGATGTGGGTCTGCGGCGTGATCGGATAGGCGCAAACGACCTCGGGCCGGCATAGTGCAATGGCCTCGGCAACTGCAATCGACCCCTCAACCTGCTTGAGCACAGCCTTCCTCCCTTACACTGTTACGCCGCCTTTGCGATGTCGAACGCCTCCCGGGCGGCTGCGACGTTCCCCGTGCCCACATCGCCGGGGAACTTCTGATGGATCGCCTGCTCCACCGACGAGAAACGGATCTGTCCGGAGATGGCGGCAAATCCACCCAAAAGCGCGGCATTCGGCACCGGGCGGCCGACATGTTTCATCGCCAGTTCGGTTGCCCCCACATCACAAACGTGATGCGGCGGGAAGCGCGCGACGAATTCGGAAATTCCCAAATCCTCGAAGGATCGGCGCGAATTGATGAGGATGTATCCTTGCGGACTAAGCCCTTTGAAGACGTCGACGGAGTGAAGCAGCGTCGGGTCCTGAATGATCAGGGCGTCGGGCACGCTGATCGGCTCGCGCGAGCGGATTTCCTTCTCGTCTATCCGGCAATAGGACACGACCGGGGCGCCCATGCGTTCCGAGCCGAAGCTCGGAAAGGCCTGTGCGTGCTTGCCTTCCAGAAACGCAGCGACGGACAGGAGCTCCGCCGCAGTTACGACGCCCTGGCCGCCACGGCCATGGATACGCACCTGAAACATGGTTCCCCCTGGTTCGGTGGCCAATCGGGGCTGCCCACCAGACGCAAAGGGCAATCTAGGCTGCGCGCGAAACGGGAACCTTGACTTAGCTCAACCTCTTTGACGTATCGGCCGTGAGGTGCGCGCGGGCTCGCGCAATGCGTTCAACTTGTGCCGGCCGCTTCTTTGATGATGTCCTCAAGGAGCTTGTTGACGGCCTTTTTGGCCTCTTCCGACGCGTCCGATCCGTCTTCGTCCAGCTCGCGGAAGCCGATATAGACGGTGCCCGGCTGATCAGCGCGCTCATAGTAGAAGATCACATAAGGGCAGTAAGCGATATTGGCCGGATCGGCCTCCATCATCTTGCGCGACAGGACGGCGGAGCAGAACTGAACGGTTTCCGCGCCGGTGTAGATATTCTTGTCGGACCCCACATCCTTTCCGGTTCGCTCCAGCATGTCGCCGATCATCGCGTTGTAATCGATCACGAAGCCGCGGTTGACGATGGCGTCGGAGATGTCCTGTTTCACATCCTCGAACGATGCCTTGGCCTTGATCACCTTGATGTCATCATCATCGGCCTGAAGCGGTGCGATGAGCCCCAGCGAGACGAAGCCCGCGACGATCAGTGTAGACAGTCTGTACATTTCACACCTCCATGTGGTGTTTTCACTCGATGCTGGCAGACGGGTTTTTCTCGTCCGTCGGCGTGACGTCGATGATGGTGGCACGCCTGGTGATCTTCACATCCTTCTTGCAGTTTTTCATGCAAACCGTCGCGGCGTTGTGGCCTGGCGTGTCCGGCCGCGGGTCGTCGGTGAAGTTCTTCTCATTGGGCAGGCGGATGGACGTGAAGTTTGCATTGTCGAGTTCGAACTTCTCATCCACGAGGTCGTTCATGTGCAGCAGATAGGCGATGATCGCATACATTTCGTCTGGTGAGAGCGACTGAGCATCGCCGAACGGCATCGCCCGGTAGATGTAATCGTATGCGGTCGACAGATACGGCCAATAGGACCCCATCGTCTTTTTCGGATTTTCTGAAGCGAGGGTCCCGTGACCGCCCGCAAGGACGGGCCAGCGGTCGACGCCCTCGCCGAACTCGCCATGGCAGGCACTGCACCGTTCTTCGAACAGCTGTTCGCCTTGTGCGACCGTTCCCTTGCCGTCCGGCAGACCTTGTCCGTCGGGACGCACGTCAATGTCCCACGCCTTGACCTCCTCCGGCGTCGCCTGCCGGCCGATATCGAGCTTTCCAGCGGCCGCAGGCAGGGTCCAGAGCACGCACAAGCAAAGGGCGATGGCCAACCTAAGACACTTCGACATTCTCAACCTCGCCCGTCTTCATCACGTGCCATGTCTGGATGCCGTTGTTGTGATAGATGGAGTTCGTGCCGCGCGCCGTGCGCAGCTCCGCCTTGGTGGGTTGCACATAGCCGATGGAGTCGATCGCCCGCGACTGCAGCAGGAGCGGTGATCCGTCCCAGTCGAACTCGTAGTAGAACCGGTGCAGTGCCTTGTGCAGCCTGGGACCGTCGATGCGGGCCGCGTCCCAGTTCCTGCCGCCGTCGAGTGACACGTCCACGCGCTCGATCGTTCCCTGGCCGGACCATGCGAGGCCGCTGATCACCGTGTGACCCTTGCCGTGTGTGATCGGCGCCTGCGGGCTCGGGCTGGTAATCACTGACTTGCAATCCATCACCCAGGTGAAACGGCGCGATTTGCCGTTCTCCATCAGGTCGGTGTATTTGGACGTTTCTTCGCGGGTGTGCCACGGCTTGTCGCCAACCTCGAGCCGGCGCAGCCACTTCACCCACATATTGCCTTCCCAGCCCGGAACCACCAGGCGCACGGGATATCCCTGCTCCGGACGCAACGCTTCGCCATTCATTTTGAACGCCACCAGACAGTCATAGAGCGCCTTCTCAAGCGGGATCGAGCGGTTCATGCCCGACGCATCGCCGCCTTCCGCCATGACCCATTTTGCATTGGTCCTGAGGCCTGCTTCGTCGAGGATCAGCTTCAGCGGTACGCCGGTGTACTGGACGCAGTGGATCATGCCTTGTGTGTACTGGCAGCCATTGAGCTGTGAGCCCCGCCATTCCATGCCGGAGTTGGCGGCACATTCGAGGAAGTAGATCTTGTTGGTGCGCGGAAACCGTTTGATGTCGTCCAGCGTGAAGATCATCGGCTTGTCGACGAGACCGTTGATCATCAGCCGGTAATCCCGCGGATTGACGTCGGCGATGCCCGCATGGTGGCGTTCGAAGCACAAGCCGTTCGGCGTGATGATGCCTTCGAGCTCGTGCAGCGGTGTGAAATTCACCGAGCTTTCGGTCGATGCCGTCAGCCACCGTACGCTGCGGCGGATCACGTCCTTCTCATATTCCGCTGGCATTCCGTAGGGACGGGCATCCACCCCGTCACCCAGATATTTGGACCAGTCCGCAACGTTGGGCGGCAGATTCTCGCCGTTCGCGCGGGCTTGTCCGTCGAATGCGCCGGCCGCGATGACCCCGCCGCTCGCAGCAACAGACTTGAGCAACCGGCGGCGTGACATACCTGCCTTGTCTGACGACCGCAGCATGAGTTCCCTCCAGGAAGATCATTTACATTCAAATTATTGAATATAACAATTCGGAGCCGTTGGCTAGACCCCGATCACCTTGACGGCGTCATTCTGCTCTATGCGTACCGCCGGATGTGCCTTGAGGTATGTTTCGACGACCTCCCATATCGGCGGGCCCTCCGCATTCTCGTTGATGCTGGCCCAACCGGTGACGGTATACGCGCGCGAGGGATCGATCGCGGAGCCGTCCTTCAGCAACGTCATGTCGGAGATGCGTTTTCCAATCGGCTTGACCGGATCGATGGTGTAGCCGAGGCCGCCGACACGCACCATGTCGCCGCCCTGCTGATAGTAGGGGTCCGGATTGAAGAGGTTGTCGGCGACATCCTCCAAAACCTCTTTCAGGAACGCGCCCGTCATCGTGGTCCGATAGGCGGTCGGGTAGGTCATGGCGCAAGCGTTGTAGAGGGCCTCGCGGGTGATCTCCTCGCCGGGCAGAAGGCTCGGGCCCCAACGGAATCCGGGCGAAAGCGCGATTTCCGCGTCACGTACCTCCAGCATTGCGTCACAGAACAGATCGTCGATCGTCCCGTTGAAGTTGCCGCGCCGGTAGAGAAGGCTGTCGGTGCGGCCAATTACTTCCGTCAGATCGCTCTGATACGGCCCGCGGATCTTGTCGACGAGCGCGGCGACCTCCGCGTCCGGCTCGATGACATCAGAGAAGACGGGGATAAGGCGATACCGGTAGTCGAGAACGTTGCCGCCCTTCACGTCCAGGTCGAGACGCGAGACGAACTTGCCGCTTGATCCGGACGCGATCAGAAGCGTGTTGCCCACCTTGAGCGGCGCCGGCAACGCGTCATGGGTGTGACCGCAGAGGACGACATCGATGCCACTGACGCGCGACGCCAGCTTCCGGTCCACATCAAATCCGTTGTGGGACAGCAGAATGACCAGTTCGGCCCCATTGTTGCGGGCCGCTGATACCTGCCTGGCGATCTCGTCCTCGCGAATGCCGAACGACCAGTTGGGGATCATCCAGCGGGGATTGGCAATCGGGGTGTAGGGAAAGGCCTGTCCGATGACGGCGATCTTCACGCCGCCGCGCTCGAACATCTTGACCGGCTCGAACGCTGGCTCGTTCCATTCATTGTCGAATATGTTCGCGCCGAGGAACGTAAAGGGGAGCTCGTCGACGATCTCCGTGACCCGGTCGGCGCCGAGGGTGAACTCCCAATGGCCGGTCATGGCGTCCGGCTTGAGGGCGTTCATGATCTCCACCATGTCGCCGCCCTTGGTCTGTAGAGACGTGTAGCTGCCCTGCCACGTATCTCCGCCATCGAGCAGAAGCGTGTTGTCGGGCCGTTCCGCGCGGATGTGGTTCAAGACCGTCGCGATCCGGTCGATGCCGCCCATGCGGCCATATTCACGCGCGAGGGCGACGAAGGATTCCGAGGACAGCGCGTAGGCCTCCGGCGATCCGGGCGCGATCTTGTAATAGGCGAGGAGATCGCTGCCGGTGATATGCGGCGGCTTGCCCTCTGCGTCTCCGACCCCGAGATTGATCGAGGGTTCCCGGAACCAGATCGGTTTCAACTGGGCGTGGATATCCGTCAGATGGGCGATCGTGACGTTGCCGAACGGTGTGAAGCCGAGCAGGTCTTGCTGCGTGATCTTCTGCTGGGCAGCCAGCTGCGCCAGTGGCGCCGACGCGCCGAAAATGGCGCCTGTCGCTGCAACAACCTGCAAAAACTCCCGACGGGAAATCATCTACGCCTCCGGAAAACGTTGCGGCCCGTCCGGGCGCTCTTGCAGCGCCTTCGTCAGTTCACCGTCAGTTTCGACTTTTTGGAGAAGGACTCGCCCTTGTCGTCGATCCAGACGAATTCGAACTCGCCGGACTTGTCAGCCTTCATCGAGAACTGGAAGTACGGATTGGCCGAGATCGCCGGGTCAATATCGACAGAGAACACGTCCTCGCCATCGAACTTCACGATGAACTTGTTGATGATGTGCCGTGGCACGGGCTTGCCGGTCTTCTTGTCCTTGCGAAGCCCGGTTTCCATCTTGTGGGAGATCAGCGTCTTGATGTTGACGACATCGCCCTTGGCTGCGGTTTTCGGGACTTTGACGCGTGGTTTGGGTTTCTTTGCCATTTCTCTGTGCTCCTCGAGATCGCTCAGCCGCCGCAGCCGCCGATGGTGACCTTCACCTGGCGCTTCGTCATGTGGAACGAGCCGTCTGACATTTCCGCGACGGCAACGATATTCTGGGTCTTTGCGAGGCGCATGCGGGTCGACGCTTCGGCGACGCCGCTGCGGGGCGTGAAGTTGAAGGTCGCAACCTCAGGGCGCGGGTTGCCGTCGGCGACGATGATGACCCGTTTGACGTAGTTGTCCTTGGTCATCGGGCTGTCGACGGAAACGGACAGCGGGACGGTGCTGCCGTTCTCGGCGATTTCCGGCATCTGCAACGTGATCTTGCCGTCGGTGGCCGCCTTTCCGCCGGTGAACTTCGCAATCAGAGCGTTGGCCTCCTCGACCGCAGCCCATGCAACATAGGGCGCAAACATCGCTGCTGCGCCGGCGGCTGCGCCCAAGGCGAGCGTTTCACGTCTGGTAACTTCTTTCATGTCAGGTTTCCTCACTCTTCCGGAGTTTGAAGATAGGCAATGATGTTCTCGAACTTCCTGCGGGTGTGCGCCCCAGTCTTCAACATATACGCAGCCTTCAACATATAGCAGCCGGGCACGGTCGTCCGATCGCCGAATACGGCCTTACCGTGGAACGGCCTGTTCGTCATGTCCTTGTCGGTGATCGGGTTGCTGACCTTGAGGTTGTCGATCTCGACGTGATCCGGGGTCAGTGCCGGCACCTCCACCGGCCCGCCTGCAAGAATTACGGCGGACGGAATACCGGCCACAACCGTACTGTCGGGTGTCTTCATGCTGGTGTCTCCCTCCCTCGAGACCCATCGGGATCCGGCTTTGCGCCTATTCGTGGATTCCACTGATGACACCATAGAGCCTGCCAGACACAAACGGCAAAATCAATGGTCACATGCGAATATTTGAATAAGTAAGCCTCCAAACGGCGTATTTGTCGCAGAACTCGGTCAATCCGCCGGAATTGTGTCTGGAGTAACGGGTGAGCAGGCTTTTGACCTTGCATGTCAAACCGGAAACAGGGCTTGCAGCGCGACACTGCGCCCGCCGTTGCGATACATTCAATATATGTAATGTGAAGAATCTCCTTTATGATCAGTGCATGATCAGGTGTTCACTCATATGCATCGTTCTGGCTTGGCTTTGGCTGCATGCGCCCGCGCGTGCCGCGGAGCTCGTCATGGTCGAACAGCAGGCGTGCGAATGGTGTGAGGTGTGGAACGCCGAAGTCGGCATCGTCTACAACAAGACCAAGGAGGGGCGCGCCGCGCCGCTCAGACGCATCGACATTCACGACCCGATGCCGCGCGATCTTGAGTTCATTCGTGGGCTTGTTTTCACACCCACGTTCGTGCTCATCGACAAAGGCGAGGAAATAGGCCGCATACTTGGTTATCCCGGAGAGGACTTTTTTTGGGGGCTTTTGCAGAAGCTGATGGAGAAACTGCCCGACAAGGCGGCGCAAGGTCACGTGCCCGCTCGAGCACGGTCGGAGCGCCCGGCAAACGCTGCCATACGGGAATAAGAGGATCACATGACAGATACTGTCATCTCTCTGGAAACAGGCGACTATGAGTCGATGGCCGACAGCGCCAAGGCCGCAAGCGATCTGCTGCGGGCGTTGGCGCACGAGGCCCGGCTGATGATCTTGTGTATGCTGGTGGAAGGCGAGAAGTCGGTCGGCGAGCTCGAAGCGTTTCTCGAAATGCGCCAGCCGACCGTGTCTCAGCAACTTGCGAGATTGCGGGCCGACCGTCTCGTGCAAACACGCCGCGAAGGCAAGACGATTTACTACTCCCTGGCAAGCGAGGAAGCCCGGAAAGTGGTTTCCGTGCTGTATGACCTCTATTGCAGGGATAATGCGCAATGCTCCTGACGGCTTTTTGAACCGCCCCGTCGTGAGCGCTGACTGAGTTGGGTATGGGCGCTCTATCAACACCGACAATCATCATCCTGTCCGGATTGGTGCTGGGCATTGTGATGGGTGCCACCGCGCGCGGCGCGCGGTTTTGTACGTTCGGTGCGGTCGAGGAGCTGGTGCTCGCCGGAAAGACACTGCGGATCAGAGCCTGGGCGCTTGCGATCGCAACGGCGATGATCATGGTGCAGATCATGCACCAGGCCGGCATGGCCCGCATCGACCAGGTGTTCTACCTGCAGCCGGAGTTCGGTCTGATCGGCGCCATCGTCGGCGGTCTGCTCTTCGGTCTCGGTATGTCCATGGTCGGCACCTGCGGTTACGGGGTGCTGGTTCGCATGGCGGGCGGCGACCTGAAAGCCGTGTTCAATTTCCTCGTGCTCGGGCTGAGCGGCTACATGACGGCGCGTGGCCTGACGTCGCTGGTGAAGACCAATTTCATCGACTCGCTGACGATCAACCTGTCCGCCATCGGCGGGCAGGGCATACCCAACGTACTGGCAGGCCTGACGGGGACAAATGCGGATGTGCTCTGGCTTCCGACGGGCCTCGTCATCGCTGGCGCTGTGTTCGTCTACTGCTTCAGGGACCCGGAATTTCGCCGCAGCCGGCGGGATATCGCCGCGGGGTTGCTGATCGGCCTTTCCGTGGCCGGCGGTTTCTTTGTGACGGGCACCTTCGGTTCCGACCTGTTCGATCCCGTCCGCGTCCAGTCGCTGACCTACGTGCTCCCTCTGGGCGAGACCATCGTGTGGCTCATGACGTTCACGGGCAGCGTGCTCACCTTCGCCATTGCCGTTGTCATCGGCACCGTCGGCGGCGCCTATACAGTTGCCATCTACAAAAGCGAATTTCGTTGGGAAGGTTTCGACGATATGCAGAGCATGCGGCGCCACCTCATCGGATCGGCGGCGATGGGCGCCGGAGGGGTGACGGCTCTGGGATGCACCATCGGGCAGGGGATCTCCGGGATCTCCACACTGGCCATGTCACCGTTCATTTCGCTCGTCTCCATATTCGCCGGGTCGATCTTTGGCCTCTACTGGCTCATGACAGGCAGTGCGCGCGAAGCCTGGTTGATGCTTGTCGGCGGACAGGCGGAGTAGTCAGTTCGGTTGGCCGAGCAACGCGCGGACAATCGCGGGAAGTCTCTTTACGCTCCAGTCGGGCACCAGCCAATCCGCTTCCCTAAAATCCTCATTGCGCGCATAGGCCGATGGCGATGCGATCACCCGTAGCCCTGCGCCCTTGGCGGAGAGCAGTCCGTTGCGGGTGTCCTCGAACGCCAGCGCCCGTTCCGGGGAAACGTCGAGGCGCTGAAGCGCGAGTTCATAGATATCCGGCGCCGGCTTTTTCCGCGTGACCTCGTCCCCGGCGGCGATGACCTCGAACAGTTCGTGTGCCGGTTTGCCAAGACACGCCTGGCACAGTGCGTCCACATTCCCGCGGCTCGTCGTCGTCGCCACCGCGAGGCGCGCGCCGGCCCGATGCGCCGCGCTGATCAGTTCGCCCATGCCATCGCGCAGGGCAAGACCGCCGGAGTGCACGATCTGCCCGTAGCGCGCCGTCTTGCGTATGTGAAGCGCGGCAAGCCGTTCGTCGTCTGGTTCATCACGCCCGATTGCGTCGCGGTGGGCGCGCATGCGCTCCTTGCCACCGGTGGTCAGAAGCAGCCGGCTGTAGTCGTCTTCGCTCCAATGCCAGTCCAGGCCGGCTTCATGGAAGATCTCGTTGAATGCGCGGCGGTGCACCTCTTCGGTCTCGGCCAGGGTGCCGTCCACGTCGAAGATCAGGGCTGAAAGGCTCACGCGCCTTGCACCTGTTCGTCGCTCTCCGGCGTAGCGCTCGCCCGGTCGACGTCGAGGCCGCCCCGGAAGACGCGGCTTGCGCGAATATCCGCTTCCGAAATGGTGCTCAGCGCCTTTGCATCGAGTGCGCCGTTGGCGGTGTCGAACAGGCGGTTCGCCTGGCGCAGCCGCGCTCGGTCGAGGGCATTGCGGATCGAGCGAGCATTGGCGAAATGGGGCTGCCCGCGCCGCGCGGCGATGTACTCGCTCATGGCCTGCCGCGCAGCGGCGTCGAAGGCGTAATTCTGTTCGCCCAGCATGATTTCGGAGATCTGCAGCAGCTCCTCATCCGAGTAATCGGGAAACTCGATGTGATGCGCGATGCGGGAGCGGAATCCGGGATTGGACTTGAAGAAGCGGTCCATGCGCTCCGCATAGCCTGCAAGGATGACGACCAGATCGTCGCGATTGTTCTCCATGACCTGAAGCAGGATTTCGATCGCCTCCTGGCCATAGTCGCGCTCATTGTCGGGCCGATAGAGATAGTAGGCCTCGTCGATGAACAGAACGCCGCCCATGGCCTTCTTCAGGACCTCTTTGGTCTTCGGCGCGGTGTGGCCAATATATTGTCCGACGAGATCGTCCCGCGTGACGGTCACGAGATGACCTTTGCGGACATAGCCCAGCCGGTGCAAAAGGTCGGCCATCTTCAGCGCCACTGTCGTTTTTCCGGTCCCCGGATTGCCGGTGAAGGACATGTGCAGCGTCGGCGTTTCGGTCGCCAGCCCCATCTCGCGACGCGCCTGATCGACGAGCAGAAGGGCGGCCGTCTCGCGGATGCGTTGTTTCACGGGCTCCAGACCGACCATGGTCTCGTCCAGTTCCCGCAGGACATCGCGGACGCCGCTCTCCTCGAACGCCTTGCCGAGGTCGACGCTTTGCGGAGTGTCTTCCAGCTTTCCCGTCATTCGCTTTTTCGCTCCCGAAAAAAAGGGGCCCGGATCTGTGAGATCCGGGCAGTCAGGGGAGGAGTTACGTGTAACGCTCGCCTTCAGGCCTGGCGCAGGCATAGGACTCGATGGTGTAGTGGATGGCGCGTCCCTCGCCTTCCTGCCGGACGACCCGGAAGCCGGGTTCAGACTTGGGCCGGTTGACGATGAACGACATTCGGATCGATTCCCAACCGGGCGACGCATCGAACGCAATGACGCGGATGTACTTGTCACCGTTCTCCTTGCGGCATTCGTTCACCTCGAACACGACCGCTGCGGCGTCGGGATTTTCGAACATGGGATGTCCCCACATTTCCCAGTACGTGTTTCTGGGGTGTGGGTCGTCCGTGTATTCCACGGAAACGGCCCAGCCCCTGTCGATGGCGTATTGGGCCTGGACGCGGATGTCTTCGTCGGTGAAGTCACCCAGATAGCTGAATTGGCCTTGTCTAAGACGCATGTGTCTGTCTCCTCTTTCCGACGCCTAGGCCGTCACCTGCGGCGTCGGGACGTAATCCGGTGAATCGGTGGAGGTGTAGTCGAACGTCACGTCCTTCCACGTCTCGAGTGCCTGTTCGAGCGGCGTGCAGGTCTTGGCGGCCTCTCGCAGGATGTCGGGACCCTCGTTGAAATAGTCGCGCCCGGAATTGCGGGCGTAGATCATCGCTTCGAGCGCCACGCGGTTTGCCGTGGCGCCGGAGGCGATCCCGTGCGGATGGCCGATGGTGCCGCCGCCGAACTGGAGCACCACGTCCTCGCCGAGATAATGGATGAGCTGGTGCATCTGTCCGGCGTGAATGCCGCCAGAGGCAACTGGCATCATCTTGTTCAGCGATGCCCAGTCCTGGTCGAAGAAGATTCCGTTCTCCAGCGCCATCTCGTTCCGCTCCTCGCGGAAGATGTCGTAGTAGCCCTTGGTTGTGGCCGGATCGCCCTCGAGCTTGCCGACGACGGTTCCGGCGTGGAGGTGGTCGACCCCGGCGAGGCGCATCCATTTGGCGATCACCCGGAAGCTCACGCCATGGGAGCGCTGGCGCGTGTAGGTCGAATGGCCGGCGCGATGCAGGTGCAGGATGACATCGTTGTCCCGCGCCCATTTCGCCATCGACTGGATCGCCGTGTAGCCGATGACAAGGTCGATCATGACGATGACGGACCCGAGCGATTTGGCGAAATCCGCGCGCTCGTACATTTCCTCCATCGTTCCCGCGGTGACGTTCAGATAGGTGCCCTTGACCTCGCCCGTTGCGGCGCTGGCGCGGGTCACGGCCTCCATGCAGTAGAGGAACCTGTCGCGCCAGTGCATGAAGGGCTGGGAATTGATGTTCTCGTCATCCTTGGTGAAGTCCAGCCCACCCTTGAGGGCCTCGTAGACCACGCGGCCGTAGTTGCGCCCCGACAGTCCCAGCTTCGGCTTGACGGTGGCACCGAGCAGCGGCCGGCCGTAGCAGTTGAGCCGCTCTCGCTCCACGACGATGCCGGTGGCCGGACCCTGGAAGGTCTTGATGTAGGCCGGAGACAGCCGCATGTCCTCCAGCCTGAGCGCCTTGAGGGGCTTGAAGCCGAAGACGTTGCCGATGATCGACGCCGTCAGGTTGGCGATCGAGCCCGGCTCGAACAGGTCGAGGTCGTAGGCGATATAGGCGAAATACTCGCCTTCGGAGTTCGGCACCGGGTCCACGCGGTAGGCCTTCGCGCGATATTTTTCGCAGGCCGTGAGACGGTCGGTCCACACGACGGTCCATGTGGCGGTTGAGCTTTCGCCCGCGACCGCGGCCGCCGCCTCCACCACATCCACGCCGTCCTGGGGCGTGATGCGGAACAGCGCGATGATGTCGGTGTCCTTGGGCTCGTAGTCCGGTTCCCAGTAGCCCATCTGCGCATATTTCAGGACACCGGCCGAATAGCGCTTCGCGCCGGTCATCGTCTTCATGTCGTCGGGTTTGTTCATGATTTACCTCACTGTCTTCAGGGTTACGCGGCGCGCGGCGCGGACACTTGCGGATCGAGCGCGCCTGTGGCGTAACGGTTGGCCATTTCATCCAGCGGCACCGGTTTGATGCCGCCCGCATGACCGGCGGTGCCGAACCTCTCGAACCGGTCGGCGCACAGCCGCTCCAGCTCGTCCATCGCCGGCTTCATGAATTTGCGCGGATCGAACTCGCGCGGGTCCTCCTTCGCCAGCTTGCGGAACTGGCCGGTCATGGCCATTCGGCAGTCGGTGTCGATGTTGACCTTGCGCACGCCCATCTTGATGCCGCGCTCGATTTCCTTGACGGGCACGCCGTAGGTCTGGGGCATCTCGCCGCCGAATTCGTTGATCAGGTCCTGCAGGTATTGCGGTACCGACGATGAGCCATGCATCACCAGATGGGTGTTGGGGAGCTTCTCGTGAATCGCCGAGATGGTGGACATGGAGAGGATTTCGCCATCCGGCTTGCGGGTGAACTTGTAGGCGCCGTGAGACGTGCCGCAGGCAATCGCCAAGGCGTCGCATTTCGTCCTCGTCACGAAATCGACCGCCTGGTCCGGATCGGTCAGAAGTTGCGACTGGTCGAGCTTGCCTTCCGCGCCTGACCCGTCTTCCTCGCTCGCCTCGCCGGTTTCCAGGCTGCCGAGCACGCCGAGCTCGCCTTCGACCGACGCGCCGACCGCATGGGCCGCCCTGGCGACGCGCGCGGTGATTTCCACGTTGTAGTCGTAGGATGCCGGCGTCTTCATGTCCTCTTCCAGCGACCCGTCCATCATGACCGATGTGAACCCGTTGCGGATTGCCGACAGGCAGGTCGCGTCGTTATTGCCATGGTCCTGATGCAGAACCACCGGAATGTCGGGATAGGTTTCCACGAGGGCCTGAACCAGGTGGCGCAGCATGATGTCGCCGGCATAGGAGCGGGCGCCCCGGCTCGCCTGCAGGATTACCGGCGAGTCCGTCTTCGCCGCGGCCCGCATGATTGCGAGACCCTGTTCCATGTTGTTGATGTTGAAAGCCGGCACGCCGTAGCCGTGCTCGGCTGCGTGATCCAGCAGTTGACGCAATGTCACCAGTGCCATGTTCTCCTCCTTCAGGCGGCGTGTGGCGCACCTGCCGCAGTCGCGGGACGGGCGGCAGAAGCGGGGCGTCGGGTGTGTGCGGTCATCGCTCTTTCCTCATGCGCGTTTCGATTCGCTGACAAGGCGCTTGATCATTGGCGTGAAGATCAGCTGCATGGCGAGATCCATCTTGCCGCCCGGAATGACCAGGGAATTTGCCCGGGTCATCCAGCTGTCGTGGATCATGGCGGTCAGGTAAGGGAAATCGATCCCCTTCGGATCGCGGAAACGGATCACCAGGAGGCTTTCGTCCGCGGTCGGAATCCAGCGCGCGATGAAGGGGTTCGACGTGTCGACGACCGGGACGCGCTGAAAATTTATATCGGTCTCGGTGAATTGCGGGCAGATGCAGTGAACGTAGGCGTGCATCCGCCGCAGGATGGTGTCGGTCACCGCCTCGGTCGTGTAGCCGCGCCGCGACCGGTCACGGTGGATCTTCTGAATCCACTCCAGATTGATCACCGGCACCACGCCGATCTTCAGATCGGCGAACTTCGCGATATTGACCTCGTCATTCGCGACCGCTCCGTGAAGTCCTTCATAGAACAGCAGGTCGGAACCGGATTCGAATGGCTTCCACTCGGTGAAATTCCCGGGATCGACGCCATACGTCTTCGCCTCCGCGTCATCGTGCACGTAGTGGCGCGTCTTGCCCTCGCCGGTCTCGCCATAGACGCGGAACACGTCTTCCAGTTTCTTCAGCTCGTTCGCGTCGTAGGAAAAATGGCTGAACGTGGCGTCGCCCTCGGCTTTTCTTGCGTCGAGCTGGGCGCGCATGTCCTTTCGGTTGTAGCGGTGGAAGGCGTCACCCTCGATCGAGGCGGCCATGACGCCCTCGCGCCGGAAGATCTGGTCGAAGGTGGACTTGACCGTTGTCGTGCCGGCGCCGGATGAGCCTGTGACCGATATGATGGGATGCTTCTTCGACATGTCGATTCAGGCCGTGAACAGACCGCGCGTGCCGAACAGCGCCGACACTTCCTGCTCGGGCAGGTCGTGATAGGCGGCGACGCGGTCCACCTTGTCGCTCGTGCCGAACACAAAGGGCGTGCGTTGGTGAAGGGATTCGATGTTTCGGTCGAGAATGCGCCCGCAGCCGTCGGTCGCTTTGCCGCCGGCCTGTTCCACGAGAAAGGCGATCGGCGCGCATTCGTACAGCAGGCGCAAACGTCCGGACTCGTATCCGGGACGGGCATCCGACGGGTAGAGAAAAATGCCGCCTCGATTGAAGATCCTGTGCGTTTCGGCCACCAGCGAAGCAATCCAGCGCATGTTGAAATTCTTGGCGCGGGGACCGTCCTCACCGGCAATACAGTCATCGATATAGGCGCGGACGGGCTTGGACCAGTGCCGGTAGTTGGACGCATTGATGGCGAATTCGCTCGCCTGCGGTGCGATTTGAAGACCACGTGCCGCAACACGAAACGTCCGGTCCGTCGGATCGAGCGTGAACTGGACAACGCCGTTACCAAACGTCGCGAGTAGTGATGTGTTCGGGCCATAGACGAAGTATCCGGCGGCGATCTGTTCGCCGCACGGGCGCAGGAACGAGGCGTCCGCCGTGTCTGCCGTCTCGAAGACTGAGAAGATCGACCCGACCGATACGTTGACGCCGATATTGGAAGATCCATCGAGCGGATCGATCGCGACGGCAAGCGTGCCCTTGCTGTCCAGTTCCTCGATGGTGTTGCGTTCCTCCGACGCGTAGAAACGCACACCTGCGCCTGCAAGAGCCGTGGCGAACCACTCGTCCGCTATGATATCGAGCGCCTTCTGCCGGTCCCCGTCTTCGTTGGTGCCAACCTCCACCTCAATTGCCCCGCCGAGCGGCCCGCGCGCGATCACCAGCGAGAGCTGCTCGGCCACGAAACAGAGTGCGTTAAAGAATGCGCGAAAGCGCTGTGGAATTGCCTCAGGATTTGCGACTGGCTCGATCATCAAGGCCTCCCTTCCTTGATCGGAGGTCCGTGATATGCCAAGACTGGCATTCCAGAAAATTTAATAATCTTGAATTAGGATTTTAAAAAATTGAATTCTGAGCTGGCGGTACTGACCCTGAAGAACTTGCGTGCATTGGAGGCCGTCGCTCGCCTTGGTACGATTTCCGAAGCTGCGGAAGACCTTGGACTGACTCCGCCGGCAGTTCATAACCAGCTGAAAACGCTGGAAAACAATCTTTCCACGACGTTGCTGAATCGTGACAGAGACGGACGCTTCCGGGCGACCGCCGAAGGAGATGAACTGCTGATCGCCTATGCAAAAGTCGAGTCGGCGCTCGGACGTGCCATGCAGGAAATCGACGCTCTGCGGCGCGGTGTCGCGGGTACCGTCAACCTCGGCGTCGTCAGCACGGGCAAGTACTTTGCGCCTGGCATCGTCGCCCAGCTGAAGCGTCTGCATCCGGCGATCGACGTCCGGCTGACCATCGGCAACCGCGACGAGATCATCGCCGGACTTGAGAGTGAGAGCCTCGACCTCGCGATTACCGGACGTCCTCCGCGCGAACCGGCCAACAAGGCCTTTCCGATCGGGCCGCACCCGCACGTCTTTATCGCGCGGCCCGGACATCCGATCCTCGAAGTCAGGAAACCGCGGAGCCGTCTCGTTGAGCAGAATATCATTCTGCGCGAACCCGGGTCCGGCTCGCGCATGCTCGCGATGCGTTTTCTCGACAGGCTCGGAGAGGGGCAGAGCTACTCAAGCACCGTGATGGGATCGAACGAGACCATCAAACAGGCGGTGATCGCCGGGCTCGGCGTGGCGCTCATATCGGCGCATACGATCATCGACGAACTCCGCGCGGGGCGCCTCGCATGCATCCGGCTCAAGGAAATGCCGATTATCCGGCAATGGTATGTGCTCTTGCCGACCGGGCAGACGCGCCGCGCCGCCGTGCAGACGACACTTGACGAAATCCGCAAGAACGCATCGTCGATGATGCGCCGAAAGGAACTGGACAAGGTGCTGCGGGCCCTCGTCTAGAACATGATGCTGAGCGATATCAGGGCCCTCAAACAAAACAGAGTGGAGCTGAGCGATGGTCTGCATCCACGTCTCAACCTCGTCGTGCTCGTGCGCGACCTTGGGGTTTTTCGTGGCTTGTGCCTATGAGACAAATTGGCAGGCGGATGCCGGCGTCCGTGTATCCATGTTGCGGCCGCGGTTCAGGTGGTCGTCGATTTCGGCCGCCGCGCCGATCATGCGGCTGAAGAGAAACAGCGTGAACGCGGCCGCCTCCAGGTCGCTGTCGCTCAGGCGGCCTTCGTTGTAGTCCTTCCACAAAAGCGCCAGCAATAATGCGGCGATCACCGCGTCAACGTTGACGCAAAACACCGAAGGTGACGCTCCGACGTCGAACAGCGCCTGCGCGAGTTCGCAGTAGAACGCATGGAAGATGTTGTATTCGCCCCGCGTTTCCATGTCTTCCGCGATGAAGCGCTCGCGCGGATCGTAGTTGACCGGTTTGCCCTTGAAGACCGGATGGTGGATGCCCGGCAGCGCGCCCGGGCCATCCTGGCCCGACGCTTTGGCTTTGCGTTTTGCCTGAAGGTAGGCCCTGGCAAAATCCCTCGCCATGGATTTCAGGTCGATGTCATGGTTGGGATCTGTCGGATCAGTGAGCCCGGTATCCCTGAACTGGTCCAGCAGAAACGCAATTCCTTCGAAACCGTTGCCGCCGTGCGCAAAGCCGGTGTGCGTCAGAAAACCGGCCATGGCCTTGTTGATCTGGACCCGGTCCGGCGTCTGCGGGCCGTCGGCCGCGACGGCGCCTTTCGCGCCTTGAGCAGAAATGGCACCCGGACCATTTGAAATCAGCAGTCCGATCAGGACCTGAAACGGTCGTGCTTCGGCTTGTGAAGGCTTCTTGCCGGTGAGCGCGAGAAAGGCGAGATCGGCGACGGTCCAGGTTCCGAAACGCTCTTTGCGCGGAATGCCGCAAAGCGCGCCGTGCTCGTGATGCTCGCTCGGGATAACCGAGCCGATCATGACCCCGTAGAGGCGCAGATACCAAGGCAGGGTTTCCGCCGTCAGCCGGCTGATGCGTTTTTGCATGAGCGGCGCCCAGGCGATGGTGGTCGAGATTGCCGCCAGGACGGCGTCGCGCGAGAGGGGGACGCCAAGGCTCTCGATGAACCGCAGGAAAACGGAACGGCCGCCCCTTTCGTGGATCGCCTTGAGCATGGCATCGGCGCGTGGGTCGTCGGCGTCTTCCTCGCTGGCGCGAAAGTGAGCCTTGACCGCATCGTCGATCTCAATGGCCGAAAGGTCGAACTCCTCGTCGCGCGCGTCGCTGAGGCCGGAGTAAGCGAACCGGTCAATCAGAATCCGCGCGCACGACATCGCGCGTTCGACGCGGTTCGGGCCGATGATCGAGACGGCTGCAGACATGATTGTGTTTGGCGCGTTGCCGGCTTCGCGCGCCGCATCGGTTGCGACCAGAACCGGATCGCCGACAAGATTCACTTCCGCAGCTACCGCAACGTCGAGCATGACGCCGTCGTTTTCGGTTGCAATCTGCTGAACCAGCGGCAGCGCGAAAACGGCCTCCATGGGTTCGAGCGCAAGATTGAGAACGGAATGACCATGGACGGACGTGACTTGCGTCGTGGCATCCATCACGCTCGCGCCTGACCTGTCCTTCATGGTCTGCCTGGGCACGGCGGCGCCGATCTGACTGCCGAGGGACGTGATCTGCTCAGCATACGGGTCCGGCGCCGTGACGGGCGCAAGTGCGAGATCGTCCGGAAGGTCGAGACCCTGATCGTTGGCAATCCAGGCCTTGAGCGAAAGGCTGCCGCGGGTCTCGAAATCGGACGCGATGTCGTTCAGCTTCATGACCGCGCTCAATGCAGCCGGAATGTCGGCGATGTTCGTGACCACCGCGCCTTTCCTGGAGACTCTCGGGTTATCCGGCGTAAACAGCCCGTCGACGCCGAAGGCCTCCATGAACCAGCGCTCCTTGTCCTCGGCCCTGTCTCCCGTTCCCGCCATGGCGCCGGCATGACCGACCGCGCGGGTGAGCTTGGTCTTCCAGCGTCCGACGACGCACGCGACCACCGGCTTGCGGAAGTCCAGATTTTGTTCGTAGTAGCCTCCTGGCTCGATATAGAGGACAGCGGCCTTCGACCGTTCATCGTTTGCAAACGCGTGGGCAAAGTCCCGGGCGCTGTAATGGATGTAAACATCCTTGCCGGACGAAATCAGCGTCGTGGTTCCCCAGCCCTCGGTTGCGAGATAGAGGGCAATCGTGGTGGTGAACCCACCGGAATTCGAAAAGATGGCGATCGACCCTTTGAGCAGGGACTCGTCAGGCTTGTCACCGCCGAGTGCGCCGCCGATGCGCACACGGTTCCAGCTGTCGGCGACGCCCAGGCAGTTTCCGCCGATGATGTCGACACTGTTGGCCTGAGCGATCGCGCGTACTTCTCGCGCATCGTGCACGGCGACTTTCTCTGTGATGATGATGATCTTGTTGACGTCAGGATTGACGCGGATCAGCTCGGCGACGCCGTCTCGCACGCCCGCGGGCGGCAGATATACGACACCGGTGTTGAATCTGTGGCCTGCATCGATGCCCTCGCGGACATCATTGTAGACGGGAATGTTGCCGCACGGGGTCTTGAGCTGTTGTCCGCTGCGACCGGGAGAGGTGCCGAACGCGATATTGCCGCCGGAGAATGCATGCGACACCGGCGTGACCTGCCGGGATTCGCCTCCCATGATGTTGAGAACAGCGACCCGGTCATCCTTTGTCGCCATATCGCCGAGGGAGCGAACACCGAGATAGTAGGGCAGCCCGTCAAGACCTTTACGGTTCATGGTCCATGTTCCTTCTCATGCAGCCGAATCCAGGCCAAGACGGCCCGCAACCTGGGCACGCCCGCCAGTGCTCATCCAGGCGTCTACGCGCTTGGCATAGGCGACGACCTCGGAGATCGCGCTGTCAAAACCGAAAAAGCGATATGGCAGGCCGAGGGCGTCGCAGGTCTCCGCCAGACTGCCCATGCCGCGGACGAGGTTCGGTCCGCCGCGGCCGACAACGACGAACAGCGGCGTGGGCCCGTGTTCGGAAAAATGCTCCCGCAGGGCATCGCCCATGCCGCGGAATGTCTCGTAGATGTCGGTGTTGTTCGACTTGCCGCCGATGATGAACAAGACATTAGCCTGCTTCAGGAAATGGCGATAGCAGATGGCCGCCACGGACTTCATTTTCTCATAGGGCGGGTTGCCGCCAAAGTCGGATGAGATGATCGCCGAGTCGCCAAGCACCTCGGTCACGAGGCTGTTGGCACCACCTCCGAATGTCGGAGCGAGGATCGTGCCCCTCTCGTTGATGACAAAGACGTCCGACTGACCCTGGTGGGTGCGCAGTTGGTTGACTTCCTGCTCGAAGGCCGAGACGTCGGAGGCGAACAGGTGGCCGGGAAGGTCGAGACGCGCGACCCTCGGATCGTCGCGGTCGAATTCGCACTTGAAGTCGCAGGCGACCGGCGTCAACCGCCCGCCGGGCCCGGGCCGCATGCGAATAGGATTGAGCTCAAGCATCGTCATGCCGTAGTTGTGCGCGAGCTCCCAAAGCTTGGGCAGTTGCTGGACAAGAGGAGAGATGACCTCTTTCGGCGCTTTGAGGTCCGACAGCGCGTTGGCGACGACGAATGCCTTCAGACCGGTCAAGGCCTCGAACGGAACAGTTGCGATGTCGGATTTCGGGAGCTCCTCGATATCGACGCCCCCGCGATGGGTGAGCGTAATGGTTGGAGCGCGATATCGCGTATCGTCCGTGATGGAAAAATAGACCTCGTGCTCGGCTGGAACGCCGGCCTCAAAGCTCACCCCGTTTGCCTTGGCCACCGTGTTGCCATGACGGTGTTCGACGAAATAGAGGCGTTCCTTTTCGGCGAGCGCGGTCTCAAGGTCCGTTGCCTTGCCGATCAGGCCGGCTTTGCCTTTCTTGCCGACGCCACCCTTGAACAGGGGCTTGATGAAAATCAGCCCGTGCCGGTCGATGAGATCGCGTATTTCGTCTTCGCTTGCGGCCGGTCCAAGGACCTCGGTCGTCGGAAACCCGACATACTTCAAAAGCCGGTTGCCATGAAGCATCCCAGTAATCTGCATGGCGGCTCCTCACTCACTGCTCCGGGTCAACTTAACGCACTTTGCTGTCGGCAAGCTGTCGCAGGGCAAGGAGCATAGGCTCAACACAGCCAATACATGCGGGCGTGCAGCGGTTTATCGGAGGAACCTGATACCCTGAGTACCGGGCCCGCCCGTCAGAACGACCCGCGCGCCATCGCAAGCAGATAGGTGACAAGACCGATTGTGAGCGTAACCCCGAGAATTTCCGGCCACCAGCCGAATTCGAACTTTTGCGGACCGTTCCTGTCATCATCGGTTTGCATAGGTCACTTCCACGAAGATTTCAGAGTCGCTCAATTGAGTGCATTGGGTAGCCACAGGGCGATCTGGGGAAACGCCATGACAAGGCCAAGCCCGATGATCTGGAGCGCGATAAACGGCAAGACCGCAGCATAGATTTCCTGCAGTTGCACGTCCTTGGGTGCGACGCTCTTCAGATAGAAGCATGCCGGGCCGAACGGAGGCGACAGCATGTAAATCTGGATGTTCATTGCGAACAGGATGCCGAACCAGATGGGGTCGTATCCCAGTTCCTCGACGACCGGTGTAAACACGGGCACGGTAATGAACACGATGGCGATCCAGTCCATGAATGTTCCGAGAAGGAACACGATGCCCATCATGATCAGAACGACGACAATCGGCGCCACATCCATTCCCGTCAAAAGGCCTCTCAGGAAGCTGGTGCCGCCCAGAATGTTGTAGATGCCGACAAGACTGACCGCACCGACGATCAGCCAGATGATGGAGCCGGTGGTCAGCATGGTCGACCACAAGGCATCACGCAGGGTCCGGACAGACAATTCCCGGCGCGCGATTGCGATCAGCAGTGAACCAACGGCACCGATTGCCGCCGATTCGGTGACCGTGGCGATGCCACCGTAGATCGAGCCCAATACGCCAAAGATGAGAACAAACGGCAGGACCAGCCCTTTCATGAAGCGCAGCCGCCGGACGAAGGGGAGGCGCGCCTCATCCGCATCGTAGGGCGGCCCCATGGCCGGGTTGATGTTGGTCCGGACCAGCACATAGGCGATGTAGAGCGACGCGAGAAGGACGCCCGGCGTGAACCCGGCCGAAAACAGGTCCTTGATGGAGACGCCCGCCTCGGCGCCGTAGACGATCAGCACGACACTCGGCGGAATCAGCGTGGCCAGCGATCCGGAGGCGCAAATGCAGCCGATGGACAGCTTCCGGTCGTATCCCAGTCTCACCATCTGGGGCAATGCGATCAGGCCCAGAAGGACGATCTCTCCCCCGACGATGCCGCTCATGGCCGCAAGGATCACACTGACGATGCAGGTCTGGACGGCGACTCCCCCTTTGATGCGGCCGCCGAGGATCGCCATCGAGTCGAACAGCTCCTTGGCGACGCCTGATCGCTCCATGATGTTTGCCATGAACACGAAGAAGGGAACGGCCAGCAAGGCGAACTTGTCGAACACGCTCGTCACGTTCGACGAGATGAGGATCATGCCGCCAGGCCCGAAATTCAGGAACGCGGTGACAATTGAAATCAGAAGGGTCGATGCGCCCAGCGGCACGCCGATGGCCATCAGCGCGAACAGCGCCAACACCATGCACAGGGTGATGAGCTCGATCCCCATAGCCTAGTTCTTGGGGCGTTCGCTCAACGGGGCATCGTCCGAAGCGCCGTGGTCGTGAGCCGTGTCACCTGGCGCAACCAGATTGGCGAGGAGCTGAAGAATATAGATGGCGCAAGCTATGGCCAGAAGCGTCTTGATGTAGGTCGGCGCCGGCGAATCAAATGAGCTGCCTGATGTGAGGGGAGACTCAAGAACCGAAACCATGGGCTTCCAGCTGGCGTAGAGCAGACCGGCGGCTGCCAAAAGACTGAGCATGACCGCTATTCTGGCCATTCGGCGCCAGACCCTCTCGCCGACGACCAGTTCCATGGCGGTAACGGTGATGTGGCGATGCTGCTGTGTCACCGCGCCGATGCACAACATCCACGCTGTCGCCACCAGCGCCATGATGACCTCGTTGGTCCATGCGGTCGGCGTGCCGAGCACATACCGCATGAAGACTTCGTAGATCGAAAGCGCGATGGCGGTCAGATAGAAGATGCCGCAACTGCGTCCGAGAAAGGCGCTTGTGCGCGAAATTGCCCCGGCAATTCTGTGAAGCTTGATCATGGTCTGAATTGCCCCGGCGGCCCGATTGTGATCGAGGAGTGAGGCGGGGACGGAACGGCGTGTTCCGTCCCCTTGATCAAAGCGCGCGTCGGGTCGTTCAGTTGATCAGGCCGATCTGACGCATGAACGCGTAGTGCGCATCGAGCGCCTTGCGTGCTTCAGGCGATTTTTCGGCAGTGCTTTCCCAGGCCTTCATCGCAATCTTCCGGAACTTGTCACGTTCGGCCTGCGGCCAGTTGATGACCTTGATCTTGCCTTCCTTCTTGTCGCGTGAAACGAGTTGCTTGTCCTGGAGATCAAGGACGCGTCGCAGGTCGTCGTAGGCGGCGTAGTACCAGGTCTCAAGTGCAGTCTTCTGGTCCGGTGTCAGCTTGTCCCATATCGCTTTGTTGACCGTAAACTGGTGAACCGCCATGGAATGAATGCCCGGATAGAGCGGGTACTTCGCGATCTGGTGAAAACCGTTCTTGTCGTTGTTGACGTAGGCGCTCGCATCCGCTGCATCGACAACGCCCTTTTCCAGCGACGTGAAAACGTCGGAGAACGGAATGTTCGCCGGGGCAGCCCCGGCCTCCTTGAACACCGTCGCCGCCAGGCCCGAAGGTGAGCGGATCTTCAGGCCCTTGAGGTCGTCAACGCTCTTGATCGGAACTTTCGAGACCAGCGCTTCTTTTGAGACAGGCCCGCATCCCACGACGTGAATCATCCCGGGAAGCGTTTTGTCCCAAAGCTCCTGAAGAACCTTTGCACCGCCACCATGACGGCAGAAGGTTTGAATTTGAGACGGGCTGTCGTAACCGGCGATCATGTCGCCGAGGATTGCGAATGCCGGGTTGCGTCCGGAAAAGTAGGCGATCGACGTCAGGTCGCCTCCAAGGACACCGGCACCAACGGCCTCGGGCGTCTCCTTGCGGTCGACGACCGACTTGATCGGCAAAAACTCGATCTTGAGGTCTCCGCCGGTCATTGCGGCCAGCCGCGGCGCCCATTTGTCTTTCATGTACTTGAACGAGAACCCGCCGGATTTTGTCGATGTCTGGACCTTGAGCGTCGTCTGCGCATCCGCGAGACTCGCTGTCAAGACAAGTGCCACTGCCGCGACACTTGCAGTCAACATTCGTTTTGCGAGCATTGAAACCTCCCTGAATTATCACTGCCAATCGCAAAGCGAGGAAGAACGGTGCCGTTCATTCCTGTCTCCATAATGCTAAAAATTTTTTATTGAATCTGTCAATGTGTGATTTAATGTATACATAAATACGCACAAGAGCATCTGAGCAGGCAATCTTGACCTCTCTTAACCGATTGGAAAAAAAGAAAAAATGACGCATCACTATGGCCATGGGTGTCGTCAGTCGGCGATCGTCAGTCGACGAAACCAAGCGACGCAGGTGGTATTGCGCAGGTGCACCGATATCAAATATGCATTTTTTGGTGCATACACCGATGATCCCGCGTGTGTGATTCAAATGCAGAAGGCCGACATGGAAAGCAGCGCCAAGCTCAGCCGCGCCAACGACGCGTACAACCGCCTCAAGACCGAGATTCTTGAGAACCGGATGCCGCCGGGATTCCAGGGTACCGAACCTGAAATCGCCCTTCGCCTGAACATGAGCCGTACCCCTGTGCGCGAGGCCCTGTTGCGCCTGCAGGGTGAGGGACTTGTCGAACTCAAGCCACGTCGCGGTGTCCGCGTGCTGCCGATTGCTCCAAGCGACATGCGCGAGATTTATCAGTTGCTCACCGTGCTCGAGCCCGAGGCGGCGGCCGACATTGCGATAGCGGGCGCGAGCGAAGATGAGATCGCGGTTCTCGACGACGCGACCACGGAAATGGAACTGGCTCTTGCCCAGGGGGATCTCGACAAGTGGGCTGCAGCCGATGACAGGTTTCATCGGGAATTGCTGAAGCTGAACGAAAATGGGCGGCTTTCAGCTTTCGTCAACACGCTGTTCGATCAGGCGCATCGGGCGCGGATGGTGACCCTCCGGTTACGCACACTTCCTCACGAATCGACCCTTGAGCACCGGCGGATTCTGAACGCCATTGCGAAGGGCGACGCAGACAAGACCCGGGCGCTCTTCAGGGCACATCGAGAACGGGCAGCGACCGAGCTGTTGAGTGTTCTGGAAGAGTGTCGGTTGACCCAGCTTTAGCGTTTTCCGCAATATTGAAGAGGCGCCGACAATGGGCAAGCCTTGTTTCCAGGTCGCCGTAATCCGCGGGGACGGCATCGGCACAGAAGTCGTAGATTCAGCCATCGCGATCATCGAGGCCGCGTGCGCCCGGGTTGGTGGCTTTCAACTGAACTATGCGGACATCACCGCCGGCGCGCGCTATTTTCAGGAGACCGGCCGGGACATGGCGCCCGGTGCGGAGGATGTCGTGAGTTCGGCCGACGCCATTTTCCTCGGCGCGATCGGTCTTCCCAGCATTCGCCACAAGGACGGTACCGAAATCTCGCCTCACCTGCGGCTTCGGGAGAGGCTCCAGCTGTATGCCGGCGTGCGCCCCGCGCGAGCCTATCCGAATGCGCCTTGCCGCCTGGCCGATGGACGCGGGTCCCAGATTGATCTGGTGATTCTCAGAGAGTCGACGGAAGGCCTGTTCTTTTCCGCCGCGGCTCACGACCGATGTCCCGTCGCAAATGACCAGGAGGTTCAGGATGTCCTGCGGATCACCCGGCAGACCACGGAGAAGCTCCACGATTTCGCGTTTAATCTGGCCCGCAAGCGCAAGCAACGAGGGGGGCTGGGCAAGGTCACCTGCGTCGACAAAGCCAATGTCTTTCGTTCAATGGCCTTCTTCCGGAAGATCTTTGATGAACGCGCCGCCCACAATGCCGATATCGAAGTCGGCTATGACTATGTCGACGCGATGGCGCTCGACCTGATCCGCAAACCGTGGGAATTCGACGTCCTCGTCATGGAGAACATGTTCGGCGATATCTTGTCGGACCTGGCCGGCGGATTGGTCGGCGGAATGGGGGTCGCGTCTTGCGCCGAGATCGGCGACAGCCATGGACTTTTTCAACCCGCTCATGGAAGCGCGCCCGACATCATGGGCCGGGACAAGGCAAATCCCCTGGCGGCGATCCTGAGTGGAGCCTTGATGCTGGACTATCTGGCCGACAAGTCGTGCCGCGATGCTCTGAGGGACGCCGCGCGTCTGATCGACCTCGCCGTGGAGAACGGGTTTGCCCGTGGACGGCTTCGTCCGATGGAGTTTGGCGGTGATCAGGGGACCCGGGCCATAACCTCCGAGTTGCTTCAACTGGTCGGCGACACGGACGTCGTTCGGCAGACCGCCAATGGCGGATTCTGAGCGGCGCAAATGGCAAGGATGGAACCGCGCAAGCGCATCGCACTTGTTGCACATGACGCACAGAAGCAGGACATGCTGGCGTGGGTGGCCCAAAACAAAGACGTGCTGGCGGTCCATGAACTGTACGGTACGGGGACAACCGGAGCGAAGGTCCGCGAGGCGACCGGCCTTGCCGTCAACCTTCTCAAGAGCGGGCCGTTGGGCGGCGATCAGCAACTCGGCGCAATGATCGCCACGGACGAGATCGACATCCTGATCTTTTTTACCGATCCCCTGACGGCGCTGCCGCACGATGTGGATGTAAAGGCGCTGTTGCGTATTTCCACACTCAAGCAGGTCGCCGTTGCCTGTAACCGTGCAACGGCGGACTTCATCATTTCCGCCAGGCAATTGAACAGGAGATACGAGAAGGGTGGAATTGAGTAGGTGTGCAAGCTGAAACGGCCCGGCTGTTCGCAAAAGCCGCACCATCGCGGGCCTGAAACGTCGTGCCGAAATTGACACCGACCTTCGGCACGACATAAGACCGGCAAACACGGGAGGACCTATGCCGATCCTGCTTGGCGCGATCGCCGACGATTTCACGGGCGCGACCGACCTGGCCAATACGCTGGTCAAGGAAGGCATGCGCACGGTTCAGATCATCGGTGTGCCTGGCGCCGGCATCGATGTCGGCGACGCCGACGCGGTTGTCGTTGCCTTGAAATCGCGGACCATTCCGGCGGACGAAGCGGTCCGACAGTCGCTTGAGGCGCTTGAATGGCTGCGCGCGGGCGGCGCGCGCCAGATCTTCTTCAAATATTGTTCGACATTCGACTCCACCGACACGGGAAACATCGGTCCGGTTGCCGATGCCCTGCTCGACGCGCTCGGGGGCAAGATGACCATTGCGTGCCCGGCGTTCCCAACCAATGGCCGCACGGTTTATCGCGGCTATCTGTTTGTCGGCGATGAGCTTCTGTCGGAAAGCCCGATGAAGGATCATCCGCTCACGCCCATGCGTGACGCCAACCTCGTACGTGTCCTGGGACGGCAGACGCCGAACGCCGTCGGACTGGTATCGCATGAACATGTTTCGAAAGGCGCGACCGAGATCGGCGAGGCGCTTCAAGACCTTAAGGCGTCCGGCGTCCGGCACGCGATTGTCGACGCCATCGATGACGGCGACCTCCGCGTCATCGGCGAGGCAGTGAAGGGGTTTGAGCTCGTCACGGGCGGGTCGGGGATCGCGCTCGGCCTGCCGGAGAACTACAGGCGTGACGGTCTGCTTGAGAGTGCAACCGCAGCCAGTCTGCCGGATGCCGACGGGCGTGCCGCCGTTCTCGCCGGGAGCTGCTCGGTCGCCACGCGCAACCAGCTCGCCCATGTTGCGGAGAAGTGGCCGGCCTATGCCATCGAGCCGGGGAGGTTGGCGAACGGCGAGCGCATTGCCGATGAGGCGCTCTCATGGGCGTCGCGCCTGGAGGCCGGAACGCCGCCCGTCATTTATTCATCCGCCGCACCGGAGGATGTTGCCCGGGCGCAGCAGGCGATCGGCCGCGACCGTGCCGGTGCGCTCGTGGAAGAAGCCATGGCGAAAATCGCCGTCGGTCTTGTCGCGCAGGGCGTGCGCCGGTTCGTCGTGGCCGGCGGGGAAACGTCCGGGGCGGTCGTCTCCGCGCTCGGCGTCCGGGCGTTGCGCATTGGCCCGGAGATCGATCCCGGCGTGCCCTGGACCGAGGCAACGGGAGAGCCCACTCTTGCGCTGGCCCTCAAGTCGGGGAATTTCGGGGATGAGGATTTCTTCACCCGGGCCCTGGAGATGCTGCCATGAGCGAGACGAAGATCCGTGACCGTATCGCTACTCTGGCGCGCTCCATGTATGAGCGCGGACTGACATTCGGGTCGTCGGGCAATATCAGCGTGCGTACCGACGATGGCTGGCTGATGACGCCGACCGGAACCTCGATGGGCGAGCTCGACCCCGCGCGGCTTTCCAAGCTCGCCCCGGACGGCACCCATGTCTCCGGTGACAAGCCGACCAAGGAGTCGTTTCTGCATATCGCCATGTACGAGTGCCGGGCCGACAGCGGTGCCGTGGTACATCTGCATTCAACGCACTCGGTGGCGGTGAGCTGTCTCGATGGCATCGATCATACGAACGTACTGCCGCCGATTACGGCCTACTATGTGATGCGAGTGGGTACGCTGCCGCTCATTCCCTACTTTCCCCCCGGCGACGTGAACCTTGCCAAGGCGGTTCGCGAAATGGCGTCGGATCATCATGCGGTGCTGCTCGCCAATCACGGTCCGGTTGTGGCAGGCAAGTCGCTGGAGGATGCGGTCTACGCAACCGAGGAGCTGGAGGAGACCGCCAAGCTGTTCCTGCTGCTGCGTGGCGAAAAGGTCCGCTGTCTCACGCCGGAACAGGTCGGCGAACTCGATGCGCGATTCAACACGAAGGGCGGCGCAAGCTGATGAGGGTCGGTTGGCGCTGCCGGTTCATTCCGATGATTGACAATCCCTGAAATGGAAACAGCGACATGAGTACGAACCGACTGGAAGTGGATGGAAACAGGCTCTGGGAGACGCTGATGCGGTCCGGCGAAATCGGACCGGGGCGTTCGACGGGGCTCAACCGTCCCGCGCTTTCCACAGCCGATGGCGAAATGCGCGACCAGTTCGTCGACTGGTGCAAGGCGGCCGGCCTGACCATGCGCGTCGATCAGGTCGGCAACATCTTTGCGCGTCGTGAAGGCAGCGATAACGCACTGCCTCCCGTTGCCATGGGCAGCCATCTCGATACCCAGATTGCGGGCGGCAAGTATGACGGCATTCTCGGCGTCCTTGCCGGTCTTGAGGTCATCCGGACGCTGAATGACCGCAATATTACGACACGCCGTCCGTTGGAGGTGATCTGCTGGACCAATGAGGAGGGCGCGCGATTCCAGCCGCCGATGATGGGGGCGGGGGCATTTGCCGGCATCCATACGCTCGACTGGGTGCTCGACCAGAGGGACGACGACGGCGAGCGGTTCGGCGATGAGCTCGAACGCATCGGCTATGCCGGAGACGCGAAGCTCGCAGGCCACGAACTCGACGCCTACTTCGAGCTGCATATCGAGCAAGGTCCGGAACTCGAGGCGGAAGGCCTGCCCGTCGGGATCGTCACCGGCGGATTCGTCGCGTTCGGTCGGCAGGTGCAATTCCATGGCGAGACGGCTCACTCGGGCCCCACACCCATGGACAAGCGGCGCAACGCGCTTGTCGGTGCCGCCTATCTGATCGCTGCCGTCAATGACATCGGCTGGAAGTATCACCCCGACGCCCGCTCGACCACGACGCGCATTCAGCTTTGGCCCAACAAGTACGGCATCCTGCCCGACTGGGCCGAAGTGACGGTGGACATCCGTCACCCCGACCGCAAGACGGCGGAGAAGATGGCGGACGAAGTAAGTGCCGCCATTGCCGAGGCCGGAGAAAAGGCGAGGGTCGATGTGGAGGTGGTAAAGGAATGGGAATTCGGCTGCGACGATTTCTCCGACGACTGCATTGACCTGCTGCGCAAGACCGCGGGCGACCTCGACATTCCGTACGCGGAAATGCTCTCCCAGGCGGGCCACGACGCCTATCATGTCGCCAAGGTGGCGCCGACCGCCATGATCTTCTCTCCGTGCCGCGAAGGCATCACCCACAATGAGGGCGAGCACATCGAAAAACGCGACACGCTCCCGGCGGTCAATCTTCTGATGCATGCAGTGTTGGAGCGGGCGAACAGGAGTTAATCCGCACGCCAAGATTGCAACGCGCCTTCAGTTGTTTAGAATTCACGGTCCAAGAAATAACCGGTCCGGCAAACGGACCGGCACACAACAAAGTCGTGGGCGGGGGGACAAACACGCCCGCCGGATCCCACCGGAGGTAGACCATGAAAATCGCGCGTAGAACCCTAATGGGCATGGCTGCTGCAGCCGCCCTGATGACCGGGGCGTTCGCCAGCACGGCGGCCCTGGCCGACATCACCATCGGCATGACCGTGAGCCAGACCGGACGCTTCGCTCTCGCCTCCCAGTCCGGAGAGCGCGGTTTCAAGATCTGGATTGACGATGTCAACTCCAGGGGCGGTATCGATATCGGCGGCAAGAAGCACAAGATCAAGCTGGAAACCCTCGACGACCGCTCCGACAAGACGCTGGTGCCGCGCGTCTATGAAACGCTGATCAAGGACAAGAATGTCGATCTGCTGATGGGACCGTTCGGATCGACGCTGACGGGCGCGGCGGCCAACACGACGGAGAGCTTTGGCAAGTTCCTCGTCATCTGGTCGGCTTCCTCGGACAAGATCTACGAGCAGGGCCACAAATATGTGGTCTCGGCGACGCAGATCGCCGCCTCGCGTCTTGGCAAGCCGGGCGCGGATGCCATGGGCGCACTCGGCGTCAAGAAGCTCGCCATCATCTACCTCGATGAGCCGTTCCCGGCAGGCACTGCGGCGGGTGTCAAGAAGCGCGCCGAAGAGCTCGGCATCGAAGTCGTGATGTTCGAGAAGTTCGCGAAGGGCACCAAGGACTTCTCCGTCATGATCCAGAAGGCGCTCGCGTCAGGGGCGGACGCGTTCTATCCGGCGTCCTACGAAGGCGACCAGATGAACGTCGCCCGGCAGATGCGCGAGCTCGACGCCAATTTCCCGATGACCTACATGTTCTACGGCTCGCAGCCGCAGTTCCTGGGGATCGGCCAGGACGCGAAGTATCTCTTCAGCCAGACGCTCTGGCATCCCAAGGTGCGCTGGCAGGTGAACGCCGGTCTTGACCGGGACGAGGTTGAGAAGCGATATGCGAAGCTGTTCCCGAACGCGAAGTACGAGGCCGACTTCCAGACGGCGCTCGCATATGGGGCCGGTGCGGTCCTTGAGGAGATCATCAAGAAGGCGCAGTCGCTTGAACCTGCCAAGCTCAAGCAGGCGGCGCTCGATCTTTCCAATAAACTGACGGTGATGACCGGACCCTACGAAATTCTGGACAACGGCAAGCAAATCCAGATGGAGTTCGTTGTCATGCAGAATCAGCCGAAGGGGCTCGAGGTGGTCTTCCCGCCGAGCGTCGCGACGGCCAAGTGGATCTATCCGGTTCCCGCCTACGACAAGCGGTAACGCGGATTTCGTCCTTTCCCGCCGCGCGTTTCTGGCTCAGAAAACCTGGTCCGGCGCGCGGCGGGAGCCTTTGTTTTCATTTGTTCTTTTCTTGCCTTTTCCCTCCAGCCTTCGGCGGCAAACATGTCCTCGCTTACGCAAATCGATGAAGCCCAGGCGTCGCGCATTCGCCATACGATCTGGTTCTCCCTGATCGCGATCGTCGTCGTCTGGTTCGGGCTGATGCCGACGCTCGGCGGAAACCTGTCGCTTTATTTCTCGCTGATGCTGTGGGTCACCATGGCCACGGCTTTCAACATTATCGCCGGCTTCACCGGTTACATGCCGTTCGGCTACGTCGCCTTCTACGGCATGGGCACCTACGCGACGGCCATACTCGTCGTGAACTTCAACGTCTCCCCGTATCTCGCAATTCCCGCGGCGGGCGTCGCCGGCATGGTGCTCGCGCTCATTTTCGCGCCGACCCTTCGCCTTGGCGGAATATACTTTGCCATCGTGTCCCTGTCGCTCGCCGTCATCATGCAGCGCATCATGGGGCTCGCGCCGGACGACCTGACAGGCGGCAGCCATGGCCTCAACCTCGGTGCAAAGACGAACCGGCAGGACGGTTACTACGCCATGCTCCTTGTGCTCGTCATGGCGCTGACCACGGTCACATGGCTCGCCCGCTCCCGCCTCGGCAAGGCGCTCAAGGCCATCCGCGACGATGCCGAGGCGGCCGACGCCATGGGCGTTAACGTCCAGCGGTCACGGCTTTACGCCTGGCTGATGTCGGCGGGTTTCGCATCGCTCTGCGGTGGCGTCCAGGCCTGGTTCACCGGTGCACTCGATCCGATCACCGCGTTCGACGTGCTCGTCACCGCCAAGACGGTCATCTATGCCATGGCGGGCGGGCTCGGCACGGTGACGGGACCGGTCATCGGCACGGTGATCCTCGTCTGGGTCGACGAGCTGATCTGGCGGGAATTCCCGATCCTGAACAACTTTCTGCTCGGGCTCATCATCGCGCTGCTCATCCTGTTCATGCCGCGCGGCATCGTCGGCACGATCATGCAGCGCTATCCGCGCACGCGGCGTCTGATCATGTAGGGGGGGCAGGCACGGCATGATCAACGAAGTCCTTCTCTGGAACGCCATTGTCGGTGGCATCGTATTCGGGGTGGTTTATGCGCTGATCGGATGTTCGCTGAACGTCCTTGCAGGCGTGCTGCGGGTCATCAACTTTGCCCACGGCGAATTTGTCATCGCCGGGTCTTTCTTCGCGTTCGTGTTGCTGAACACGTTCGGCATCCACCCACTCATTTCGCTGCCCATGAGCGCGGTGCTGTTCTTTTTCGCAGGGGTCGTCCTCTATTATCTGCTCGTGCCGAGGCTGGCACGGTCCGATGAGCCGGAGACGTCCTCGTTCCTGCTCATGTTCGGCGTGTCGCTGATGATGGTCTCGGTCATCACCTGGATCTTCGAGGCGGACATCCGCCCGATGAACTTCAGTTTCGAGCCGATCAACGTGACACTGTTCAAGGTCGCCGACGCCTATGGACCGGGACGTGACGGCCGCGTTTTGGTGCCCACGGCCCGGCTCGTGGCGCTCGTGGTCAATCTGGCGCTGATCATTGCGCTGACCTGGTTCTTCTACCGCACCCTTCCGGGCAAGGCGCTGCGGGCGGCGACCATGAACCGCGAGGCGGTGCAGATTGTCGGCATCAACATCCACCAGCTCTCGGCCATGGCGTTCGGGCTCGCCATCGCCCTTGCCGGGATCACCGGTGTCCTGCTCGCGCTGGTCGTGCCCTCGATCGATCCCAATGGCGGTCCCGACATCGCCCTGATCGGCTTCATCGTCATTGTGCTCGGCGGTCTCGGGCATCCGGTCGGCGCGCTGTTCGCCGGCATCATTTTCGGCTTCGTTGAGCAGTTCTCCAATCTGCTGCTGCCGCAGGCGGCGGCGCAGATGGTCGGCTTCATCATTCTGGTCGCGGTCATCTTCGTGCGGCCGGAAGGATTGTTCGGCAAGGGGCAGCTCAGATGACCGCAGATGCGATCCTCACGACCGAAGGACTGACCAAGCGTTTCGGCGGCCTGATCGCCGTCGCCGGCATCGACATGACGCTCAGGCGCGGAACAATCCTCGGCATGATCGGCATCAATGGCGCCGGCAAGACCACGGCCATGAACTGCATCAACGGCCTCTACTACAGCGACGGCGGCAAGGTGTTTCTCAACGGCACGGACATCACCCATCGCACGCCGCACGAGATCGCGCGGCTCGGCGTCGGGCGCACGTTCCAGGTGCCGCGCATCTTCAACCGGATGAGCCTGATCGACAATCTCCTCGTCACCTCGCTCGACAGCTCGCTCTCAGATGACGAACTGACGGAGCGTGCCGAAGGGTTCCTTGAGCGCATGAATCTGCTCGATTTGCGGTACAATCACGGAGAGGAGCTTTCCGGCGGTCAGCAGAAGTTGCTGGAGCTTGCGCGTGTGATGATGTTCGACCCCGACCTCATCCTGCTGGACGAACCGTTCGCCGGCGTGAACCCGGCGCTGTGCCGTCTGTTGATCGAGCGTATTCTGGAGCTTCGGGAGGGCGGAAAGTCGTTCCTGCTGGTCAGCCATGACCTCACGTCGATCTACAAGCTCTCCGATCACATCGTCGTTCTCAATCAGGGGCAGATCATTGCCGAGGGCGGCGTTGACGATATCAAGAACGATCCGGCGGTGATCGAAGCCTATCTCGGACAGGCGTGAGAATGGCCAGGAAGACGAAAAAGAAAGCCGCAAACGGCAAATGGGACGCGGCGCAGACGGTGCTCGAGATGGAGGACGTCCACGCCGCCTATCATGGCGACATCTCGATCCTCAACGGCCTGTCGATCGCGGTGAGGGAGAACTGCATCACCGGCATCATCGGGCCTAATGGCGCGGGCAAGTCGACGGCGCTCAAGACCATGTACGGCTTCCTGCATCCCACCCAGGGTTCGATCACCCTGGACGGCAAAGACATCAGCGGCCTGCCCCCCTATGCCATGATGGAAAACGGTATCGCGTTCGTGCCGCAGAACCGCAGCCTGTTCAATGATCTGTCGGTTGAGGACAATCTCAAGCTCGGATGCTGGCAGTTCCGCTCCAACCGCGCCAAGATCGCCGAGGAGCTTGAAAAGGTCTATGCGCAATTCCCCATTCTCAAGGAGAAACAGCGCGACATGGCCGGCAGTCTGTCCGGTGGCCAGCAGCGGTTCGTGGAGCTCGGCCGCGCGCTGGTGGTGGAGCCGAAGATCATCATGCTTGACGAACCAACGGCGATGATCGCACCGAAGATCTCGCGGGAAATCTACGACTTCATCGAGACTCTGCCGGAGCGCGGCATCACCGTCGTGCTGGTGGATCAGAACGTGCGCCAGTGCGTCAACGTTTCCGATTACATCTACATCCTTGACCTCGGCCGTAACCGCGGCGAGGGCACCGCGGCCACCTTCGCGCGCGACGAGCATCTGAAGGAGATGGTCGCCGAGTGGCTGGACTACCAGATCGACTAGAGCGAAACCGTATTAAGGGGACAGTTTACTTAATTCAGCCATATCGCGAACGACCCTGCAGCCGGACTGGAATTAAGTAAACTGTCCCCTTAATACCCTTAATGCGCGGAGTTATGAGCGACATCGACCCCTATGCCACCATCGCGGATTTGTTTCGTGCCTATCGCGCGCGCGAACTCTCTGCCGCGGACGTCGTCGAGGCGCATCTGGCGCGCGAAGACCGTCTGGAGCCGAAACTCCGGGCCTACGTCACACGCTACAGCGACGAGGCGCGGGAGAAGGCCAGGTCCATCGCCCAGAGCTTCGACGCGGTCGGCGACTTGCCGGTGCTTGCCGGGGTCCCGATCGCGCTGAAAGACCTTGTCGACATGGAGGGCCGTATCACGTCCGGCGGGTCGCCCGAGCGGGCTGAGCGCGTATCGCCAGGCACCGCCGTGATTGCCCAAAGGCTGATCTCCGCCGGCGCTATAGTCTCAGGGAAAACGCATACGGTCGAGATGGCGACCGGGGGGTGGGGCACCAACGAGCATCTGGGCGCGCCGTGGAATCCGTGGGACCTTGAAGTTCATCGCACACCCGGCGGGTCTTCGAGCGGGTCCGGTGTCGCCGTCGCCGCCGGGTACTGTCCCGGCGCCATCGGCACGGACACGGGCGGGTCCGTACGCCTGCCGGCGGGCTGGTGCGGCCTTGTCGGGCTGAAGGTCACCGAGGGCACACTCCCGATCGAAGGGATACTGCCGCTGTCGTTCACACTGGACACGCCCGGACCGATGACACGGTCCGTCGACGACGCGCTTCTCATGTTCGAGGTGCTGAGAGGCTCGGATCCCGTGACCGTGGGCAAACAGCTGACCGAAGGCACCGGTCCCTTCTTCGCCGTCCGGGAGCCCATCAAGGACATGCGGTTTGCCGTTCTTCCGGACGAGGACCGCGCCGACGTCGATGGTGAGATGCTGGATGCTTATGACAGGTCGGTGGATGATCTCGCCGATCTTGGTGCCGAGATCGTGGTCAAGGGCGTACCGACGCCTTGGGACGGGTTCAGCACGGACGCGGTGCAGATGATCATCGCGTATGAGGGATACCGCGCAAACAAGGGGATCATCGACGACGACGGGGCCAGAATGGACCAGTGGGTCAAACGCCGGCTGGTTCCGGGGCGTTCGGAGTATACGGAGACGGCCTACCGCGCGACGCTCGACCGGAGAAAGGCAGATCTTGCCGCCTTTGCCGAGGACTTCAGGGAGATCGACGCGATACTGACGCCGACGACGCTGACACCGGCCATCCCGTTGACCGAGGTGGACGAGTACGGCTCGCCGGCGCGCTTCACCCGCGCCGCCAACTATCTTGCGTTGTGTTCCCTTGCCATCCCGAACGGGTTCACGAAAGGCGGCCTGCCGACGAGCCTGATGATCACCTGCCACGGCGGACAGGAAATCACTGCGCTGCGTATCGGCAAGGCCTATGAAGCGTCACACGACTGGACGGTCAGGCATCCGGAAGGTCTGGACGGATAGCTCTGCCCGCGTTGCGCGCTACCATTGATTGTAAGGCAGGAACTTGCCCGTCATCGTCACCTTCACCCGGTCGCCCTTGGGGTGCTCGACCTTTTCGATGAGCAGGTCGAAGTCGATCGCGCTCATGATGCCGTCGCCGAACTTCTCGTGAATGAGTTCCTTGATCGTGTCGCCGTAGACGTACGTGATCTCGTGAAAACGGTAGATCAGCGGGTCCTTGGAGACGGTCTCCGTCTCCTGCGCCTTCTTGGGCGGCAACTGCAGGGCCGTTTCCACGTCCTTGGTGTAATTGCCGAGGTCGAGATAACCGGTGACCTTGGCGGCGGCCTCTGCCGGCAAGGCGTTCTGGCCGAGGCAGGCGGAGACGACGAACACCGGCGACATTCCTGCTGCCTCCGAGATTTCCTCCCAGCTTGCGCCTTTGGCGAATTTCGCGGCCATGATCAGCTCCGTCATTTCGAGCTTCGACATCAGACGTGGCGGGGCGTCGCTCGCCATGGAGAGTGTGGATACGGTGGACATGGGTTTGCTCCTTTCGTGTGTTGCGTGATTGGTTGGTAGTAGGTGTCGCCGCCTTACGGATAGCCGTCCGGCAACACCTCGATCCGGTGCGCCAGCTCTCGCGGCAGGGCAAAGCGAATAGGCTTTTCCTCAAGGCCGGGAATGTCCTGGATGACGACCCAGGTGTCGTCGATGTCCCAGTACGGATAGAGCGTGAAAACCGCGCCGTCGTGCGTGGCGCCGGGCTGTGCCGAGAGATGCAGAATAAGCTCGTCGTTGCGTGTCTCGACGCGGTGGATGTCGTAGACGGTGCGGTTTTGGCCGTCGAAACTCTCAAGGGTGAGACAGTCGGGCTGCGGTTCCTTGATGCGCATGAACGGCGGTGCCGCGGCAATCGACTGATTGATGAACAGAGTGCTCGCCTCGCTTGCCCGTGCGAAAGCCCAGTCGCGCCCGAACTCCGCCAGATGCGCAGCACCCTGCGTTTGCTTTTGGCATGAAGGGGACGTGTGGTCTGTTCTGTTCATCGGGGTTCACCGGACATTTGTCGTGTTTCAGCCAAAGGCGACATGGCAATCGCGGCGTTTCTGGTCGAGCTGCAGCAGCGCGGCCCGGGGCGTCCCCGCGCTGCCACCGCGCAGCGCGGTTTTCAGATCCGATATCATCGCGGTCGTGTCGCTGAGGCATTTCAGATAAGCGGCTTCAGCCGCGGCATATTGCTTCGGTTCGCCGATCAGCAGGATCGAGAGAGGCGTGAAGTTCTTGGACCGGTCCAGATGCTCCTTCATCTCATCGGCAATGCCGATGAGTTCGCCGGTACGCGCCGGATCGTCGATGTTCCGGAACAGAACGTTCATCAACGATCCCAGCCGGGCCATATGACCTTTCAACGTCGGCAGGATGTCCAGCGGCCCCTGCTCAAGAGCTGCCGGCACGACCGGCGCCGGCCCGGTTTGCCCCGTTTGATCGGCGCTTGCGGGGTGGGCCGTTGCAAACGTCAGCGCAAAACAAAGGGCGTATGTGTGGGGCCGCGGTCCCATGGCATCAGGCCGACTGAAGCGTTCGGCGCCGCGACTTGCGCGCGTCGGCGATCGGATTGACGTCCGGCGGATAGACCAGTTCCTCGTTCTCGGTCTGGACTTCGCTCAGCGGAACGGCGCGCACGCTGCCGGAGAGTTCCTTGGAGCGCTTGACCAGGAAATCGATGATGTGGTTGCGGATGTCGTAATAACCGGGCTGATGGATGATCTCGCCGCGATCGCGCGGGCGGGGAATATCGATCACGACAGCCTCGGCGATCCGGGCCTGAGGGCCGTTGGTCATCAGGAAGATGCGGTCGGACAGAAGAATTGCCTCGTCCACGTCATGGGTGATCATGAACACGGTCTTTCTGGTCTCGGTCCAGATCTTGATCAGTTCGTCCTGAATGGCGCCGCGCGTTAGCGCATCGAGTGCGCCGAACGGCTCGTCCATCAGCAGCACGTCGGTCTCGAGGGCGAAGGCACGCGCGATGCCGACCCGCTGGCGCATGCCGCCCGACAGGGCGTGCGGTTTCAGATCGAGCGCCTGCGTCAGGCTGGCCATCTCGAGATACTTCAGGGCGTGTTCGTGAACCTCTGCGTCCGACCATTCCGGCCACTTGGCCTTGACGGCCAGGCTCACATTCCTGAGTGCCGAGAGCCAGGGAAGCAGGGAGTGGTTCTGGAAGACAACGGCACGGTCGAGGCCGGGCCCGTCGATGAGCTTGCCATCGGTGAACACGCAGCCGCTGGTTGGCGTATCGAGGCCGGCGAGAATATTGAGGATCGTCGACTTTCCGCACCCGGAGTGACCGATGCACGTCACGAATTCCCCCTTCTCCAGCCGGAAATTGACGTTCTCGAAAACGACGTTGGGTTCGTTGCGCTTCGCGCCCGGAAAGGTCTTTCCGAGCAGGTCGGCCTTGACGATGTAATGCGGCATGGCGGCTCCTATTCCTTGTATTCGACGAGCCGCAGGGCCTGTCCGAGGGCGAGATCGAGGATCAGCCCGACAAGGCCGATGATGACGATGGCGAAGATCATGCTGGCGAGGTTAAGGCCGTTCCATTCGTTCCAGACGAAATACCCGACGCCGACACCGCCGATGACCATTTCGGCCGCAACGATCACAAGCCAGGCGATGCCGATGGAAATGCGCATGCCCGTGAGGATGGTGGGCGCGGCGGCGGGAAGGATCACGCGGAACGCGGTCTTGAGTTTCGACATCTCAAGCGTCTTGGCGATGTTGAGCCAGTCGCCCTTCACGTTTGCCACGCCGAAGGCGGTGTTGATGAGCATCGGCCAGACGGAGCAGATGAAGATCACGAACACGGACGCCTGTTCGGAATCCTTGATGAGGTACAGCGCAACCGGGAGCCAGGCGAGAGGTGAAATCGGTTTCAATACCTGCACATAGGGGTTGATGGCGGAGCTCCACAGCGGCGACATGCCGATGAGGAAGCCGAGCGGAACGGCGACGGTGATTGCGAGCAGAAAGCCGGTCAGAACGCGTGCCAGTGAATATTGAAGCTGTATGCCGATGCCCTTGTCGTTCGGCCCGCGGTCATAGAATGGATCGAAAATCTGCTCCTTGGCTTCACGCCACACCTGCGCCGGGCTCGGGAACCCGGTTTCCGCCTCTTCCGCCGCGCCGCCGGTCGTGAACCCGAACGACTGGATGCCGCCCGCCGCGTCGATCTCCTCGCGGCTCAGCCCCAGTCCGGCGATCTGGTCGAGCTGCGGAAAAGTCAGCCCCTCGGTCGCGTAGGCATCGATGTCGGCCTTGGGCATGCCCTTCTGTTCAAGGGTCTCGATCTGATTGGACGACAGTTTCGTGGCCGCCGCCGTGTGGCTCGCGGACGTTGTCAGGACGTGCCACACGGCGAGGAATGCGATCAGGAGGGTTAGCGACAGCAGTCCGGCGTGAAGATTTCGCGTTGTCACGGGCGGGATCCCATTTTGTCCTTGTGTGCGTTTTGGGAGACCCGGACGATCTCTCGAGCCGGATCTCCCATTCTCTGCGATGGCGGCAGATGAGCCGTGCCGGCTACGACACCCGCGTGATGTCGAAGCTGGTGATGTACTTCTGGATCTGGCCGGGGTCGTAGGACTTGCCGTAGACGTCGTAGACCGGGTACTTGACCTCCGGAATGTCTTTCCACTTGAGGTCGGCATTGGCGTCGGCCATCTCCTTCATCCGCTTCTCGGTCTCGGCGGACAGGAAGACCTGCTCGGAGATCGACTTGTAGTCGACGTCCGACTTGATGTAGTCCCAGCGCCGCAGCTGCGAGAGGATCCACGTGCCCATCGACTGGGTCGGGTAGGGCATGAAGGAAATCCGGTCCGGTACCTTCTTGATGTTGCCGAGACCGTCCGGATAGACGCCCGTCAGGATCTGCTTGAGCACAGCCTCGGGCTGATTGAGGTAGTTCCTCGGCGCCATGGATTCGGCGAAACGTACGCGCTGGTCCGTTTTCTCCGCCGTGTAGGTCGCATCGAGAATGGCGGTCAGCAGCACGATGAAAGTGTTCGGGTTCTCATCGATGAACTTCTGGCTGATGCCGAAACAGCAACACGGGTGCTGGTCCCAGATGTCCTTTGTCAGCTTGTGGATGAAGCCCACCCCGTCATAGACGGCGCGCTGGTTGAACGGGTCCGGCGCGAGATAGCCGTCGACGTTCTCCGCGCGCAGGTTGGCGACCATCTCCGGCGGCGGGATGACGCGGATCTGGATGTCCTTGTCGGGGTCGATCCCGTGCTCGGCCACATAGAGCCGCAGCAGCAGGTTGTGCATCGAGTACTCGAAGGGCACGCCGAATTTGAAACCCTTCCAATCCTTCGGATCCTGCTTTTCCTTGTGCTTGTTGGCCAGAACGATCGCTTGGCCGTTGGTGTTGACGTTGGTCACCATGCGCCAGTCCTGCGAGGCGGAGCCGAGCCCCATGGACATGGCCGCGGGCATGGGTGAGAGCAGGTGCGAGGCGTCATACTCGCCGTTCATGCACTTGTCGCGTGCGACCGCCCATCCGGCGGTCTTGATGATGTCCACGCTCAGCCCGTACTTGTTGTAGTAGCCCAGCGCATGGCCGGCGATGATCGGTGTCGCACAGGTGATCGGAACGAAGCCGATCTTCAGCTTCTTCTTCTCGATGTTCTTCATGGCGTCCTTGGTCATCGCCTGAAGCGCTTCGAAGGGAAGGAACTGGGACAGGATGGCGGCAGCCGTGCTGGCGCCGACGCCCTTGAGGAATTTCCGGCGGTTGACGTCGGTCTTGAATATCGAGTGGAGCGCCGCGCTCTCAAGCGCGCGGACCATGGTGGCGCCGGGATCCTCCGGCTCGAACTGATATTCGCGGAGTTGGAGGAATTTCTCGTTTTCAGCCTGGACCGAGGGTGTCGATTTCAGCACATCGGCGACGCTCGTGGGTTCGGCGTCCTCGCCCGCGCTGCGCTCGGAACACTCGTTCCAAAGGTCCACATCCGGATCAAAAGGGTCTTTGTCCATGCTCATCGGAGCTCTCCATTCTTTTCGCGCCAGCCGCTTGGAGCTTCGCGCGGACACAAAAAAAGCCGCTTCGGACCAGCGTTCATCGCTGGTCGGTCGAAGCGGCTCTGCTTCATCGGCTCTTCGTTGAGCCGACTATGGTGCCCCGGTCGGGAGGTTGCTCGGCGCTGAGCAAAAGGCCCGGGGCGGCCTGAACATATGAACTGCAACCGCCGTGCCAGTTCAGGGAGGAGATGAATATCTCAAATGTTTCAGAGGCTTATGGGGCAAGCCGTGAAAGTGAGCATATTGCGGACATGCCCAAAAAGTCATCACTGCGCATAGATATTCGTCATGCCCGGGGTCTTGCGGAGGTCTAGAGACCGACCTTGTCGGCCTCGATCACGAGGTTGGCGATGTCGACGATCTTCTTTTTTTCGTTCATCGCCGCGCGGCGCAGAAAGGCGTGCGCATCCTCCTCGCTGAGCGCGCGGGAGCGCATAAGCAGGCCCTTGGCTTTTTCAATGACCTTGCGATCGTCGAGCTCCTGGCGGAGGCGGGCGACTTCGCCTTCCATGGTTTCGAACTGATTGAACCGCGCAACGGCGACCTCGATGATCGATTTGAGCCGCGCCTTTTGCAACCCGTCGACGATGTAGGCGGACACGCCCGACTGGACGGCGCGGCGGATCAGATCGGGCTCGCTCTCATCGGCAAACATGACCACGGGGCGTTGGACCTGCTCGGACACGCGGAGCATCTGTTCCACCGTGTCGCGGCGCGGATTCTCAAGGTCGATGAGGATGACGTCGGGATCGAGCGCCACGACTTTGGTGAGCAGGTTTTCGCCGTTCCGGATCAGGGTGACATCTTCGATGCCGGCCTCCCGCAAGCCGTCGACGAGCACCTGCGCGCGGCCCATATTCTGGTCGATGACGACGACTTTGGAGATGCTCTTTCCCATGAGTCCGCGACGTTGCTCCGTTCCTCGGCGGCCTCGCGATCGCACTTCCCCCCTTGCCTGAGGATATTTCAGAGCGGTGAGCGGGCATAGTTGTGCGGCGCACAAATATTTTGCGGAATGCGCGTTTTGCTGCACAAATTTTGGTCGGTGAAAGGTATTGGCCGGGTCGGCATGCCATTCGATGTCGGCCATTGTTGCAGGTCTGGCACCTGTCGTGGAGGGCTTCAGCCCGTTGCGGCGGGTCCTGCGTCAATAGTGTAGAACTTGGCGATGTTCGGGTCGCTGGGCGCGGTGGCGGAGGGCAGGCGCACGCCCGGCAGCACGCACACGTCCAGCAGTTCCGAGATCGCCGTCTCGAACCTGATCCATTCGACCACGTCGCCGCTCGACAGGTTGATGACCTGCACCCCGCACCAGGGGTCGGCGTCGCGCTTCTTCAGTTCCTCATCCAGTTGCAGCCCGGCAAAGGTGCCGTCCCTCGGAAGCGAGAGGCCGACGATCGCGTGGTTGTTGTGGAAGGCAAGGCCGCGGACGAAGCCGGGCATGAAGACCAAAGGCTCGAATGAGCCCGATGACAGATCTACCGTGCCGAGATGGCCGGTGCCTGAATTGAGCACCCAGAGTTTCCCGTCATGCCAGCGCGGCGAGTGCGGCATGGAGAGTTTTTCGGTAACGATCTTGTCTGTGCCCACGTCGACGACACATCCGCCTTCCTCGCGCCGTGCCCGCCAGCCGTTGACGACGTCGGCGCGGCTCGTCGCCGTGACGTAAGCCGGGCGGCCGTCCTTCATGGCGATGCCGTTCAGGTGGCACCGGTCCTCCGCCGCCAGCTTCGAGATGAAGGGCGGCACCCAGTAGGGCGTGAAGGAATGGATGTTGTGCAGCGTCGAAAGGCACGAGAACATGGTGTTGGCGAACACGATGACCCCGTCTTCCATCACCGTGATGTCGTGGATGTCGAGGTCTCCGGTGGTGTTCGCGAGGCGCGGCACATAGTGCTTGTCGGCCTCGCCCATGCGCTGGTCCGGCGCCAGCACGTTTTCGAACCGCCACACCTGAAACTCCGTCGCCAGCAGCAGCCGCTGCGGGTCGGCCCAGAGTCCCATGGCCCGGCCCATGCCGACCTCGTGGAAATTGATGCGCCCGTCCTGGCGCACGCCGACGAGGTAGAGCCGCCCGGTCTGATAGGACGACATGGCGAGCCCGGTCTGGTTGTTGAGGAGCCACTGGGCCATCCCGCGCGAACAGGAGATGTTGGCGGGCTCAAGCGCCGCGGGCTGGACTCTCGGCTCCTGAGCCTTTTGCCCGTCCACCTCCTGAGCCGTGCCCTCGGTCTTGGTGTCGTTCACCCGTGCGCTCCCGCTTACCTGAGGAGTGTTCTTCCGAGGCGCCGAGATTTACAGAATGGTCTGTCATGAGGCAACGGATTACTCCTCGGGCACTTGGACGTTCTGAACCGTCATCCCGGACAGTGCGCGCGGTACGCGCGCCACGTGATCCGGGATCCAGACTCTGACAGCGCCGCGTGTGGCACGTCCGTTCTGGATTCCCGGCTTGCGCCGGAATGACGATGTTGCGGTCAGGCCACCAAAACCGTCATCCCGGACGGTGCGCGTGGAACCCACTTAACGTACGTCTTTCCGTCTCCCCCGGATTTAGTCCGGGGGTCCATTCCGTTGGCGGTTCATCGTGCGGTGTGGTCACGGCATGGATCACCGGGACAGGCCTGTGCGCGCGCAGGCGGGTATCCGGTGATGACGGACTGAAGGCCACATGGATTCCTGCTTTCGCAGGAATTTCGGGATGAACGAATGCCACAGGATTCACGTCATCCCGGACAAGCGGCGGCCTTGTGGGTCGATATGCCCGTGTCCGCGATCCGCCGCGCGATCCGGGATCCAGGGTCTGACAGCGTTGCGTATGGCACGTCCGCTCTGGATTCCGGCTTCCGCCGGAATGACGAATGAGAAAACCGCCTAGCTGAAGTCTGTACCTGCGCGGGTTGGGGGCCGGACTCACGGGGGAGAAAGGCATGCGGACGTTCTAGAGACGTGCGGCCTCGCATTCGCACAACCGGGTTTTGACGCCGGCACCCATGACGTGTTTCATACATCAACGCGAATCGGGGCCCTGCGAGGCGGCGAACGACATGAGCACTCTGATCCGCTGCACCGACGGTCATGTCTATGACCGTGACAGGCACGACGCCTGTCCCATCTGCAGTGCTGCGCCGCGCGATGAAAGCAGCGCGGAAACAGTTGCCACAGCTCAACCAGACGAGCATATGCCGCCGGCATCACCGCCACCGACCTTTCCTTTCAACGTGAAAACGGCGGCCGCGGGCGCAGGCGGCGTGGCCTTGCTGACCGCGCTCGCCATTTGGGGATTCTCCGAGCCATCGCCCGAACCGGCGGGCGAAAAACTCACGCAAACGGATGCGACGCAGCCAACGGTGGTGAAGACGGCGGTCGAGGGCACGGCCGGTCCGAGAGATGGCGGCACCAGGCCAGATCAGGCCGGGCAGAGCGAGGCGCCGGAGGACGGCGGCGAAACCGAACAAGCCGAAAGCGAAGAGACCCCTGCAGAAAGTGTTGAGGACGGTCCCGCAACCGCACCGGCATTGAATCCGGATGCGCCTGAGATCAGGGCGCTCGTTGCGGCATACGATGGTCGGACCTACCAGGATGCGTGGCGGCTCGCCGCGCCGCTGGCCGAGGCCGGCAACCCGATCGCCCAATTCTACAAGGCAAAGATGCTGCAGCTGGGGCAGGGGACCCAGCGCAACCTGTCACAGGCGGCGGACTGGTATCGCAAGGCCGCCGATCAGGGCGAGCGCCGCGCGCAGAACGAGCTGGGGACCATGCTCTCGCGCGGCGAAGGCAAGCCGAAGAACGAGGCGGAAGCGGCGAAGCTGTTCCATGCATCCGCCGAGCGTGGCTTGAGCCAGGCCCAGTACAATTATGCAGATGCACTGGAGTTCGGCCGAGGAACTGACGCAAATCCCGAAGAGGCGTTTCGCTGGTACGTGAAGGCGGCGGAGCAGGATCATGAGCGCGCGCAGTTCCGCGTCGGCGAACTCTATGCGGACGGGAAAGGCGTGCCGCGCGATGATGCCAAGGCCGCTGAGTGGACCCGCAAGGCGGCGATGAAAGGATATGCACCGGCGCAGAATCTTCTGGGCGTGCTTTACGTCGACGGGCGGGGCGTCGAGGCGAGCCCCGAAGAGGCAATGTCGTGGTACGAAAAGGCCGCGAAGCAGGGCAATCTGGATGCGCAATACAATCTGGGTCTGAATTACCGCCTCGGCCAGGGCGTGCCGCAGAATTACGGGCACGCGCTTTACTGGCTCGAGAAAGCGGCTTTGAAAAGCCACGCCTTTGCGCAGAACATGCTGGGGGTCATGTATCAGGATGGCCTGGGCGTGAAACGTGATGCCCAGCAGGCGGGCTTTTGGTACACGAAGGCTGCGGATCAGGGCCTTGCGGCCGCTCAAACCAATCTGGGGCATCTGATGCTCAATGGCGCGCGCGGCCTGCGCCGCGACCGGACCTCCGCCGAGTCCCTTTACCGCAAGGCCGCCGAGCAGGGTTATGCCCCCGCGCAGCGAAGCCTCGGCGATATGCTGGTCAGGGGCCGGGGCGTCGCCAAGGACTTTGAGCAGGGCATTTCGTGGCTGGTCAAGGCCGCGAAGCAGGGCGATCAGAGGGCGCAAAGGGAATTGACGCGTCTCAATGTCAGATTTGACGCCCAGCCTGACACGCAAACACGGAATTAGCCGTATTCCGCCAACATGCTGGTGCATGGCCGGACACTCTTATGCGTGCTCGTGTGCGCTTGCCCGTGCAGGCTCCGGAAGGAGAAAGCCGCGACACATGCGCGCTGCCGGGGCTTACGCCGAGGTTTATCCGGAAGCAGCACTTGATTCCGGTCAAATTATTGGGGAAGTCTAGAAGATAGGGTGTGTGTCAAAATGCACCCGCGCACATGTGCTATGGAGCCTGTATCACTGTGCCAGGTAAACGAAGGAGTGTTTGATGAAGTTCAAAGCCGGAATCATTTGCGCGGCCTATTTGGTCCTCAGCGCGTTGCCCGCATCCGCCGCAGGCGATGCGGAAAAAGGCAAGAAGGTCTACAACAAGTGCAAGGCTTGTCACATGGTCGGCGACAAAGCCAAAAACCGCGTTGGACCGCCTCTGAACAACATCATCGGCGCCAAGGCCGGCGCTCAGGAAGGTTACAAATACTCCAAGGCGATGGTCGCGGCCGGCGAAGGCGGCATGGTCTGGGACATGGAGACGCTTTCGGCCTACCTGCTGAAGCCCAAGGACGTTGTGCCCAAGGGCAAGATGGCGTTTCCCGGGCTCAAGAAGGAAACAGACCGCATCAACGTCATCGAGTATCTGAAGCAGTACTCATCCGCGCAATAGCGACGTGCCGCTCTCTGCGGAGCACCGGCTCCGCAGACGTCAGGCGCGGGCATCCTCCCGGATCATGTCGGACGCTTTTTCCGCGATCATGATCACGGGCGAGTTGGTGTTTCCCGACGTGATGGTCGGCATGACCGAGGCATCGACCACACGCAGCCCGCGCAGGCCGTGAACCCTCAGACGTTCATCGACGACGGCCATGCGGTCGGACCCCATTTTGCAGGTGCCGACCGGGTGAAAGATGGTTGTTGCGATGTCGCCGGCGGCCTTTGCCAGATCGCCATCCGACTGGACCTCTTCGCCCGGCAGGAACTCCTTCGGGTCGTATTTCTGCAATGCCGGCTGCGAGATGATCCGCCGGGTGAGGCGGATCGAGTCCGCCGCAACCTTGCGGTCGGCATCCGCCGAGAGATAGTTGGGATGGATCGCCGGGTGGTCGAACGGGTCGGCTGAGCGGATGCGGATATGTCCGCGGCTCTCGGGCCGCAGATTGCACACGCTCGCCGTGAAGGCCGGAAACGGGTGCAGCGGCTCGCCGAACCTGTCGAGTGTGAGCGGCTGAACGTGATACTCCACGTTCGGCGTCTCGTACGTTTCATCGGTTCGGGTGAAAGCGCCCAGTTGCGACGGCGCCATCGACATCGGCCCGCTGCGAAAGAGGGCGTATTCCAGCCCGATTCCCAGCTTGCCGAGGAGCGTATTGGCACGCTCGTTCAATGTCCTGACACCGGAGACCTTATAGGCGCACCGGATTTGCAGGTGGTCTTGCAGGTTTTCCCCGACGCCCGGAAGTGCGTGAACGACGTCGATGCCGTGCGACTTCAGGAGGTCGCCGGGGCCGACGCCGGAAAGCTGCAGGAGCTGCACGGTGCCGACCGATCCGGCAGCGAGGATGAGTTCCCCGCGTGCCGTGATGGTCGCGTCCTGCGATCCGACCCTGAGTTCCAGTGCGCTCGCCCTGCCGTCCTCGAGCCGCAGTTTCTTCACCTGCGCCTGGGTAAATACCGTCAGATTGGACCGGTTACGGGCCGGTTTGAGAAACCCGCGCGCCGTGTTCCAGCGCCAGCCGCTGCGCTGATTGACGTGGAAATAGCCGCAGCCTTCATTGTCGCCGCGGTTGAAATCGTCGGTCTTCGGAATTCCGGCCTGTTCGGCGGCATCCCGGAAGGCATCGAGGATCTCCCAGCTCAGGCGCTGGTTTTCGACGCGCCATTCGCCACCGGCGCCATGTACGTCATCGGCGGGCACGGCGGCCTGATCCTCTGACTTCCTGAAGTAGGGCAGCACGTCGTCCCAGGCCCAGCCCGTGTTGCCGAGTTGGCGCCAATGGTCGTAGTCGCGCGCCTGGCCGCGCATATAGATCATGCCGTTGATCGACGAGCAGCCGCCGAGCACACGGCCGCGCGGATAGCCGATCGCCCGGCCGTTGAGGCCGGGTTGCGGCTCGGTTGCGTATCCCCAATCGGTTCGCGGGTTGCCCATGCAGTACAGATAACCGACCGGTATGTGCACCCAGATGTAGTTGTCCTTGCCGCCGGCCTCCAGCAGGGCGACGGACGTGCCGGGGTCTTCCGACAGTCTGTTGGCCAGCACGCAGCCGGCGCTGCCAGCGCCGACGATGATATAATCGAATGTTCCCAGATCCTTCACAGGTCGTCTGTCCTCATGCAATTCGCGAACGCGGGCGCCGATCCGAAGTGGGGCTTTCCGTATCGCGGCCGGCGGAAACGATACATGACTGCCGGGTGCGGAAAAAGCCGCATGATTCCTGTGGTTTGGACGGGGGTGACGTGGTAAGTGCACCGCAAATGGCATGGATTTCGGTCATTGTTGATCCTGATCCCCGCTTGCGTCTGACGTTCGGTTCAGGCGCTCTGTTTCAATCACACCGCGCCTTGGTCTAAAAAGCGATCGCTCATGAAAATTCTGGTGACAGGAACAGCCGGCTTCATCGGCTTCCACACGGCGAAAGCCCTGCTCGACCGGGGCGATCAGGTCGTCGGCATCGACAGTCTCAACGACTATTACGACGTGTCGCTGAAGGAGGCGCGCCTGGCGCAGCTTGAGGGACGCAACGGATTTACGTTCGTCAAACTGGACATCGCCGATCGTGCAAGCATTGAGGACCTTTTCAGGCGCGAAGGGTTCGACCGGGTCGTGCATCTGGCCGCCCAGGCGGGCGTACGCTATTCGATCGACCATCCGTATACCTATCTTGACTCAAATCTCGCCGGCTTCCTCAATATTCTGGAAGGGTGCCGGCATAACGGCGTGGCGCATCTGGTCTTTGCCTCCTCCAGCTCAGTGTATGGCGCCAACACGGATCAGCCGTTCAGCGTCCACCAGGGCGCGGATCATCCCGTCAGTCTTTACGGCGCGACCAAGAAGGCCAACGAGGTGATGGCGCATACCTATGCCCATCTCTATGGACTGCCCGTCACGGGTCTGCGTTTCTTCACCGTCTACGGTCCCTGGGGACGCCCGGACATGGCGCTGTTCAAGTTCACGAAGAACATTCTGGCGGGCGAACCCATCGATGTGTTCAACAACGGGGACCACGCCCGCGACTTCACCTATATCGACGATATCGTCGAGGGCGTCGTGCGTTGCGTCGATCACACCGCAAGCGCGAATCCCGACTGGAGCGGCAAGGCGCCCGATCCCGCAACATCCGCCGCTCCCTATCGCCTCTACAATATCGGCAACAACAATCCTGTCCGCCTGATGGATTTCATCGCCGCAATCGAGACCGCACTCGGGCGCGAGGCGATAAAGAACTTCCTGCCGAAACAGGCGGGCGACGTCGCCGAAACATACGCCGACATCGACGATCTCGCCAACGACATCGGTTACCGGCCCAAGGTGGATGTCGACGAAGGAATCGGGAGGTTTGTTCGGTGGTACAGAGAGTACTATGAGCAATAAGCCACCGCTGAAAGGGACCGTGCGCGAACCGCAGGACCGTTCCGGCATCGCATTGCTTGATCCCGCCAAGACCACACGGACGTGATGCCGTCCGGCTGCGGTTTTGGCTATGGTTTGCCTTCAAACGACGTGATAAGAGCGTCTCGCCAGCCGGCGGCAACAGAGTCTGCTATGTCACTCCCATCACAAGAGGAAATCCGCATTGGAGTTGTTGGACTCGGTTATGTGGGTCTGCCTATTTCCGTCTACATGGCCCAACATTTTCCGGTTGTCGGCTTTGATGTTGACCAACAACGCATTGACGAACTTGCCCGGAGAGTCGACCGAACGCGGGAGGTTACCGATGCGGAATTCGCCGCCGCAAAGTCTCTTGAATTCACCGCTGAGGGAGAAGGCCTGCGGCCGTGCAATTTCCTGATCGTCACGGTTCCCACGCCGATCGACGAGAGCCGCCGGCCGGATCTGTCAGCACTGGTTTCAGCAAGCCGTGTCGTTGGTGAGACGCTGAATCCCGGTGACATCGTTGTATTCGAGTCAACCGTGTACCCCGGAGCAACGGAGGAGGTGTGTGTCCCTGAGATCGAAAGGGTTTCGGGCCTCCGCTACAACGAGGATTTCTTCGCAGGTTATTCGCCGGAACGGATCAATCCCGGCGATATGGCGCACCGCCTGCCCGACATCATCAAGGTCACATCCGGCTCCACGCCTGAAGTGGCGGCGCTTGTCAATGATGTCTACTCAGCGGTCATCACTGCCGGTACCCACATGGCGAGTTCCATACGGGTGGCGGAGGCCGCGAAGGTGATCGAGAACATCCAGCGCGACGTGAACATTGCGCTCATCAATGAGCTGGCAATGCTGTTCAAGGAACTGGACCTTGAAACGTCGGAAGTGCTGGAAGCGGCCGGAACAAAGTGGAATTTCCATCCCTATCGGCCAGGTCTCGTCGGGGGACACTGTATCGGTGTCGACCCCTATTACTTGACCCACAAGGCGGAATCCATCGGTTTCCATCCGGAGATGATCCTTGCCGGAAGACGCATCAACGACAACATGGCCGGTTACGTGGCGCAGGATATCCTGAAAACGATGATCAGGAAAAAACTGAAGGTCGATGAAGCCCGTATTCTGGTCATGGGCTTCACCTTCAAGGAAAACTGCCCCGACACCCGGAACACCAGGATCGGCGATCTCGTCCGCGAGCTCTCCAGCTTCGTGCGTGAGGTGACCATATATGAGCCGCTGGCCGATCCGGAGGAGGTCAAGAAGGAATATAGCCTCTCGATCAGACGCGAACTGCCTGAAGGGCCGTTCGACGCGGTGGTCCTGGCAGTCGCGCACAGGGAGATCAAGGAACTGGGGCCCGAGCGTATCAGGTCGTTATTGGTGCCATCGGGATTGATATATGACATCAAGAGTATCGTCCCGCCGGAAGAAAGCGGCGGCCGGGTCTGAGTGCGGACCGACGTGGGTGCAACAGGGTTCACCGGCCCTCAAAAGGCGAAGGTTGCACTCTGCAAGAACATCCCGCCGACCCGGATCATCGGCTGAGGTGGCGCTGGATGGTCTCTTCAAGTCCGTCGGCTATTAATTCCGCGGCAATACGCGAGCCGCTATCGGTGAGGTGAAGGCCGTCATAGAGGTCGCCATATGTCCATTCATGTGCCGACGCCAAATCAATCAGGACCGCGTCGGTTTGTCTCGCAACCTGCCGCACGATCTCATTGTAGGCGACATGTGAGTTCTTGAACTTTTTCCGGTCGGGCACCGCACCGTCAACCCTCTCGCGCGCGAGAAAGTCGTCTTTCCGCTCCTGCTTGGTGCCCGCCTGATTGTGAAACTGCGTCATGAGGACAGGGGTTATGCCCCACGCCTTTGCAACCTCGACGAAAGAGGTGAGGGCGCTGGCGAAATTCTCCGCGCCGGCCACGTCGGGGAGCGGCAGAGGTGCCGCCTCGACTGGCGCTCCTGCGGCCTTGGCCTGCGACCCCGAAAGCATGTTCCGCAACCGGCGCCATCCGCGGCGCAGTGCGTTCGAGGTATTCGGAATGGTCGCCTTGATCGCCGTGCGCATTGCCTGATTCATCGAGAAGGTCTCGTTCACGATCAGCCTGCGCCCGCCGCCGACTTCCCAGTAGTTGCTGCCTTTCGACAAGACGGCAAGATCGTTCGCCGCGTGCATGAGAACGACCACATCGGGTTTGTGCGGGATCACCTTGCCAAGCATCAACAGCAGCGAGTGCATCGTGTTGTTGCCCGAGCGACCGGCGTTGAGGCCGTTGATCTTCGCGTCGAGCCGTTTCTCCAGAATGCGGGCCGAAAGATGGGGAAACCGGTTTTGCGGAAGAACGTACATGGACTCGGTTGTTGAGCCGCCGAGGAACATGATGCTGGCATCCGGCTCATCGTGAACAGCGGCCGGCTCGATGAACCCGTTCTCGTCGATTTCGAGCTCGTATACCGGCTGCACCTCGTCCTGACCGTATCGCAGCCGTGAGCGCGTCGGCGCCATGTGATAGGTCGTGTTCAGCTTCCATTCGCGAAGGTTGAGATAACGCGCAGGCGCGCCTCCCGAAGTGCGCGTGTCCGCGGAGAAGCGGCCGTCTTTCGGCGTCAATATCCACTCGGCAAGGGCCAACATTCCGACGACCAGCAGTACAACAAGAAATACGGTGAGCTTGCCGAAATGCCGTGTTTTTTGACTGGAACTCATCATCAATCCTCAATCCTGCGGCCCGACATGGAGGGGGCGGGATATCGCCTGACTACCACGTTCCGCCCGGTTGTGATCGTTACAATACGTTGCTTGCGGCAAATCGGTGTTTCGTGTCATGAACTGCTGTCTCTCACCGCGGTTTCATTGTGCGGGTCGCGGACGGCTCGTTCTGCTCGTGTGCAGAGAGCTTTTGACGGGTGCCGCATTCTGCACGTGCATCGTCAGATCAGTCCGCGAGGGTTCTCGGTTTGCGCATCAAATTCAGCACCGATTCCCGATGCTGTATGATCTCCGGCAAACCAAATCCTCTCCGCAGACCTTGATATCCTTTTTGGTTCGGTTTAGTAGTCAGACTATGAACGCGGTCAAAGTTTGACCGCGTTCAAAAAGTGACCGACAGATTGTCTCGATATGGGTAAGCCGTCAGTATGCCGGACGCTCTGATTCAAAAAAAGCGTACCGAACGCGAGCAGGAAATCGTCTTGCGGCTGCTTGAGGATGTGGCCGAAAACGGGGAATTGTCGCAAGCCAAGTTCGCCAAGCGGGTCGGGATCGCCAAGGGTTTGGCCAATGCCTATTTCAATCGCTGTTTGCAGAAGGGCTGGATCAAGCTCCGCCAGGTGCCGAAACAGCGTTTCCTTTATTACGTAACGCCCAAGGGGTTCGCGGAAAAAGCCAGTCTCACCGCGCAGTTTCTCTCGGCGTCGTACACCTTTTATCGCAGAGCACGGAAAGATCTCGGTTCGACGATGGACGCGGCGGCTGCCGACGGCCATCGAAAGCTGGCGGTCCTGGGTGCGGGCGAGTTGGCGGAGATTGCCGCCATCGTTTCCGACGAGCATCCGGTCGACATCGTCGGTTTCTATGATCCGGTCAGCGAGCGCAAACTGATCGCGGGGCGGCCCGTGGTGCGTCGCTGGGAGGAAATGCGGAGCGCCGACGCCGCACTTCTTGCGACAGTCGAAAACGCAAAGAGTACATACAAGACGTTCACAACCGACTATCAGGACATTCCGGTCCACGTGCCGCGGCAGCTCGAAGCGTTAGTCTGGGACAAGTAACATGAAGCGCTGGTATGTTGTGTACACCCAGGCCCGGGGCGAGGACCGTGCCCTCTGGCACCTTCAGAACCAGGGATTCGACTGCTTCCTTCCGCGCTGTTTCAAGACAAGGCGACATGCGCGCAAAACGGATACTGTGCTTGAGCCGCTTTTCCCACGCTATCTGTTTACAAGATTCGATCCGGACGTCGCCCGCTGGCGCGCCATAAATGGCTCACGCGGGGTTGTCGGCCTTCTTGATGACGGTGTGCGTCCGCTGGCCGTGCCGGGAGGCCTCATCGAGCGCCTGCTTGCGCAGAGCGATCAGCAAGGCGTGATGCCGCTTACCTCGCTCGGCATGTTCTGGAAAGGCCGGAGCGTGCGCATCAAGAGCGGGCCGTTTGCAGGTCAGATTGGAGAAGTCGGCGATGTCCTCGCAAAGGGGCGCGACCGTGTTCAGATCCTATTGAACATGCTCGGCGTGGAGACGAGCATGGAAATGCCCTCATACGCACTCGAAACGGCCTGATCAAAGGCCATCTGGGCGCGGTTCAGTTTCCTTTCGGTATGGGTGCCGAGTCACCCGTACTGCGGTAGCAATGGAAAAGCAGCGCTTTTTCTCACATAGAAATCGGTCCAAGAGTCTTGTCTGACCAATACGATAAACTGCTGACGAGCGTTGGCGGGCCGCCGCGCGAGGCGCTCAACCGGCTTATCTATGTCGTGGGCAGCGCGCGAGGCGGTACTTCGATTACACAAGCGATCCTTGCACAGCATGACAGCGTGATCGCGATGCGCGGTCCCAGCAGTTTCCTGAACCATGTCTGGCGCTATCGTAACAAGGTTCACGAGCGTCTCTGGCGGCAATTGCTCTGGACGCCGGGATATCTGCGCCGCGCCCCGGTCCGCGACAGCCTGAATGGCAAGCGCAGGGATGCCTTCATCAAGCTGATAAACGTTGCGGTATCAGAGAAGAAATTGCGCGATGTCTATCGCCTCTATCCCCTGGTGAGAGCACTCGATCCCGATGAGAACCGGGACCTCGGCACCATGAAAGCCTGGCTGGACAAGGGGAACGATTTCTGGGGCGTGAAGCTCCTGCCGAACGCGTTCCCGGAAGGCCGGTTCGTATTCGTCATCCGGGATCCGCGCGGTGCGGTGGCCTCCTTATCGAAGCGATTTGCCGACCTGCGGCCGGATTCCGAGCTCAAAGTTGAGCCAGTTGATGTCATCACGACCGCTATCTACTGGCGAAATCTCGTCCGCGAGCAATTGCGGTTTGCCCGGTCGCACGCCGGACAGACCGTCCTGTTCCGGTTTGAAGACCTGACCCAGCGTCCGGTGGAAATGGCACAATCGCTTTACGATGCGCTGGGGTTGCCGGCGGTTCCGAAATCCGGGATTGCCCGCAAGCTCGACAATCTCGCCTACGGTACGAGCCTTGGGGACGAGACTGCGGCGACAGGCATCAGTACAGCCCCCAACGAACGCTGGAAAAAGAAACTCGATAGCGAAAGCATTGCGCTCATTTCTTCGATATGCGGGCCGAGCGCAAACGCTCTCGGTTACGAACTGCCCGTAAAGGGACCTGTTTCGGGTTTTGCCGCCATTCTCAGGCATGTTCCCGGCCTGAGGCAAAAGATCAGCCTGTTGGCGAAACTGACCTACCTGACCATTACCGACTGGCATGGCCGGTTTCCGGGCATGTCGTCTCCGATGCGATTGCTCGAAGCGAAATAATCCGATGCAGCTCTTCGGTAAGGATCTGGAACACGATGTCGCCATCGTCGCCGAGATTGGCGTGAACCACGAGGGCGATGTTGAGAAAGCGTCAGAACTGTTGCGGCTTGCCGCCGACGCAGGGGCGGACGCGGTCAAGTTCCAGACCTACACTCCCGAGCGTCTGGCTTCGGCTGACGACCGCGAAAGGCTGGAACGTGTTGCGCGGTTTGCTATCGACGAGGCGGGGCATTGCCGTCTTGCGGACGAGGCGGACAAACTCGGCGTCGTCTTCTTTTCCTCGGCCCTTACCGAGGATGCCGTCCCTCTGATTGCCAGGCTTTCGCCTGCCGTCAAGATTGCCAGCGGGGACATCGACTTCGAGCCGGTCATTCGCGCATCGGCGGCGACTGGCTTGCCGGTTCTGCTATCGACCGGTAATGCGGAGCTCGATGAGCTTGACAAGGCTGTTGATTGGGTTCGGGATGAAATCGGCGGTGCCGATCTCAGGGACCACCTTGTGCTGATGCAGTGCGTGTCCGCATATCCGGCGCCAGTTGAAGACGCGAACGTTGCGGCAATGGATGTCCTGCAGGAAAGGTACGGCGTCCATGTGGGTTACTCCAACCACGTTATCGGTCCGGAGGCATGCTACGCCGCGGTTGCGCTAGGCGCTTGCATTCTGGAAGTGCATTTTACCGACCAGAAGGAGGGCCGGGAGTTCAGGGATCACCAGCTTTCCTTTGATGCCGACGATCTCGCGGAACTGGTGTCGCGAGCGCCGCTCATCAGGGTAGCGGTTGGCCATGCGAAAAAGACCCGCCAGCCGAGCGAAGTCGATGCGCTCAAGGTGATGCGAAAGGGCATTGTCGCCGCACGCGATCTCGAAAAAGGGACTGAACTCACACGAGACGATCTCATGTTCTCGCGTCCGGCCACGGAGTTCCGATCAGGTGAAATCGGCGATCTGCTTGGCATGCGGCTCGACGAGCCCGTCAACCGGGGTTGCGTCATCCCCAGGAAGGCACTGCGGCCGGCCTGAAAATGTGCGGCTTTGCAGGATACATCGGACCGGATCTACCGGATCCTGACAGGATCAGCGCTACCCTAAAGTCCCTGGGGCACCGCGGCCCGGACTCGAATGGCCGGTGGGCCGGCGAGCTTGGAATCCTGCAACTGGCGCTCGTCCACACACGGCTGTCAATCATAGACCTCGACCCGCGTTCATCCCAGCCATTCGAATGGGATGGCTGCGTGCTTGCGTACAACGGTGAGATTTACAATTACCTCGAGTTGCGCTCGGAGCTCCAGTTGCTGGGCCATGACTTCAGGACGGAGTCCGACACCGAGGTCGTCATCCACGCATGGCGCGAGTGGGGTCCGGCCTGCCTCGACAGGTTCGAAGGCATGTGGGCCTTCGCATTGGCCGACACCCGATCAGGTCAACTGGTGCTGAGCCGTGACCGTTTCGGGGAGAAACCGCTTTACGTGTGGCGCGACGGGCCGTATCTGCGCTTCGGCTCCGAGGTCAAGGCGCTGGCGGCGCTGGCCGGGAGCTGGCCGGGCTTTGATACGGCGCAAATCTGCCGTTTCCTGGTGAATGGCTACAAGTCGCTCTACAAGCAGCCTGGTACTTTTTACAGCGGTGTGGCGGAACTTCCGGCCGGTAGCGTGCTTGTCATCGATGCAAGCAAGCAAAAGGCTCTTCCGGGCCCGGAGGACGCGCAGCGTTACTGGTCGTTGCGATACCACCCACAGCCCATGTCGGAAGCGGAGATGGTCGATGGCGTCAGGCAGCACCTCAAACGCTCCGTCGAGCTGCGTCTTCGCGCCGACGTGCCCGTTGCTTTTTGCCTGAGCGGCGGGGTCGATTCAGGCGCGCTTGCCTCGTTTGCGAGCAAGGAACTTGGTTGCGACGTTCACGCCTTCTCTATCCTCGATCAAGACGAACGCTACGACGAGACACGGAATATTCGTACCGTAGCAGATGATATTGGATGCAGGCTGCACACGGTCCATACCGATACGGCAGGTTTCCTCGACCGGCTCGCCCGCCAGTCCGCCGGACGCGATGCGCCGGTGACGACGATCTCCTACTACCTGCACAACTTTCTCTCGGAATCGATCTCGAAGGCCGGTTACAAGGTTGCCGTCTCCGGCACGGCGGCAGACGAACTCTTTACCGGTTACTACGACCACTACGGGTTCTGGCTGGCCGAAATGGGCGGACGCGACGACGCCGACGCTCTGGTGGCGGACTGGCGCGATAGCTATGGCGCCTGGGTCCAGAACCCTGTTCTGCAAGATCCCATGGTTTTCCGGGAGAAGCCGCACGAGCGTGGACATATCTATCTCAACCGCGACGTCTTCAGCGCCTTTCTCGATGAACCGTTCGAGGAAGACTTCGACGAGGCGGCTTACAGCGACAACACCCTGCGCAAGCGCATGATGAACGAGTTGTTCGCCGAGTCCGTGCCCGTCATACTGCGTGAGGACGATCTGAACTCGATGAGTTGGTCGGTGGAAAACCGGTCGCCGTATCTCGACCGGGAACTCGTCGAATTCGCCTACTCGATACCGAACGAGTTGTTGGTGAAGGATGGCTTCGTAAAGTGGCCATTGCGCGCCGCCACTGAAGGCGTACTCAACGACCAGGTGCGGCTGGACAAGCGCAAGCGTGGATTCAATGCCTCGATCGACTCGCTTCTCGACCGCTCCGACCCAAAGGTTGTCGAGCGGTTGCTGGAGCCCGGGCCCATTTTCGATATCGTGCGGCGCGACACGGTGGACGAGTTTCTGCGCGGGGATCTGAAGGACAACAGTTTCTCCAAGTTCGCTTTCAGTTTTGTCGCCGCCAGGCTGTTCCTGGAGGTTGGCCGCAACGCGGAGAGCCTGACGGCGGCGGCATGAGCATCGGCATCATCGACTATGGCCTCGGTAACCTGACGTCGGTCGAGGGCGCCGTCCGGCGTGTCGGGTTTGACTGTGTCGTCACTTCCGATCCATCGGTGCTCGCAAAGGCCGACAAACTGATCCTGCCCGGTGTCGGGGCGTTCGGCGACGGGATGCGCAACCTGATCGAGCGCGGTCTGGTCGAACCGTTGACGGACTTCGTGCTCAACAAGGCCGTACCGATCCTCGGGATCTGCCTCGGGTTTCAGCTTATCGCCAGGGAAAGCGAGGAGTTCGGACATCACGAAGGACTGGGATGGGTTGACGCGACAGTGCAGCGCCTTCAGCCCGACGACCCGGAACTGCGCGTGCCCCATGTCGGTTGGAACGACCTCATACAATGCACGGCCTCGCCGCTCTACGAGGATGTGCCGGACGATGCCCTGTTCTACTACGTCCACAGCTACAGGCTGTCGGTAGGGGACGACGGTCTCGTCGTGGGCGAGGCGGATTATGGCGGCCGGTTCCCGGCGGTCATCCGCAAGGACAATATTCACGCCGTGCAGTTCCATCCGGAAAAGAGCCAGAAGCACGGTCTCAAGATGCTGGAAAACTTCCTTGTTCAGGCCTGAACGACATGCTTCGAAAACGCGTTATCACCGTCCTGACCTTCAACGACGGGGTTCTTTTCAGGACCAAGCTGTTCCGGCCCGACTACCGCTACACGCTCAACTTCGTGGATTCCTGGTCTGTCGATGAGGTCGTGGTTCTCGATATCACACGCCCTGGAGAAGGGGACGGCCCAAACTTCGAAGAGGTCATCAGGAGTTTCGCGAGCCGCTGCTTCGTTCCACTTTCGGCCGGCGGCGGAATCCGGACGCTCGATGATGTCAGGCGGTTTATGGCGCTGGGCGCGGACAAGGTCGTCGTGAATAGCGGTGCGCTCGAACGGCCCGGACTGATCGGTGAGATTGCGGAGGCCTACGGGGTGCAATGCGTGGTGCTGTCCATCGACGCGAAGCGGCACGACGATGGTAGCTATGAGGTTTTCGGGAATTGCGGAAGCCGGCCCACCGGGCGGTCGCCGGAGGACTGGGCGCGAGAGGGCGAGAGCCTTGGCGCGGGCGAAATCCTGATCACCGCGATCGACCGGGATGGCTGGTTGCAGGGATACGATATCGAGCTTTGCCGGAATGTCTCGGATGCGGTATCGGTTCCAGTCCTTGCGCTTGGCGGGTGCGGCAGCTGGAAGCATATGAGCGAGGTTATCTCGGATGCGGGCGTTTCGGCGGCCTGTACGCAGAACATCTATCATTTCACGGAGGCGAGCATCCGTGCGGCGAAGAAGTATCTTGGATCGAAGGGCTTGCCAGTCCGGATGAGTTGACGGGAAACACCGAACCTAAATCAATGACAGCAATAGAAACCACGATCACAGGCGCAAGCCGTGTGCGGTACTGCAAGACCTGCCTGATGCCGGACACACGGCCTCGGATCGTCTTTAACGAGGACGGCATCTGCAACGCCTGCCTGACCGCGGCGGAGAAAGTCGAGATCGACTGGGACGTACGTCTTGCAGATTTCCGCCGGCTGGTTGAGGAGAACCGGCCCGTCAACAGCGACTACGACTGCGTGGTGCCTTGGTCTGGTGGGAAGGATTCCAGCGCCATAGCGTACAAGTTGAAATTCGAGCACGGCCTGAACCCGCTTCTGGTCACCTTCTCTCCTCTCATCCCCAATGAAGTTGGCGAGCACAACCGGGAAGCGCTGCTTCGAGCCGGCTTCGATCACGTCATGGTGCGGCCGAACCAGAAGGTCGCACGCCACCTGGCGAGACGTTTCTTCGTCGAGCGCGGCAATCCGAAGGTGCACTGGGACGCCGGCGTCAATTCCGCGCCGGTGCAGGTTGCCGCCCATTACGGCATCCCGCTGATCTTCTACGCCGAACACGGCGAGAGCGAGTACGGGGGGCGGGTGCTCAGCGAGGAACACAAGAAGCTTCGTGATATTACCGAGGTGCTGGAACACCAGATCGGCGATCATCCGGAAAACTGGCTCGATGACGTGGTCGAGGAACGCGACCTCGCGCCCTATGTTTATCCGGATGTGGACGAGGTTGAGCGCGCTGGGGTCAAAGCGGTCTACTTTGCATGGTTCTTCCCCTGGGACGTGGCCGAGAACTACGACTATATCGCTTCCAAAATCGATTTCCGCACAGCGCTTTCGGGCCGTTCGGACGGCACATTCACGAATTTCGACAGCCTCGATGACAAGATCGATAACCTCTATTACTACATGCAGTTCATCAAGTTCGGCTTCGGACGGGCCACACGGGACGCGTCTCGCCAGATCTACCGGGGACGCATGTCCCGGGAAGAGGCGCTCGAACTCGTCCGCAAATACGATGACGAGTTCCCGCACAGTTTCTATGCCGAAACCCTGGACTATCTGGAGATGGACGAGGCGGAATTCGAGAAGCTTGTCGACCTTCACCGCAACTCCGAGATCTGGCAAGAGACGGCTAACGGCTGGTCGCTGCGGTTTCCGCCGCGATAACGAACGGCGATAAGAGAGTCATGACGGCAAGCCTCCCGATCGTGCGCTTCAGCAAGCCGAGCGCGCCGTTCCTGGAACTTCAGCGAAACTTCTTCGATCCGGTCCAACAGGATGCGCTGGTCGAGGAGTCCTCGCGGCTTTACGACCTTTACCGGTCGCAGCCGCCGAGGAGGGTCTGCAAGAATTGCGGCGCACCGATGGGCCCGCCGACATTCGTGAAGCAGGACATCTCCTATCACGTCTGCCCCGATTGCACGCACCTGAATGGTTATTACGAGGATACCGAGCCTTTCTATCGCGCTTTTTTCAGCGACGATGATGGCGAGCACGTGACTGGTCACTATGCGGCGCCGGATCGCGAAGCCTTCGAGCAGAGGGTCGAAGCGGTGTACCGTGCGAAGCTTGATTTCATCTGGGACGTTATCGAGGCTGATGGCGTCGATCCGAAATCCCTTGCCTATGCCGATGTCGGAACGGGTCTCGGGCATTTCATACAGGCCATGCTCGACAGGGGCATCTCAAGGGCCAGGGGATACGAGCCGGCGCGGCTGCTGGTCGACCAGGGCAACGAGTTGCTGGGAGGAGACTATCTTGAGGAGCTTAGAATCCCCGACCTGGACGTCCTGCTACCGGATCTGGATGCCAACGTGATCACGCTGATCTTCGTTCTGGAGCACTTGCTTGATCCGCGCGGGACGCTGGAGGCGATGAGGCGTAATCCCAATACGCAATATATTCTCATTGCTGTGCCCGTACACAGTCCGTCCTGCTATTTCGAATTGCTGTTCCCGAGCGTATACGAACGTCATCTCTCCGGCCACACGCACTTGTACACGGACAAGTCGCTTCGATGGCTGTGTGATCAGGTTGGCCTCGATGTGATTGGTGAATGGTGGTTCGGGGCGGACGCCATGGACCTGTTCCGGTCTGGACGCACGCGCATGCATCAGCTTGAGCAGCCCGAAACGGGGATCAGGGACTGGGAACAGATGATGGCGCCGCTCATCGACGGTATCCAGGAGACCATGGACCGCAACAAGGTCCCTTCCGAGGTCCATTTTCTCACCAAGGTGCGCCGGTAGGCGGATGGGCGACACCGGCGTTCAGGATTTTCCCTGCGACCTGTGCGGCAGCGACGACTGCGCGGAGATTGAGGTCGCGCGCCACTATATGGGCGAGGGGCGCCTGCACGTCTGCAAGGAGTGCGGTTTCGTTTATGTCCGCCGCCGCCGCTCCGCGCAGGCCATAGCGGACGAATGGAGCGACGAACTCTACCAGACGAAATACACGGCGCGGATTCCGGCGATCGTTGCGCGCCAGACATTCGTGGCCGAGTTCATCAACGCCGAAATCGGGCTTGGCGCAAAAACCGTGTGCGATGTCGGCGCGGGCGAGGGCCTGTTTCTCGACATGATCCGGGAGGACCGGTTCGGCGCCGACGTTTTCGGGATCGAGCCTTCTGGTGCCAACGGCAAGCTGATGGGCGAACTCGGCATCGACCATTTCGTTGGCACCATCGAGGACTACGCGGCATCGGGCAAAGAGACAGAATTCGATATCGCCACGATCATGTGGACGCTGGAGAATTGCCAGTCCTGCCTTGGCATGCTGCGTTCCACGGCGGAGCTTCTGAAGGACGGTGGCCATGTCGTGGTGTCGACAGGAAGCCGCATCCTCGTGCCATTCAAGAAACCCCTGCATTATTATCTTGGGCCCAACGAGGCCGATACGCATGCCTTTCGGTTCAGTTTCAATGCGCTTGCGCGGGCGCTGGCGCTTTCAGGCTTCGAGGTGATCGCACACAACCGTTACATCGACAATGATGTTCTTGCAGTCATTGCCCGCAAGACGGAAACACCGTCGTCGCACGCGTCTGTCGACGAGTGGCAGGACGTAGTCGGCTTCTTCGACCGCTGGCATGCGGAAACGCAGGAATTCTACTCCGGTACATGAACGGCGTCATGGAAACCGACCGTGCATTGACGGTCTCAGAGCAAGCGTTCGAGACCGACATCTTCGGTGCTCCCGTCTGGCGGCTGACAATCAGCGGCAATGGCGATGTCCCTCCGGTGGAACTGGAAAAGCTCTTGCGGCGCGCGCGTACGGAAAAAGCGGCCCTGATCGCGTGCAGGTTGCCGGAGACTTCACCTGTCGGCGAGCGTCTTCATGAATACGGTTTCCGCAAGGTTGAGCGGCTCATTACATTTTACCGTCCTTTGGCGGGCGCCGCGGAAATGCCGGACGGAATCGAGGTTGGCGGCAAGTCGGATACCGATGCTGCCGTGGAAATCGCCCGGTCCGTGTTCAGGTTCGACCGTTACCACGCCGATCCCGAAATTTCCGATGATGTTGCCGACGAAATCAAGGCGCTCTGGGTACGCAACGGCATGAACGGCCGCTCCGACGCACCGCTGGTGGCGAGGGTTGAGGGCAAGGTAGCCGGTTTCAACCTATGTATGAGGCACGGAGAGGATGCGGTCATCGACCTGATTGGCGTTGCCGATGGCTATCAAGGGCGAGGTATCGGCGAAAAGCTGGTTGCAGGCTCGCTTGCCCACTATGCGGGCCGCGCGAAGCGCATGCGGGTTGGTACCCAGGAAACCAACACGGTCTCTCTGTCGATGTACAGGCGGGCAGGCTTTAAGCCGCACGACGCATCGGAGACATGGCACTGGACGGGATGATGCCCGAAACCACCAAGCTAAAGATTGGCGTCATTGGGCTAGGTGTCGGCGAACAGCATGTGCTCGGCTACAACGCCATCGACGGCTGCGAAGTGGTCGCCGTTTGCGATATCGACCCGGACAGGCTTTCAGAGGTGGCTGACAGGTGCGATGTGCCGGGCCGCCACACTGACTATCGCCGTATTACCGAAGACCCGGAAATCGATGTCGTCTCCATTTGCAGCTATGACGACGCCCATGCGGAGCAGGCGGTGTCCGCTTTTCGCCACGGCAAGCATGTCATGATCGAAAAGCCCGTGGCTCTGAACCGCCACGAAGCGGAGGCGATCCTCCATGCCCAGCAGGAAAGCGGCAAACTGATCACATCGAATCTGATCCTGCGGCACAGCCCGCGGTTTCGCGAAGTCAGGCGGATGATCCGCGACGGAAAATTCGGCGACGTCTACTACCTCGAAGGCGACTACATCCACCAGATCCTGTGGAAGCTGACCGAGGGCTGGCGCGGCAAGATGGACTTTTACTGTGTGACCTATGGTGGCGGTATTCACCTCATCGACCTGATGCGCTGGCTCATGGACGAGGAAGTGAAAGAAGTCTGCGGCATGGGCAACCAGATTCTCAGCGCAGGCAGCCAGTATCGTTACCCGGACACCATCGTGACCCTGATGCGTTTCGAGAGCGGCGCCCTTGCCAAGAACCTGACGACGCTGGGCTCCCGACGCACCCAGATTCATGCACTCAACATATATGGAACCAAGCGAACGTTCATGAACGACTTGCCGCACGGCAAGCTGTTCAAAGGCGACCAGCCAGAGGACGAGGTAGAAATGGACGTCCCTTATCCGGCAATCGAGAAAGGGGATTTGTTGCCTGATTTCATCAGTGCCATTCGCGAAGCTCGCGAGCCTAACGTCTCGGCGCGCGACGTGTTCCGCGTGATGGACGTGTGTCTTGCGGCATGGGAGTCGGTTGAGAAACGGCGCACGGTGCCCGTCAGCTACATGATGTAGAGGAAGATGACCGAGCAGACCAATATTCCCTTCGGGCGGCCGATGCTGGGCCAAGAGGAAATCGAGGCGGTAACAAACGTGCTTTCCGGTACCCAGCTGGTGCACGGCCCGGTCGCGAAGGCGTTCGAGGAGGCTTTCGCCAAGCGCGTCGGCGCGGCGCGCGCGGTGAGCCTCTCGTCCTGCACCGCGGGTTTGCATCTGTCACTGTTCGTGAACGACATCGGCGCGGGTGACGAGGTCATTGTCCCCGCAATGACGCATGTGGCCACGGCCCACGCGGTCGAGTTCTGCGGTGCGACGCCCGTGTTCGTGGATGTTGAGCCGGACACCGGAAACATCGATCCGGTAGCTGTCGAAGCGGCAGCGGGTGAGCGCACAAAAGCAATCATGCCCGTGCATTATCTCGGACTTCCATGCGACATGGACGCGATCAACGAGATTGCGAAAAAGCATCACGCGCTTGTCGTAGAGGATTGCGCGCTTGCGGTGGATGCCACCTATGACGGGCGCAAGGCGGGTACATTAGGAGACGTGGGGTGTTTTTCATTCTACCCGGTCAAGCACATGACGACGCTCGAAGGCGGCATGGTGACGAGCAACAATGAAGATCTGGCCGACGCGATCGCAAAGCGCAAGGCGTTCGGCTACGATCGGATGCTGGGTGAGCGCAAGGTGCCGGGCGTCTACGATGTCGACGAGCTTGGTTACAATTACCGCATGAACGAGGCGCAGGCCGCTGTCGGTCTCGTGCAGCTTGCAAAACTCGATGCCTTTCAGAAGGCCAGGGCGGAAAATTTCGAAACGCTGAGAGCCGAACTCTCCGAACTGGACGAGATTACCGTCTTCGAGCCCCGCAAGGGCAAGGCGGTCTCCTCGCATTACTGCCTGAACGCCGTACTACCGCGCGATGGCAGCCTGGACAGGGCGGAGATCATTGAGAAGCTGAACGGGCGCGGTATCGGCACCAGCGTTCACTATCCCCGGCCCGTTCCGGAGATGCGGTATTACACCGAGCGCTACGGTTTCAAAGCCGGGCAATTCCCGCTTGCGGCCTGGCTCGCGGAGCAGACCATTTCCCTGCCCGTCGGCCCGCACCTGAAACCCGGCGATCCGGAGCGTATTGCGTCGGCGTTCAAGGACGCCATCGGCGATGCAAGAGCATAAGCAACAATAAATCGGCGGAACTGATATGGCCTCCATTTCTTATTCGTCGCTGGCGAAAAAACTCAAGGGCGAGCGTGTCCTGCTCGTCGGCGGCGCAGGATTCATAGGGCACAACCTCGCCCTGGAACTGCGCCGGATGAGTGTCGAGACGATGGTCGTCGATAACCTGATGGTGAACAGCCTGATCGAGAACGTGTACGATGGTGGAGACGATCCTCTGCGCGCGGGCGCCTATCAGTCGTTTCTGCTCGATCGTTTCGCGCTCATGCGTGAACAGGGGGCCTTGCTTCACAACGCGGACGCGCGGCTGGAAAACGATATCGGTACCGTTTTCCACGACTTTGAGCCGACCAAGGTGGTGCACCTCGCAGCGATATCCAGCGCGGTCGAAGCCCGGAAGAACCCGGGCCTGTGTTTCGATCTTCAGCTGTTGACGCTCCGCAACATCCTCGAACTTTGCCGTCGCAAGGACGAGCGGGTGAACCAGGTGATGATCATGAGTTCCAGCACCGTCTACGGTGACTTCGAAGGCGACACGGTGGACGAGAACACGCGTCCCCGCCCGCGCGGCATCTATGCCAACACGAAATATATGGCCGAGCGGCTGCTGCGGACCTACAACCATCAGCACGGGCTTGGTACGACGATAATCCGCCCAAGCGCGCTTTACGGTGAGCGCTGCAGGAGCAGGCGTGTTTCCCAGATCTTCATCGAGAATGCCCTGACCGGTAAACCGTTGCTGCTCGAAGGCGGTGGAGACGGACGTCTCGACTTCACCTATATCGATGATCTTATCCAGGGCATCGTGCGGGCGCTTGCGCTGCACGGCGGACCGGAAACGTCACAGACGTTCAACATCACCTTCGGCAATGCGCGCACGATCGCGGAGCTTGCCGGCGTCGTCAAAGACCTGGTGCCGGAGACCATCCTTGAAGAGAGGCCGCGCGCGGAAGACAAGCCCATCCGTGGCACGCTTTCGGTTGAACGCGCCAAGCAGGTGCTCGGCTTCGAGCCGAACTGGCCCCTGGAAAAGGGCTACCGTAAATACTGCGAGTGGTACATTGAGCGCTGGGAACGCGCCAAGCGGGAGATAGGCCGGAATTGACCGCGACTGCCGTCATCGTGTTCGCGCGGATGGATTCCGTGCGCCTGGCTGGCAAGGTGCTCGCCGATCTATGCGGGCGTCCGCTACTGGGGCGCGTGCTCGACCGCGTTCGCAAGGCTTCCGAGGCTATGCCGGTCATCTTGGCGACGTCGGATCGTGAAATCGACGACCCGGTGGCGGCTTTCGCGGCGCGTGAAGGCGTGAATTTGTTTCGCGGGGATTGCGACGATGTTGCAGGCCGGGCGCTGGCCTGTTGCGATCACGTTGGCATCGAGAGGTTCGTACGCATCAGCGGCGATAGTCCGTTCATGCCACCCGAACTCATCGATCAGGTGATGGCGGCGCTGCCCGAGAACGGAGCCGACCTTTTGACCAACGTCTTTCCCAGGACATGGCCGGCGGGTGCCAGCGTGGAGGTGATCGCGACTGACGCCCTGAAGCGCGCCTACTCGAACATGTCGCTTAAGGAGCGTGAGCACGTAACGTCCGCCTTTTACGCCCGGCCCGAGGACTGGCGCATCGTCAATTTGGCGGCACCGGATGGGGCATTCGACGATATGCGCCTGACGGTTGATACAGGCGAGGAACTGGAAATCGCGCGGGCTATCAGTGCCCGGCTTGGCGCACATCCCGAAAGAGCCTCTCTCGAGGAGGTCGTTTCGCACTTGAAGACCGTCAGGAACACCATGCGGGCGGAGGCGGTGTGAGCGAACTCGCTATTTTTGGCGGCGAGCCGGTGATTGCGGAAGAACCGCGCCGCTACCGTTCCATGGGCGAGGCGGAAGCCCGTGCTGTGGCTGAGGTCATGGCCTCGGACTGCCTGTCGGGGTTTTACGGCAGTCCGGGCGATGAATACTGGGGCGGGCCGAAGGTGCAGGCTTTCGAGGCGGCGTGGTGCGAGCGCTATGGCGTGGCGCACGCGATCTCGGTCAATTCGGCAACGTCCGGCCTGTTCGCGGCGGTTGGCGCTGTCGGCGTTTCACCGGGAGACGAAGTGATCGTTCCGCCCTGGACGATGTCGGCAACGGCGATGGCACCGCTGGTTTATGGCGGCATACCCATCTTTGCAGATATCGAGGATGAGACGTTCGGGCTCGACCCGGAGGCGGTGCGTGCCGCGATTACCGACAAGACCCGCGCCATCATCGCCGTCAACCTGTTCGGCCATCCCGCGCGGCTCGAGGAGTTGCTGGAAATCGCCGATAAGCATGATCTGCATCTCATCGAGGACAATGCGCAGGCGCCGTTGGGCGCGACGGCTTCAGGTTTGGCAGGGACAATCGGCCATATCGGCGTGTTTAGTCTGAATTATCACAAGCACATTCATACCGGTGAAGGCGGTGTGTGCGTGACGGACGATGATGTTCTGGGCAAGCGCCTTGCGATGATCCGGAACCACGGTGAGAATGTGACCGACTGGCTGGGGATGGACGACCTGACCAATATGGTCGGCTTCAATTACCGGATGACCGAGATGTCCGCCGCCGTCGGTCTTGTGCAACTGGAAAATATCGACGCCCATGTGGAGCCGCGCGAGCGTTTTGCCGAAATCCTGAGCGAAGGCGCGCGGAACCTCAGGGGGCTCAAGGTGCCCGCCGTGCGGGAAGGCTGCCGTCACAACTACTATTGCTGGTGCGCGACTTACGATGCCGGCGATGCTGGCGTGGACCGCGATCTGTTCCGCGATGCGTTGATCGCGGAAGGCGTTCCCTGTTTTACCGGCTATGTCGAGCCGCTCTACCGCCTGCCGACGTTCCAGAAGCGCATCGCGTTCGGACGCGAGGGTTATCCTTTCACGCTCGGTGCGCCGGACTATACCAAGGTCCATTGTCCCGTGACGGAGTGCATGCATCGCGACCAGGCATTGCTGATCGAGGTTTGCAGCCTCGAACCTTCAGAAGAGCTCGCGCAGCGCATCGGTGAAGCGATCACGAAAGTTCACCGCAATACGGGCGAGCTTTCAAGCAGGGCGGGAGAGCTGGCCGCGGCGTCATGAATACGCGCGTCATCGCCAGCATCGAAGCGCGCATGGGTGCCTCGCGCCTGCCCGGAAAAGTCCTGATAGACTTGGCCGGCCGCCCGGCGCTTGGCCGCATGGTGGACCGGGTAAGGCGGGCTGAGACGCTCGATGATATCGTTGTCGCGACGAGCGATGCGCCGGCCGACGATGCTATTGCCGGTTGGGCCGAGAGCGAAGGCATTGCCGTCTACCGCGGCAGTGAAGACAACGTGCTGGAACGGGTGCTGGGCGCGCACCGGGAGATGAAGTCGGATGTTATCGTCGAGCTGTGTGGCGATTGCCCGCTCATCGATCCTGAAGTGATCGACATCGCGGTGCGGCGCTTTGCGCAAGGAGATTGCGATATTGTTACGACGACCGCACCCCAGTCTTATCCTGAAGGTCTGGACGTCGAGGTTTTTTCCCGGGTCTCGCTGGAGACGGTTGCGAAGGAGCATTGTGACGATCCCGAAGTGAGAGAGCATGTCTCGGTTGCCTTTTACCGTGATCGAGAACGCTGGAAGCTGGTCTCGTTGCGTGCGCCTGAGGACTTGCACCGGCCAGAGGTTCGGTTGTTGCTGGACTGGCCGCAGGACGCGGCGTTTCTGACCCGACTCGTTGGAAGCCTGGAGGCGAAAGTTGGCCCGGACTTCACGACGCGCGACGTTCTCTTGGCTGTCGATGCGATGGTCGGCGATCCTAATGCGAGACTGGCGGATGGTTCGCGGACAGCCCATTGAGTGCTCTGAAGACAGTTCTCGTGGGGTTTGGCAAGATTGCCGATACCATGCGTCACGACGCCCGCATGGCCCGTTTTTTTCCCGACTCAAGCCATGCGCAGATTCTTGCGCGGCATGATGCTTTCGACTGGATCGCGGTTGTGGATCCATCGGCGGAGGCGCTCGAGCGCGCTGCCGGTGAATGGAATGTCGGAGCCTGCGTTGCAGAAATCGCAGACCTTCAAGGACGCGAGACAATCGAGGCTGCGGTTATCGCCACTCCGCCACAGCACAGGTGCGCGATACTCGATGAGCTGCCGGGACTCCGTGCGGTGCTGGTTGAAAAGCCGCTGGGCGGGACGGTGGATGAAGCGAGGGCTTTTGTCGAGGAATGCAGCCGGAGGAGCATCGCTGTTCAGGTCAACTACTGGCGGCGGGCCGTGCCGGTCTTCCAGGCTCTCGCATCGGGCGGGCTCGAGGAGGAGGTCGGCGATGTGCAGGCCGTATTCGGACTGTATGGCAATGGCCTGCTGAACAATGGAAGCCACCTCGTGGACTTTCTGAGGATGCTTTGCGGCGAGATTGAAGGGATCGACGGTTGTGGGCGCGCCGACAATGCGAAGCAGTCATCCGTGCCCGGCGATATTCAGACGGCGTGTCTGTTGCGGCTGGCCAATGGGGCGCATGCGTCGTTGATGCCCGCAGACTTCAAGGCCTGGCGCGAAGTGGGGCTAGATATCTGGGGCACGAAGGGGCGCCTTTCGATCCTGCAGGAAGGGCTCACCGTCGCGCGATACCGGGTGGTAGAGAACCGCGGACTCGAGAACGAGATGGAGATTGACAGCGGCAGCGTGAACGTACGAGACGTGGATGTCGGCCATTGCCTTGAAGGCATGTACGACTCTCTTGCCGGCGATCTATTCGGAACAAGCGCCCTCCTGAGTCCGGCCGGAGAGGCGCTGGCAAGCGAGTCGATCGTTCACGAGATCGCCGCCCGTTCGCGAAAAACAGACTGATCCATGCTGGGCCAGCAAAAATGCTCTCCGCCTTACGATGCCGGCCATGGCAGCTGCATGAGTGCGATCAACGACACTCTGTCCAAACTGTGCGTGACGCTTGGCTTTGAGACGCCAATGTCGATTTCCATGCTGGTCGAAGACCCCGGAGCTGCGAATTTCGCCGCGGGCATGCTGGGAGCACTGAAAGAGCATGGAGCCGTGACTGTCCATGCCTGTGGTGCCGGCGCAAGCCAGCTCGGCAGTCTTGGCGTTTGTTTCCAGTCGCTGGATGACCCGTTTGACGCACGCTGTTTCCTGGAAAGTGCAAAGCCTTCTCTTGTCGTATTGGGTACGAGTGAGGACACTGATGCCGCTGCCCATACGCTGGTTGTAGCCTGCCGGGAGGCGGGAATCGCAACAATTGGAATCATTGACGGCCCCGCCAATACGGCAAGCCGGTTCCGCGGCGATGGGCAGGATGCACTGGAATATGCACCGGACCGGATATTCGCTCCATCAGTCACGGTACGGGATACGCTGGTTGACCTTGGCTATTCGGAAGACCGTATCGACGTGGTGCCCCACCCGCATTTTGCGGCCGTTGCGGAACAGCGCGAAATTCTATCCTGTGAAGGCAAGGACGTCCTGCGAAGAAAGCTGTTTCCCGATGCGGGGGACCGTCCGGTGCTCGTATTCCTTGCCGAACGTTCGGGCGGGCTTGATCCGGACCAGTTCTGCCGGACCCATGACTACACACTGGTTGGCCGGGGAGGCGAACAGCGCCGGACCCATATCGTACTGGAGGAAGTCCTTGATGCCGTGGGTAGGGCAGACATCGCGCCCTACATTGTGCTCAGACTGCATCCCAAAAACGATGCCGATGAATTTGCGTCATATCAGACAGAATTCGACATGGTCAGCCGGGAAGAAAATGCCCTCGAGGTGTGCTTTGGCGCCGACATCGTAGTCGGACTGACCACCATACTGCTTGTGGAAGCCGCCGTGCTGGGGACGCACGTTCTTTCGGTCGTCCCGCGCGAGGTGGAGCGCCACTGGCTGTTCGATGCGCCAACCGGGCCGATTTCCTGCTTCTGGAAGCGCGATGAACTGGCAGGTGCGCTTGAGGAAGCACTGCGTTCGCATGCGTAACAGACGCACCGAAATAGAAGCCCTCGTAAAGACGACTGATGCTTAAACTGCCGCTGTCAATCGGCCTGACACGGCCCATGATCCTGGGTCTGCTCGGGCTTTATCTGCTCGGAACCGTTTTCGAGGGTATCGGCCTTACGATCCTGTTGCCGGTATTCCAGCTTATCCAGTCCGGCGAAACTGCTGCGGATCTGGCGGAGAAGTCGCGCTGGTGGGGGTACCTTGTCGATGTCTACTCGTTTTTTGGTATCACGGTCACCGTTCCTGTCCTCCTGATAACCAGCTTTGTCGCTATCCTGTTCCGGCAGCTTCTGATCTATGTCCGCCTGATTTACTCGTCCTATATCAAGTTTACGGTCATCCGGAGAATAGTGGATCGGGCGTTCAGGGCATTCCTCCGTGCCGGGCTCGGTTACGGCGAAAAGGAGGGTATGGGCCGTATCGTTAACGACCTAACCACGGAGACGACGTCCGCAGTTGAAGGCGCAATCACTTCGATCACGATGGTGAGCATGCTCATGCTCGCGGCCATCTACATTGGCATTCTGTTTGCGTTGTCGGTCGAGATGACTTTCGCGGCCATCCTTGTGATGGGCATTGCGTCTGCGCCCGTGATCTATTTCGTGAAGCGCGGTAGGAAGGTCGGGCAGCTTCTTGTCATCGCGAATAGCGCTTTGCTGAATTTCCTATCCGAACGTTTGAAGTCGGCCCGTCTCGTTCGGCTCAGCGGAATGGAAGAAGCCGAGTACGCAAACATGCGTGAGCATACTTCCGAACAGTACAAGCAGGTTATGGAAGGTAATATCCTTCGGGCGCGTGCAACCGTAATGATCGAACCGGTAACGGTCGCCGCCGGGTTCGCTTTTCTCTATTTCGGTGTAAGGAATTTCGGGCTTTCGCTGGAGCAGATCGGACTGTTTCTGGTGATCGTTATTCGCCTGATACCGGTGGTGAAGGAACTGGCCAATGTCCGCTACTCCATCGGTAACCAGATGGGCAGTGTTCAACGTGTGCTGAACCGCCTCGCCAGCCTTGAAGAAGCGCAGGAAGTCGATACCGGTTCGAAAACAGTCGTTGCACTTACTGATAGCATCCAATTCGAGGACGTGAGTTTTACGTATGAAGGCATCGAACAGTTCGCTCTTCGAGGTATCGACCTTGTCATCCCGGCGCACAAGGTGACGGCCCTCGTTGGCCCTTCGGGCAGCGGAAAATCCACGCTCATTGACCTGTTGCCAAGATTACGCGCCCCGAGCGGCGGCGAGATTTTCTTCGATGACACTCCACAATCGGATTTTGCACTCAATGCGTTACGTGCAGCGATTTCGTATGCACCGCAGAACCCGCAGATATTCAACGTCACTGCCCGCGAACATATCCAGTACGGGTTGCCGGATGCGGATCAGGCTGCGATCGAGAAGGCTGCGAAATTAGCCGGGGCGCATGATTTCATTATGGATTTCCCCGAAGGGTATGACACGAGGCTTTCGGAATCCGGAGGTCGTTTATCAGGTGGGCAGCGCCAGCGTCTGGACCTCGCGAGGGCCCTGCTTAAGCCTGCAAAGATACTTATACTCGACGAGCCGACCAGCCAGCTGGATGCAGATGCTGAAGCCAGATTCAGGGAAGCCCTGGAGCGCATAAAGAGTGAGACGGACTTGACGGTCATCATTGTAGGGCACCGGTTTGCGACCCTTTCCGTTGCCGACCAGATCGTGGTTCTGCAGACAGGAAGGGTCTCTGAATCCGGTACGCATGCGCAGTTGATGAGACGGGGCGGCTGGTACGCAAAGGCATACCGCCGGCAGCACCAGGCCGGAGAGATCGGCATGGTTGAAGTGCACCAGAGCACCTGAATGGTTGCCTGGGACGCTATAAGCACGAAGCGGCCTCGCATCGTACAGTTCGGGGAAGAGCATCTCACCGAGCGGTATGTTGGCTGGCTCAATGATGCCGATGTGGTGCGCTACGGCGAGCAGAGGCATGTACGGCATAGCCTGGAGAGTTGCCAGGCCTACTTTGAATCGATGCAGAAATCCGATGACTTCTTCTGTGCCATTGAAGAGATTGAGCAAAGCCTTGGCCATATCGGCAATATTTCGATCACGGTCGATTTGGCAAACCGCCTTGCAGATGTGGCCATCCTGATTGGCGAAAAGAAGTCATGGGGAAAGGGTTATGGTCTTGAAGCATGGGTGGGCGTTTTGGACACATTGCTGGGGCGTGACAGGATGCGCAAGGTATCTGCCGGAACGGTTGCTTCGAACCTGGCAATGATCGAGATCATGCGGCGTAGCGGGATGGTTGCGGATGGGCGTCGCAAGAATCATCTGGTCATTGAGGGTGCAACTGAGGATACACTGCATCTTGCAGCCTTTTCCGGGCAATGGAACACTCGCATACGTTCCAGTTCAACTGTGGCGTAAGCGAAAGACGGAGCACCTGGTATCTGGCAACACAAAATAGCGGCCTCAGGACTTGCAAGCTTGGGAGACCAGGGGGGGCGCCGTCCTCCGGAACAGGCACGCCGAAGAATCCATCGAAAATGGTATGTGGAACTTGAAGAAAATGCTTCAAACCGAGGGATGAAAGAAATGCATGCAAGCCAAGTCCTGAAAGCGCCACTGTTCGCAACAAAACTTCTTTTCAAGTTGAAGAAACAGAGTGGCGGACGTGAAGTTCTGCAAGTTCTGAGAGACACGCTCGGAATGAGCAATGACAGCGCGATTGCGGTCGGCAAGAAGTTGAAAATGCTGGCCAGTCCGTTGCTGGCCTGGAAGCGTACGCGAACACGTGCTGTCCCAACCCGAGTTCCCGATAGTCTTGCTGTTGACGGCTGGGTTAAGGTTCAAGATGAAGGTGTTCGTGGCGCGAATGAGTTGGTGCAGTATTGCACCAAGGTTTTCGAGAGGCGCAAGGCCGAAATCCTGTCGAACTATACGCCACCCTTCACCCTTATATTCGATGTGGGTTCCTCGATAGCGCGCCCCGAAGAGATCGAGCCGGTGGTGCGTTTCTGCGCGCAGCGCCCCATATTCGACCTGGTAACCAGTTACTTGGGGGAATACCCTGCCTTGGGAAACATAGCCTTCGGTTATACAGCACCAGATTCCGGAAGGATTGGATCCCAGCTATTCCATTGCGATTCGAATGAGCCGAGACAGCTCCATATGATCCTGCCAATCTGGCCGATAGATATGGAGTCAGGTCCGTTTACGTTCTTGCCTGCCCAGAGTAGCGCGCAGTTGAGGAAAGAGATCAAGCACGACCGCGGTCGTATACCTGACGATGTCGTGTTTTCTCACGTCAGCGAGGATGAACTGATTTATTGTACCGGAGAGCCGGGCGACGTCTATTTCGTCAACCCTTATGCCTGTTTCCATTGCGGCGCTCGGACACGCTCGAAGCCCAGACTCATTCTTATCGTAAATTTCACTTCGCTTTTCCAAGGCGTAGAGCCTTCCAACGGGCTGTACTCGGCAGCCAATCGCAAGGAGCTTGATGATGGCCGCCAGGAAACGCGGTTTCTCCTGAACCTGTAATCGAACCAAGGTGAGGACGTTTTGGTGTGTGGTGCTGGACCGCATCGCAAACTCTGGTCCGGGCGTGTTCAAGCCGAGCCGGGCGCTCCGACTGCTTCACAGATGAAATGAGATAGGTACAAGTATGTTCGTGTGGAATTTTTTCGCCTCTTTGGCGCGATCAGTCCTTCCCGAGCGCGCCATCAAGTACCTGCGCGGTGACTTCAAGTCCGTGCATGGACGCCTTCATAACAGGTGGGAAAGAACGCGCTTGCAGCTTCATCAGTTACGTGGCGGTTCCTATCTCGATTGGTATGCCAAACGTATGGACGGATTTGCTGCGAATCCGAAAATCGACCAGAAAACCAAGAAAGAATATCACGACAGCGGGGGCGAAGATCTGGAAACTCTTAAGCAGCTCGGATTGAAGAAAAGCACTGTGCTACACGAGTTCGGATGCGGTTTCTTGCGCAGTGCTCATTATTTCATCGATTATCTCGATCTAGGTAAGTTCTCAGCCAATGACGCGAGCGGGGAACGAATTCGAAGCGGGGTGGAATACATAAAGGCTACATACGGTTTCGACATCCTCGCGAAGAATCCGGAGCTCATAGTCAATAAGGATAACAGCTTCGACTGGCTCGACAGGAAGCCGGACATCATCTGGTGCCACGCAGTCTTTACACATATGCCGGAGAAAGACATCGAGGACGTGATCGCCCACTTGCCGAAAGTAATGACGTCGAACGCGGCCTTTTACTTCACCTATTCGCAAAAACCTTCTCAGCGCCACAACGTTGAACGAATGGGCGCGCAGGACTGGTGGCACAAGCATGGTTTCTTCTCCGGCATTGCCGACAAGCATGGACTGATGATCGAGGATCTCACCGATTTCCTGCAAGAACGGGGATGCTACCGTCCTGAGCACGGGTTGGGGAAACTCACCCTCGCGCGCTAGTCAGCAGCGCGGTCGAAAACGAACCCAAATGAAAAACACGCAATCGGAGCGGCGACGAGGCAGTCGAGGTGGCAGATACATCTACATGATGTACTTCAGCTACCTTGCCAATGTGCTCACGCCGCTGGCGCGTTTGTTGAAGCAGTATGCGAATCTCGAGACTGTTTTGGTCTGCTATGGGCGCGACATGCTGCCTAAACCCACCCTTTACGACTTTGACGAGGGCGCATTCGCCGAGATCGTGGAGATGGATCCGATCCTGGCTGCAGACGAGACTGTCGACGAGAAACAATCCGGTGCATTGGCAGATGCTGCGGCCCACATCGAACGCCGGTACAATCTCAATGTCATCGAGCTGATCAGGTCTGACAGACACGTCGGTATCGGTTGGGTTACGAGCGTGAGTTTCCCGCAATCGGAGTACGGGCGTCAGACCAGCTATCCGCAGTCGGTGGACGTGGTAATCCGCCTCGTGCGTGCATTCGAGGATCTGATCGATCGCAGGCCCCCGCTTGCGATCGTAGGTAGCAGCAGTGCGGTGGGCCCGTCTGTCCTGTGGCACATGCTCAAGGGTCTTGGCGTCGAAACGCGGACAATGGCCATAGCTCGCAGTGGTGAGGCACTGTTCTGGAGTCGCGACGAATACATGCTTCCTGAGGGGTTCGCAAAGGCGTATCAGGATGCTCTCCGCAGTGAAGTTGCCCCACAGTTGAAGGAGACTGACAGCTCTTGGCTTGCACCTTCCGTGCGGGCACAGGCGGTTCTGGAATCGCTCAGCCAGAGCGTTAGCTGGCGTGAACTTGCAAGGCAGCTCTATTTGTCCATTCGCACGCTTGCCGGCAACAGGCTGTACCGATCCAGCCACGCGTACGGGAAGTACCTGCCACTGCAGCAGATAAAGTTAATCATTGAGCGGCATTTCTGGCGGCGGCGTATTGTGCGAGAGAAACCGGTCATGACGGCAGTACCGGACGACGCGGCATTCGTGTTCTTTCCGCTGCAGATCGAGCCGGAGGCGACCTTGATGATGGAGTCGCCCATGTGTGACAGTCACCTGACGGCAATAGACTGGCTGGCCAAGACGGCGCCCGGTGGCTGGTATGTCGTGGTAAAAGAACACCCGGGAGCGACCGCGCCCCGGACGCAGGCCTTCTGGCAGACCATCGAGACTTATCCCAACGTGATTGTTGCCAGGACACTTGAGGATGCGCGCGGGATTGCCGAGCGCGCGCGGGCTGTGGCCGTGCTGAATGGCAGCCTCGGTGTTCAGGCGGCGACTATCGGAAAGCCGGTAATTACGTTCCATCCCGAATTTATTGCCCGATGTATGCCACATGTGCTGTTCGCGGACTCTTACCAGGCGACCAAGGATGCGCTGGCGACCATCCGTGACAACAAGTTGCCGCCCATGGCAGAGCGTGCCAAAACCGTTAGTGCTTTCCTCCATGCGCAAGAGGTATCTGCATTTCCGGTCAGCGATCCACAAATTCTGAGCGGCAAGTCGATGCCAGAGAAGGCTGTCGCTGCTGACATCAACAAAATAGCCAGAACGCTTCTGGAAACACTCGATCTTGACGTCTCTGCGTCGGCATCGCACCAGGAAGCCGTTGGGGCCGAGAAATGATACAAGACGGACAATGCGCGATTTTTCACAAAACTCCATAGACCTGAACGGCAAGGGCATCCTCGTCACCGGCGGGACCGGCTCATTCGGGCGGCGGTTCATAAGAACCGTGCTTGACCGGTTCGATCCAAAACGGGTCGTCATCTATTCGCGCGACGAACTCAAGCAGTTCGAGATGGAACAGGAACTGCCGGTGTCGAAACACCGCTCTCTGCGGTATTTCATCGGCGACGTGCGCGACCGCGACCGGCTACGCATGGCCATGCGCGGTATTGACATTGTTATCCATGCCGCCGCGCTGAAGCATGTCCCGGCAGCCGAGTACAATCCGACGGAATGTATCCATACCAACGTTATAGGCGCGGAAAACATCATTCATGCGGCTATCGAAAGCGGCGTGGAGAAAGTGCTTGCTCTTTCGACCGACAAGGCTGCGAACCCGATCAACCTGTATGGCGCTTCGAAGCTGGCCGCGGACAAGCTGTTCATCGCCGGCAATTCGCTTTCAGCAACGGAAGGTACGCGCTTCGCGGTCGTGCGTTATGGCAATGTGGTGGGTTCGCGCGGCTCTGTTGTGCCGCTCTTCAAGAAGCTGGTTGCAAACGGTGAGACAGAATTGCCGATTACCGACGAGCGCATGACGCGGTTCTGGATCACGCTTCAGCAGGGTGTCGACTTCGTGCTTTCCTCCATAGGACCCATGGGTGGTGGAGAAATCTTCGTGCCGAAGATTCCGAGCATGAAGATCATCGACCTCGCCAGGTGCATGGCGCCCTCCAGGAAGCACGAGATCGTCGGCATCCGTCCGGGCGAGAAACTGCACGAGGTTATGATCACAGAGGACGACGGGCGGGCGACACGAGAACTTCCGGACCGCTATGTCATCGAGCCGCAGTCGCTCATGCTGGAGGACGTGAGCAAGCTGTGGATGGAGTTTCCGCGGGTCGAGGAAGGGTTCCGTTATGCCAGCGACAATAATCCGGAGTGGCTGGACGAAAAAGCCATGACGAAGCTGCTGGACGAGGTCTGACGGTCTTGGCAATGCCGCCTGAAAAGGATCGCCTTCTTCCCTATGGCCGCCAGAGTATAGACGACAGCGATATCGCTGCCGTTGCCGATGTTCTGCGCAGCGATTTCCTCACCACCGGGCCAGCGGTTGAAGGGTTCGAGCAGGCTTTTGCCAGTGTCGCCGACGCGCCTTACGTCGTGGCCTGTTCAAGCGGCACTGCCGCCCTGCACCTGGCAGTTCTTGCGGTCGGGGTGGAGCCGGGAGACCGGGTCATCGTCCCGAGCGTTACCTTTCTGGCAACAGCCAACGCGCCGCGCGTTGCAGGAGCCGAGATCGTCTTTGCCGACGTTGATCCCGACACGGGACTGATGACAGCGGACACCTTGCAGGAGGCGATGGCGTGGGCGGATGGTGACGTGAAGGCCGTCTTCCCGGTCCACCTGAACGGCCAGGTGGCACCAATGCCTGAATTGTCGGATGTGGCGCGCGGCGCCGGTATCGCCATCGTCGAGGATGCCTGCCATGCGATCGCGACACGATACCAGGCAAACGGTACGCCGGTTACGGTCGGTTCCGCCGCGCACAGCGACCTCGCGTGCTTTTCCTTTCACGCGGTTAAGACCATCGCTATGGGTGAAGGCGGTGCAGTGACCGGTCGTGATCCGGCCTATGAAGCCCGGCTGAGGCAATTGAGAAGCCACGGAATGGTGCGTGACCCCAAGGCGTTCTCCTGTGACGAACTGGCGCGGGATGAAAGTGGGGCGCTCAATCCATGGTATTACGAGATGCCGGATGTCGGCTACAATTACCGTGCGAGCGACATCCACTGCGCCCTGGGCCTGAGCCAGCTTAAGCGACTCGACAGTTTCGTTACGGTCCGAAAAGCTCTGGCATCACGATATGACGACAAGCTCGCGGCGCTGGCGCCGGTCGTGCGTCCGGTCACGAAGGTAAACGGTTGCGATCCAGTGCTACACCTTTACGCAGTTCTCATCGATTTTCCGCAAACCGGCTTCACGCGTCGTGAAGTCATGGAAGCGCTCCGAGAGCGGGGCGTTGGCACGCAAGTGCATTACATCCCGGTGCACCTGCAGCCTTACTATCGCGCCCGCTATGGCGACAGGGATCTCCCAGGCGCGCGGTCATATTACGAGCGATGCCTGTCGCTGCCGCTCTATCCGGCCATGACCGATGAAAATGTGGATTATGTCGTCGCGTCTCTGGTCGAGGTGCTCGGCGCATGAGCGTGACATTTGGCAGGCGGAAGGTTGGCAGCGATGCTCCCTGCTTCATAACCTTCGAGGCGGGACCGACTCATGAAGGTCTGGAGTCTGCCAAGCGGCTGGTGACACTGGCGGCGGAAGCCGGTGGAGATGCGGTCAAGTTCCAGATTCTCGATCCCGACAGGCTCGTTTCTGACAGGACATTGCCGTTCGAGTATGAGGTCCTCGCCGACAGGGAGACCGGCAGGACCGAGAAGGTTTCCGAGCCGCTGTACGACATCCTTGCACGGCGTGCGATGAGCAATACTGAGTGGCGCGAGGTGAAGGCTCATGCGGATGCCTGCGGTGTTGCGTTCTTTGCGACCGTCGGTTTCCCCGACGAGGTCGAACTGCTGGAAGAACTGAAATGCGACTCGATCAAGATCGCTTCGGCTGACGTCAATCACCTGCCGCTGATCCGCAGGGTGGCCAAGACCGGCATGTGCCTGCAACTCGACACCGGCAACTCCAGCATTGGCGAGATCGAAGAGGCAGTCGATGCGATCCGGGCGGAGGGTAACGAGAACATCATCATCCACCATTGTCCGTCGGGTTATCCGGCCCGGTTGGAAAGCATCAACCTGAACGTGATCCCGACACTCAAGCGCATGTTCCCATACCCGATCGCCTATTCAGACCATACGCCCGGATGGGAAATGGACGTTGCGGCGCTGGCTCTCGGTGCGGACCTGATCGAGAAGTCAATCACCGAAGACCGGACCAAGCGCAGTATCGAGCATATCTTTTCGCTGGAACCACAGGACATGGCCGACTTCATCAGGACGATTGGCGAGGTCGAGCAGGCAATGGGCACGAGCCGCCGTGTCATGCACGAAGAAGAAAAGAAAAAGCGGTTGGCGGCCCGGCGCAGTGTTTGCGCCGCGCGAGATCTTGATGTGGGGACCGAATTGAGCGAAGCCGATCTCGACTACCGCCGTCCCGGATTCGGTATAGCGCCAGACGAGGCTGATCGCTTGATCGGACAAACACTGACGCGCATGATGAATGCTGGCGAACCGTTCCGTTGGGATGATATCGGCGGAAAAATGTGAGAATGAACAACAGGATGAACACGCTCGACGCCTGGGCTGGAAATTTCGGCGACGACTATATCAAGCGAAACCTCCCTGATGCAGAGCGTATTGAGCAGCGCGAGGTGATGTGGCGATCGATCCTGCCTGCGATGGCGCCTGAAATGCCCGAGAGCATTATCGAAGTTGGGGCAAATATCGGGATCAACCTGCGCGCGTTGCGCAAACTATGCCGTGCTGAACTGTTCGCCCTTGAACCGAACCGGAAGGCACGGGGTATCCTCCAGTCCGACTCGGTTGTCCCAGAGGCCAACATCCTTGCAGGTGCCGGAAGCAAGATTGAGCTAGCCGAGCATGCCGTTGACCTTGTTTTCACGAGCGGTGTTCTAATCCACGTGCCGCCTGAGGAATTACCCGGTGTCTATAGAGAAATGCACCGTGTCTCGCGCCGTTACCTTCTGACGATCGAGTACTTTGCAGCCGAGCCCGAGGAGAAGAGGTACAGGGGACATGATGGCCTGCTGTTCAAGCGCGACTTCGGCGCGTTATGGCTGGACCTGTTTCCCGACTTGAAGATTGTCGACTATGGCTTCTTCTGGCGCCCGGCGACGGGCCTGGACAATCTCACTTGGTGGCTGTTCCGGAAATCGTGACCGCAAGTTCCAGAATGCTGGCGCTGATCCCGGCGAAGGGCGCGTCCACGCGACTGAAGCGCAAGAACGTGGCGAAGCTCGGCGGCAGGCCGCTGATTGCCTGGACCATAGACGCGGCCAAGCAGGCGGACGTCTTCGACAGGATCGTCGTTTCCACCGAGGATGCGGAAATCGCTGCGACGGCGCGCGAAGCAGGTGCGGAGGCGCCCTTTGTGAGGCCGTCCGATCTTGCCACAGACCCTGCTGGCGTGGTGCAGGTGGCACTGCACGCGCTGGACGAGCTGGAGAAGGCCGGAGAGAATTTCGACGAGATATGCATTCTTCTGCCGACCTGTCCGTTCCGCAGTGCCCAGGACATAATCGATGCCGTCGCTCTGTTCCGAAGCCGGTCCGAGAACAACCTGATGAGCGTCGGGCCCTTTGAGCATACGCCGTTTGGCGCGGTAGGTATCGACGACGATGGCATCGCGGCGCCGTTTTTTCCGGAGTTTTTCGGACGCAAGTCCCAGGAAATGCCGCGGGCTTTCCGCCCCAACGGTGCGATCCATGTCCTGAACGTCGCGTGGTTTCGCGAGAAACGCTCTTACATTGAGCACCCTGTGATCGCATTCCAGATGCCGCGCGACCGGTCCCATGACATCGATACCAGGGAAGATCTCGCGGTTGCTGAAGCGATGCTCGCATCCGGGAAGGCATGAACAAGCAGGCGTTGACTGAATGACCGGGATCAAACTTCGCAGCGTCTACCGCGAGGACGAGGCCCCTCGCGTCCTTTATCGGCTGCTGGAGGAACGCAACGAGGAGATCAATATCTCTCATCGCGCCATGCCAACATGGCGAGCCCACCTCGCATTTGTCAGGTCGAAACCCTATGCGGCCTGGTATCTCCTGGAGCAGGATAAGGAGTTTGTTGGCGCGATCTATCTCAGCAAGATGGACGAGATCGGGATTTTCGTATTGCGCGCGCACCAGGGCAAAGGTCTGGGAAAAAAGGCGATTAAGGCGCTCATGAAGCGCCACCCGCGAAAGCGGTTCCTCGCCAATATCAATCCGCGTAACACGAACTCCATCGGCATGTTCGAGGGTATGGGATTCTGTCACATCCAGAACACGTATGAGCTTGTCGATGGAGATTGAAGGCCGGACCATCGGACCGGACCAGCCGCCTTACGTGATTGCCGAGCTTTCGGGCAACCACAATGGCGAGATCGCGCGAGCGCTCAAACTCATCGATGCGGCCCAGGAAGCAGGGGCCGATGCGGTTAAGCTGCAGACCTATACGGCTGACACGATCACGATTGACCATGACGGACCGGGATTTCGGATAGAGGGCGGGCTGTGGGACGGGCGGTCACTCCATGAGCTATATGAGGAAGCGCATACGCCCTGGGAATGGCATCCGGAGTTATTCCGACATGCGAGAGATATCGGAATCACGATTTTTAGTTCACCGTTCGACACTTCCGCGATCGATTTCCTCGAAGGGCTCGACGCGCCCGCCTACAAGATTGCCTCGTTCGAGGCGATAGACCTCCCACTTATCCAATACGCTGCAAAAACAGGAAAGCCGCTGGTCATCTCCACGGGGATGTGCACGCCTGAAGAAACCGGCGAAGCCGTACAAGCTGCGCGGACAGGAAACGACGGCGGCGGGCTGGCGCTTCTGCATTGCGTGAGCGCGTATCCGGCTCCCGCCGATGAGGCAAACCTGAGGACGCTTCCCGACCTTGCCAGCCGTCATGGCATCATGGTCGGGCTTTCTGACCATACGCTCGGAACCGCTGTTGCCGTCGCGGCCGTTGCCCAGGGAGCGTGCATCATCGAGAAACACGTGACATTGGCGAGGGCGGATGGCGGTCCAGATGCCGCGTTTTCGCTTGAGCCCGGCGAACTGAAAATTCTGGTTGAGGATTGCCGTACAGCCTGGGCGGCCCTGGGTGTGCCGCGTGTGGTCCCGGAGCAGAGCGAGAAGGCGAACGTCCAGTTCCGGCGCTCGCTCTATGCGGTTGCGGATATCAAAGCGGGGCATGTGCTTACCGAGCGGAACGTGCGCTCTATCCGACCCGGATACGGGCTGGCGCCCAAGCTCTTGCCCGAAGTCCTCGGCCGCAAGGCCAAATCGGACATCACAAGGGGAACGCCGCTCGACCTATCGCTGCTCGAAGATGGGGATGATGCGGGCTGAGACCATGACAGAAAGTGGGTATCCCTCGCCTCGATCCACGTCCGACGGGAATGGAATACCAGGGTCTGTAACAGCTTGTTCAGTTCTGGATATCGAGGGTGTTGCCGAGATTGGGGTCGATGCCTGGCGCGCGCACTACGCCTGGCCGGTCAGCGACGAGGACTATGAAAGCCTTTGCAGGGGTATCTGGAAAGCGTGGCTCGATGCGGCGGGCAAGCTGGATGGTGTTTCAGCCGATCTATTGCTGGCCGACATAGGATTGCCGGGCTTTCTGTTGCAGCACCTTCATATTGCCTGCGCACATCACCGGCTGCTGCAGGCGGGCGCGTCTCCGGGCCATGGATCCGTAGTAGCGCCATATCTTAAGCCGGACTGGGATGCGCTTTCACAGGACGCATCGCTGGGATCGCGATCCAAATCCTCGTTCCAGGATTCTCTGCGCAATGCCGCCAAGGGGTGGCTTCTGAATGGACATGCGACGCTGCCAGAGAGGATCGGAACGGCTGCGGGTCAGGGGGAGACCTGGGCCCTTGGCAGCAGAACACCGCTTCGCGCGGCGTATCTGGAGCAGAGTCGCATGGCCTGCCGCTTTGTCAGTCATGGGCTGTTCCTCGCGAGTGATGGCGGCGGCAGAGAGGCTCGATTGCGGGATGTGACGGCGCAGTTGACCGATCGGTTCAGGTCGGTCTCCCGGGAAACGCTAGGCGTTGACTTCGATGTGGATGCAGTGCGGAAGACCTGGATGGCACGGCTTGGAGTTTTGGCCCGCCTCGCACAGGGAGCCACCGGCCTTTCAACGTTTCCAAAACGCCTGCTGCTGACTGATCTCGGACAACCGGCGAACAGAATTATTGCGCGTACGCTCAGCAGAAGCGGCGTGACGGTGGTTGGGTTTCATCATGGCAACGAGATGGGAGCGCAGCCCTATCCGACCTCGGACATCGTCGACTTGCTGCCAGTCGACCGCTTTGCAGTCCCGAGCGAGGGCTGTCTCGCATGGCGCAAGAAACACTATGAGCAGGGTTGGATGTCGAGCTTGCATGAAGTGGAGTTCGAGCGCGTCCGGACGGGCCTGTACCGAGGCTGGCTCGCAGAAAGCGACACCGTTGCGCTGCCGGAGCATGTTGAAACGGTGATGATCGTGGGATTCCCGCCGAACTGGATTCGCTATCCTCATCTCATCGCCCACTGGGGGTTGACCCAGTTCGAAGTTGAATGCTCTCTCGCGGAGTGTCTTGCTGAAGCCGGGTACCGGGTACTGTACAAGGCGCACCCGGAATGGGAGTCGCAGCTCAGGCGGGTGATGGCCGGCCTTCCCTGCGAATTCGTTGGCGGCAGGCTCGAAGACTGCTGGCCTGACGCGGACGCGTTCGTCTTTGCCAGAACGTCATCCACCAGTTTCGGTTTTGCACTTTGCACAAACAGGCCAATCATCCTGCTGGACCATGGCGCGCAGACTTGGGAGCAGGAGGGATATGCCATGCTCGCCAGAAGATGCCAGATGGTGCCGGCGAAAGTGCAAGAAGGACTGAAGATAGAGTTCGACAAGGAAACCCTGCTTGGAGAACTACGCAAACCGGTCAAAGAGCCTGATCAGTCATTTGTACTGGAGGCCATGTGCAGGTAATGGCTCCACCTGCCATGTCTGGTCTCGACGCGGTGGCAATCGCGATTCGCAAAGAGTTCGGCTGGAAGCGCACGCAGGCTGCGGGTATCGAACTGTGGACCAAGGGATATGGCCGGGTTGCGGACCCGAAACGGCTCGCGAGGGACATGAGCGCACTCGGCGCGCTCTCCGCCGGAAGGCGGCTATCCGACTTCCTGCTAGGACTGGACGGTCACTTTGCCTTTGCTGCCAGGGGCGCCGGGTGGGCGCTTGCGGTTGTAGACCGGGTACGAAGCATTCCGGTGGCGTTTGCTGAGAGCAAGGACGGCGCAATCATCGACGACCAGGCGGAGCGTCTTCGCAGCAGGCTTGGACTGGACGATATCGATAGCGATGCCGCCCTCGCGCTCGCGATGGCCGGCTATACCATCGATATCGCAACGCTCTACAAGGGCATTGAGCAGCTTGGTCCGGGTGAGTTCGTGCTGTTCCGTAACGGAGAGGTCCCTCGCCGAGAACGTTACTACACCTATCGCCCGTGGCGAGCAGATAAGCCAACCTACAACGCCACGAAGGCTCGCAAGGCGCTGGCCGAGACGACGCTCTCGATCATCGACGAGATGATGAAGGGTATCGGCGACCGCGAACTCGTCGTGCCACTGTCGGCAGGGCGGGATTCGCGACTCATCGTCAGCGCTGCAAAACAGCTTGGATACGAGAATGTGCGCACCTTCGCTTACGGGCGCAGGGGCAACCACGAGGCGGCGGCAAGCAAGGCCATCGCGGAACGACTGGGTTATCCGTGGCGCTTCGTTGCAACCGACACGGGATTTATGCGGCGTCATTACGCGAGTGAGGATTGGCGTGCCTATAACGCTTTTGCGGATACGCTCCAGTCGGTTCCCTTCGTTCAGGACCTGCCACAGGTGCAGGTGCTCAAGCGCGACGGCTACCTCCCGGAAGATGCTGTTCTATGCAATGGCAATTCAGGGGACTTCATTAGCGGCAACCACGTCGTTCCGCCGATGGACGAGATTCCAGACGGGCAGACGCCGCAACAACGCATGGACCGCATCACGGGCACGCTTTACAGCAAGCATTTCTCGCTCTGGTCAGCCCTGCGCACGGGGGAAAATGAGCGTCGGGTCCGTGACGCCATCGGGGCATCTATTATACGTGCGAGTGCGGAGTTGGGCGATCCGCAAGACGATTTCGGTATCTATGAATATGCGGAGTTCCAGGACCGGCAGTGCAAGTTCGTAATCACAGGCCAGCGCATCTACGAATATCTTGGTCATGAATGGCGCCTGCCGCTCTGGGACAATGCCTATCTCGATTTCTTTGAGAAGGTGCCGTTGGCAGGAAAGCGGGGGCAGAACATTTATGCGGGTATGCTCGAGGATGAGAACTGGGGCGGTGTATGGCAGGGCCTGCCCGTGAACAGGAAGACGATCCAGCCGGCATGGGTTCGTCCGCTGCGCTGGCTTGCCAAAGCCGTATATGCACCGCTGGGGCGGGATGCATGGCACCGCTTCGAAAAGCGTTACTTCCAATACTGGATGGAGCTGGGTAGCCATTCAGCGATCCGGCCCTACCGCGAGGTTGTGGCGTGCCGGGACGGGGCACGGCATGGAATATCCTGGCTCACCCGACATTACCTCGAGAGCCATAGCGTCGGTCTCCACGCAGACCTGAAAAGTGCCGCATGAATCCCGATTTCACGCATGCCGGCTACCGTGACCTGCTCGGTAATCTGCTGTCGCGCGGTTACGAAGTGCGTAGTTACGAAGATGCCGACCCGGATGCGCGCCACCTGATACTCCGGCACGATGTCGACATGTCGCTTAAGGCAGCGGAAGCGATTGCGGCAATTGAAAACGAGCTTGGATTGCGCTCCTACTATTTCGTGCTGTTGCGCACGGAATTGTACAATCTCTATTCCGAAGCGTCGAAGCGCAGTCTTGAGCGGATTCTCGTCCTCGGCCATGAAATCGGTCTCCACCTCGATGCGTCGCTATACGGGAACGATCCGGCCTCACTGGAGGAAGCTGCCGAGAAGGAATGCCGGATACTGGAGGATATTTCGGGCGCGACTGTCAGCGCTATCAGCTTCCACAGGCCGGCGGAGTCGCTCTTAGGATACGATCGACTGTTGGCCGGGCGACCCCACGCTTACCAGCCGAAATTCTTCAAGCAGATGGGATACTGCTCGGACTCACGTGGCGCCTGGCATCACGGGCACCCCCTTGAGAACGAAGCTGTGCAACAAGATCGCGCATTGCAATTGCTGACCCATCCTATCTGGTGGTCGCCGAAGGCGGCCGAGCAGGTGCAAAGCCGACTCGACCGCTTCGCGCGCGAACGCTATGAACTGCTGCGCCAGGAACTTGGCCGCAACTGCACTGTCTACGATCCGTCGCGGACAAGCTGAGTGGTAAACCAGAAGGGCACGAGCATGCCGGGTACCGACTACGTTTTCGACGTCAATGAGGGCGGGTTGACCCGTGCCGTCTCGCGTTCCCTCGATGAGCGCGGGTTCGCGGTTCTGCGGGGACTGTTCACGCCGGATATGGTCGCCGAGGTCATGACTGGCATTCGGCGGTACTCACAGAGTCCCGCCGTGGCAGGGGTGCCTGGTTACTGCAAGGTGGATCACCCGAAACGCCTGATCAGCCCTTACAGCGTCGGGGGCGCGGCAGTCGATATGATCCTGGATGAGCGGGTGATTGACCTGGTCGAGGGGCACATGAAGTCGGAATGCGTGCTGGCCGAGGCCAACGTCAAGATCGACGAGGGCGTGGGATACGTCTATTTCCCGATGCATGCCGACTTTTCAGTCGGCTGGCGCAAGGGTGCCGACTCAGATTTCGAGCTGACCAGGGACCAACTCGAACTGCCTATCGGCATCGGAGGGGCGATCTATCTGGAAGACACGACGGAGGGCGCGTTTTGTTATTGCGAAGGCACGCACAAGATGCTCGCGCCGCGCGGGCCCAACATCGATACTTACCCGGCTGACGAACGCCGTGCCGTTATGGACAAGATGGTACGCATCGACGGGAAGGCCGGAGATTTCGTGATCTTCGACGATCGCGGGTTTCATGGACCCGACCAGCCATCGCGCGCCCGGCGCACGATCATCCTGGTCGACTATTACCGCGTCGATACATTCGGGCATACGCTCGTTTCGCCGGTGGCCGTATGGTCGAGCGATATCGGACGGCTGTCCAAGAAGCAACTTCGGGTGCTCGGCGTGGGCGCAGGGGCAATGGTCGAACCGGATGCCTACATGAGCACGCGCTTTCGGCGTAACCGCATGTATGGTGTTGCCAAGTTCCTTGTCCGGAACGCCTATCTGTGGCCGCACTTCAAGAACAAGTTGCGCTCCAAACTCACCCGGCGCGGCCACAGGCAGTAGACGGCATGACCACACTCGCCCATCGCCTTTCCCTGTTGATGCCGGGACCGCTCGCCCAGCGGTTGCGGCCGCTCTGGCACCGCGCCCAGGTGGAGGCGCAGTTCCGGATGCGTGGCGGCCGGGTCGAGTACGACAGGGAGCTGCACTGCAGAATTGCCTGCCGCGAGTTCGGCGGCAGAAGGCTCGAAGTCGCCGTGCGGTCCTTTCGCGAGTTACGCCGTTTTCTCAATTTCAATTCCGAGAAAGGCGACGTGGTCGCCGACTGGATGGGATGGATCAGCGATTGCGAGGTTCTCTATGACATTGGATCGGCGAACGGGCTGGAGGGATTCTACGTCAATCACATGCATGGCTCCAGAATCGTGTTTGTTGAGCCTTATGCGCCCAGCATTGAAACGCTGCTGAAAACGGTTGCACGGCGCGTCAAGACGGGCGGCTCTTCGGAGCGGTTCGAGGTGGTCCACGCTGGTTGTGACGACAAGACGGGCTACGAGCGCTACCTGTTCCATGGGCTGCCTAATGCGGGCGAAACCGGGAATACCTTCGCGGATGCCGATGCCTATTGCCGGGGCGGAAAGGGGCATCTGCCAATCGTCCTTTCCCAATGGGTGGCAGGCGTTTCGCTCGACAGCCTGCACTGGAAATACGGGTTGCCGCTCGCCACGCACGTCAAGATAGACATAGACGGTTTTGAGCTGCGCGCGCTGGAGGGTGCGAAAGAGCTTCTCAAAAGCGGCAATGTCCGCTCATGGGCGATCGAGTGCAACGGGCGCGACCAGTTGGCCAAGATCGCCGGGATCATGGACAAGCACGACTATGTCGATGTGGCCCAGTTCGAGCATTATCCCGGGTACGAGCATTACACAGGCGATCATATCTACATGCGTAAAGACCTCGTTGACAGCTGGTACGAGGCGTTTCCGGCATCGCGGAGCAGCTTGTAACGACCATGCATATCCTGGGGATCCATGATGGCCACAACTGCGGCGCAACGCTGGTCAGCGACGGGACCGTGGTCGCGTCGGTTTGCGAGGAGCGACTGACGCGCAACAAGAACGAGGTCGGCTATCCCGAGAAGTCCATAACGGAAGTGCTCCGGATCGGCGGCGTCGACGCGGCGGAGCTTGACCGGGTTGTCTACGCGTCGAACTTCATGCACGGGCGCGAATACCTGACATCGCTCGAGCCGTGGTACCGCGTCGGGCTGGCGGATCAACGCGCAGCGGAAAGACAGCCGAAGGATTACCAGAAAGTCATTTTTGATCGACGCAGACAGGAGAGGATCGACCAGGCCGCTCGCCAGCTCGGCGTACCATCTGAGAGCATCGATTTCGTCGAGCATCATCTGGCGCACCTCGCGGCGGCCTATTACACAGCGCCCGCTCGTCCAAAGGGCAAACCCGTGCTGGGCATAACCTGCGACGGCGCGGGCGATGGGCTGTGCGCCACCGTTTCGATCTGTCGTGGCAGTGACATCGAGCGCATCGCCGAAACGAGCCGTCACGCATCGCTCGGCAAGCTTTACTCCCGCCTCACCTTCCTGATGGGAATGAGGCCGTGGGAGCATGAATACAAGCTGATGGGGCTCGCGCCCTACGCGGACCCCGAACGCGCCGACAGGGCAGCGGAGCCGCTGCGCAAGCTGCTTCGCGTGAGCGGCGACGGCTTGCGCTTCGAGCAGACTGGCGAGCTGTCGATGAACTACAGCTACGAGTATCTGCGCGACGCGTTCGAGCGTGTACGCTTCGATACCATCGCTGGAGCGGCGCAGCTCTTCACCGAGGAGATGCTGCTCGAATGGGTGCGCGGCTGCATCAGGCATACCGGCATTAGCGACATCGTGGCGGGCGGCGGCGTGTTCATGAACGTGAAGGCGAACATGCTGATCGCCGCGATGCCGGAGGTCACGTCCTTTTACGTGATGCCATCGGGCGGCGATGAATCGCTGTCAATGGGCGCGGCGCTCCTCCGTTACTACCAGGCGAGTGGCAAGACCGAATTCGATGCCAGCCACCTTGAGAACCTCTATCTTGGCGGAGAATTCGGCGTGAGCGATGAAGAAGCCGCGATCGAGGCTGCGCGCGCCAATGGCAATCTCGAAGTGCGCCAGCCAAACGATATGACGGGCGAAATCGCCACGCTTCTGGCCAGCGGGGAAATCGTGGCCTGCTGCCGGGGCCGCATGGAATGGGGCGCTCGGGCGCTCGGCAACCGCTCTATCCTGACCAGCGCCGACGATTACCGCCGAGTGGATGTCATCAACCGCGCCATCAAGATGCGCGACTTCTGGATGCCGTTCGCGCCGTCGATCAGGGAAGAAGCGCGCGACAGGTATTTCGACGATCCGAAGGATCTGAAGCCGTGGTTTATGACGTTCGCCTACCCGGCGAAGGACGGTGGCTACGCCGACCTGACCGCCGGTTCACATCCGCGCGACAAGACGATCCGTCCCCAACTCGTGACCCGGAATGCCAACCCTGATTACCATGCGGTCATCAGCAAGTTCGAGGAAAAGACGGGCCGGGGCGTGGTGCTCAACACCTCGTTCAACCTGCATGGTGAGCCAATCGTGCACACCCCGGCGGATGCGCTCCGGGTGCTGCTCAACTCGGGGCTCGATCACCTGGCGCTGAACAATTTCATCGTTTCGAAGGCCGCCGCTTAGGTAACGCCCCGCGCGTGAAACCTGTCGAACATTCGCGGGATATCCGGCCACTGACACGGGCCGAATTATCCAGCCACGTGGATGCGTTTGTTCAGATTGCTGCCGACGTGCCCGGGGAGTACTGGGATGCCGAACATTTCCTGGCCGAACGTCCGAGCAAGTGGGCACTGTCGCTCGCGGCGTGGGCGGATGACAGCCCTATAGCCTATGCCATCATGTCCGAACGCGGCGCCGGTCATGCGCATCTCCATCATTTCATGGTTGCTTCCGCGAACCGCGGATCGGGATTGGGTCGGGACCTGGCCGTCCGGATGATTGGGCATGCGAAGGCTTCGGGTTATCGACAGTTGACCCTGAAAGTTGCCAGTGACAATGCCGGGGCGATCAGGTTTTACGAACGTCTGGGTTTTGTAAAAGAGACGAAGGAAGATGACCGCGTCTGGTATGGCCTCGATCTCGATACTGTTGGGGCCGTCGCTTGACCACCGTTGCGATCCATCAACCCAACTATGCGCCGTGGTTGGGATACTTTCACAAGATGGCGCGTGCGGACATTTTTGTGTTCCTGGATGACGCGCAGTTTTCAAAGGGCAGCTACGTCAACCGCGTCCAGATCGTGGGCGGGGACGCCACGCGCTGGCTCACACAGCCGGTCTCGGTTTCGCTCGGGACGCCGATCAGTGGCGTTCGTATCGTCCGGGACGACTGGAAGCGCGCTCACCTGGATACCTTGAGGGGCGCATATTCGCAGGCGGCGGCACTCAAGGACGTCTGGCCGGAACTGGAGAGGATATACGAGAGTCTGCCGGATGACGGTCTGGCTCACGCGAACGAGGCGCTGGTCACGGCTCTCGCCGGGAAGCTTGAGATCGACACCGAGACGGTTCGTTCGTCGCAAATCGACACGGAAGGCCTTGCCGGTGATGATCGGTTGCTGGCCATAGTTCAGCAGCTTGCACCGGCTGGAACCTATCTTTCGGGAAAGGGAGGCGGGAAGTACCAGGACGCGGACAAGTTTGCGTCGGCCGGAATTATGCTTCAATACGCGGATTTCGAACACCCGGTCTACGATCAGGGCCGTGGCGAATTCACACAAGGTCTGTCAGTCTTGGATGCGGTCTTTCACCTTGGATGGGCGGCCACCGCCCGCCTTGTTGCGCCGTAATGAATGCGCGTCCTTTGTCTGGATATAGAGGGTGGCTATGGCGGCTCTTCGCGAAGCCTTTATGAGAGTATCCGGCACGTTGGAGACAAGACGTCCATTGAGGTTTGGTGCCGCAAGGACGGCCCCGTAAGGCAGCGATACGAGGCGATCGGCGTTCCGTGCAGGGTTACACCGGAAATGCCGCATATCAGCTCGCTGCCACGGTTTTCACGCAATCTCTACACCTATTCATGGTTTGCCTTGGGCTGGCCTTCCACGGATGCGTTCCGCGCCGAGCTGGCAAACGCGGCGAGTGAGCGTTTCGACGTCGTCCATTTCAATCACGAAGGGCTGTTCCTGCTGCTCAGGTCATTACGGTCGAGACTTGGAGCGCAACGGGCCATGACAATGCACGTGCGTACGCATCTCGGCACCAATCCGTTTACACGCTGGCAGTATCGGACGATCGCCCGCAATGCCGACTGTCTCGCCTACATTAGCGAGAACGAGCGCGCCCGCGTCACCGCGCTTGCAGGCCGGGAGGTTCCTGGTGCCGTCATCTACAACATCGTTTCTCCCCCGGATAAACCTGTTGCACCTGACAGGTCGCTGGCTTCGGACCAACGCTTCAAGGTTGCCGTTCTGTCCAACTATGCCTGGGTTCGCGGGACCGACCGGGTAGTCGATGTCGCCGAAGCCCTTGCCCGGCGCGGTCGCCGCGATGTGCTGTTCGTCATGGCGGGCAACATGAGTCTGCCAAAGTCGTTGCCGGAAGAACTCGGGTCGGTCGCGCGACGTGGCGGGAGCCTTGAAGACTATGCCCGCCAGCGCGGTGTTTCGGACATGTTTCGTTTTCTCGGGCATGTACCGGAACCAGAGCCGGTACTGGCTGCGTGCGACGTTCTCGCCAAGCCGACCCGCGAATACAACCCCTGGGGTCGCGACATTCTCGAGGCCATGGCGCTTGGCAAGCCGCCGCTGAGCGTGGGTGCCTATGACCGTTTCATAGAGCATGGCGTCACCGGAATCCTGACGCCTGAGTTCGATGCGGAGCAGTGGGCGCAGGAAATCGGACGGCTTGCCGATGACCGCAAGAGCTGTGCTGCCATGGGTCGCTCTGCTGCCAGGCGTGCTGCAAAGCTGTGCAATGGTTCGGATCGAGCGCGGGACCTGGTCGCACTGTGGCAGTCGGCGCTCGATGCGGTGAACGCCTGATGTGCGGCATTGTTGCCCTGGTCGAGCCGGGGAGGCGCTTTGAGCGGACTCTGCTTGAAGCCATGGGAACCGACATGGCGCATCGCGGTCCCGATGCTGCGGGCATCTACGAGCAGGAGGGGCTGGGCCTTGTGTTCCGTCGCCTGTCGATTCTTGATCCCACGCCGAGGGCTGACCAGCCCATGAGCGACCCGGACAAACGGGCAACGCTGGTATTCAACGGCGAAATCTACAATTTCCGTGAATTGCGCCGCGAACTGGAAGGCTTGGGCGCGACATTCTGCACGACCGGGGACAGCGAGGTGATACTGCAGGGGTACCTCGCCTGGGGCGAAGGTGTGCTCGACCGCCTGCAAGGGATGTACGCGTTCGTCATCCACGACGCCGCGCAGAACAGGATCATTGCGGCTCGCGATCCCTTTGGTATCAAGCCGCTCTATTTTGCCAACGCCGGAAACCTGGCCGCATTCTCCAGCGAGATGCGCCCTCTGGCGCGTGTTCTCAGGCCGGAACCTGATCCGGATGCCGTTGCCGAACTTCTCACGTTTGGCTGGGCTGCGGGCTCGCTCAGCAATCTCAAGGGTGTAGAGCGCGTACCCGGCGGCATGGTCATCGGCGTCAGTGTCGCGGATGGATCGGTGACGCGGCGCCGATTTTGCGACCCGCTTGACATGTTGGGCCATGTGGATCGATCGATCTCGCCGGACGAGGCCGAAAAACTGGCTCATGAGGCGCTTCGAACGTCGGTCAAAGCGCATCTCGTCAGCGACGTCGGTTACACGGTGCAGCTGTCCGGCGGCGTCGATTCGAGCATTGTCACGGCAATGGCGTCGGACATCGCTCGGAAAAGGCTGACCACATTCGCCGTCAAGCTGGATGATGAACGGCACGATGAGTCGCGTTGGCGGGAAATGGTGACGGGTCGCTATGACGTCGACCATCATGAAGTCCCGTTCGATGCGGGCAAGTTCGCTGATGCGCTGCCGCGCGCGGTGCAGCACATGGAAGGGCCGAGCCCGCACATGGGCTGCGTGCTGCTCATGCTGCTGTGTGACGAAATCGCGAAAGTATCGAAAGTTGTTCTGACGGGTGAGGGAGCGGACGAGTTCTTCGGCGGCTACCTCAGATTTGCGCAGTGGAGAAAACTGGTATCGCAGGAGAAGGCTGGTCGCCTGTTGCCGCAGTCCCTGCTGCCGTCCTGCCGACCCTTTCTCGGCATCAAACGGCTCGGTCGACGCGACGCGGCGGAATACGCCTCCGTCTACAACGACTTCAATGCGATGCATGACCTGTTCCCCGGTCTGGTGCCAAAGGCAGGCTTCCGCGGCGAAGTCTCGCGCCGATTCCGCGACTTTCGTGACCGTCTGCTCGCGATAGACCAGAGCTGTTACCTGGAATCGCTGCTGGTGCGACAGGACAAGATGGCAATGGCGGCTTCGGTCGAGGCGCGCGTCCCCTTCGTTCATCTGCCATTGGCGCAAGTGCTCAACAGCCTGCCCCATTCCGTCCGGGTGCCGGGCGCACAAACCAAACCCCTGCTCAAGGCCGTCGGCGAGAAGTACCTTCCCGGCGACCTGCTTCATCGGCGCAAGGTCGGTCTGACCCTGCCTTACGCGGACTGGTTGAAAAGGGACGATGGGCTGGGCCGTTTCCTTCCCGATCTGACCGACGGCAGCAGCCGTCTCGCAGCCTATACCGACCGAAACCGCCTCGTGGGTGTCGTCGAGAGGTTCCGGCGCGGTGAGACAACCGGGATGCCCGACCTCGTGCGGCTGGTCAATGTGGAGACTTGGTTGCGGTCGTTGCCGTCCGGGGCAGTGTGAACCTTTGATGGCGGGCAAGGTCCTGTTCGTACTCCCGGATTTCTTCGCGGGCGGCGCCCAGAAAGTCATGATCTCCCTTGCGGCAGGGCTCGACCGTGCAAGATACGACCCTGCCATCATCGCCGTGAACGGTTCGGGGCCATGGAGAGAGAGGGTGCCGAAGCGGATACCCGTAACAGATCTGAAGCGAGAAAATCTGCGTGTCGGCCTGCCTGCCCTGTTAAAGGCGCTCCGTGGGTCGAAGGCCGACATTGTCGTTTCAACCATGGGTTATCTCAATCTCGGCGTGTTGCTGTTGAAGCCATGGACCGGAGGTCATAGCCGGTTCATCGTGCGTGAGGCCAATGCTCTCGTGCCGGAGGGGACGGGGGCCTTTGCCGCGGCGGTGCGAAAGACCGCGTACCGCGCGTTATACGGCCGCGCCGATTGTATCGTCAGTCCGAGTGAGCGAATCGCGGATGAACTTGCGGGCTCCTTTGACCTCGATACCTCACGCTTGACGATCGTGCGCAACCCGGTGGATGTGGACGCGTTGCGCAAGAGTGCGGTGCCGTTGCGTCGCCGCGAGGGCCGGGGACCGCGCTATGTTTGTGTCGGCCGGCTCTCGCGACAAAAGGCTTACGCCCGGTTGCTCGACACGCTAGCCGCCCACGATCTCGATGGGCACGTGACGATCCTCGGAGAGGGGCCTGAGCGCGGGGCTCTTGAAGACAGGATTGCGTCGCTTGATCTTGGAGAACGCGTCACCCTCGCCGGGTTCGACCCGAATCCTGCACCCTGGGTCGCGGGCGCCGATGCGCTTTTACTGCCTTCGCTGTGGGAAGGTTTGCCCAATGTTGCGCTCGAAGCACTTGCGCTCGGCACGCCGGTCATCGCAGCACCCGAGGCGGGTGCCATCACAGAAATCGCTGGATTGGCGGAGACGAAGGCGGTATCCGTAGTGCCAATGGGCAGGGCGTTTGCCGACGCCATGATGTTAGTGAGAACGTCATCGAGTGCGAAGCTGCGTGCGTCCTTGCTCCCGACGGACTTTTCCCCTGCAGCCGTCAACTCATGCTTTCAGACAGTTTTGGACGACGTCTTGGAACAAGCATGAAGCAGTTGATTTCAAAACTGGATCAACTCGCCGATCTCTCCCCGCGCGAAACCTGGCGTCTCGTCAAAGGCCGCTTGCCGGTGCTCCGAAACAGGGCTGGATGGACGGCAATGGACCTGCTCGGATCGCCCAAGCATCGTAACGGCATTCGGTTTGCCGAATTGCTGATGCGGCAGGAAGCCATACTGGACCGGCAAATCGGATGGAAACCGCTCGATTTCGATGGTGCGCGGGTCGTCGAGATAGGGTGCGGCCCCCTTGCCGGTTACGGCCCGCTGGCGATATTCAGGGGGGCGGCTTCGTTCGAGAGCGCCGATCCGGAGTGGGACGCGGATCTTTTCGATAGCGAGAGTATTGCCAGGAAATACCTGTACGTCATGCATGCGGACCTGGTTGCCCTTTACGGTGAGCGTATGGATTTCGCTGCGTTCCGCTCCGCGCTCAGGGACAAAATAACCGTTCACAGGAGTGGCTTTGACACGGCGCACCTTAAAGGCGACGCCGATATCGTGCTTTCACAGTCATGTCTGGAGCATGTGTTTCCGCTGGAGGGGACGATCGCAAAGCTGGCCGATATCCAGCGTCGAAAAACCCGCTTCCTGCATCTCGTGGATTTCGGCAACCACTACCTGACGGAGAACCCTTTCGAAGGGCTCTACGAACAACCACCGGACGTGTACATTTCCCGGCGCGGCAAGGCGATCAATCTGCTGCGTTCCAATGATGTTGCCGCGTTGTTCGAGAAGCACCGCATTCCTGAGCATACTGTCCCATCGCGTATTGTCGGCGAAGGCTATCCGGGCGCAATACATCCTTGGTGGCGCGAGCGCTATGACGACCGGGCACTCTTCACGCAATTGGCCCTGATCGCGGGTCCGGCGTGTTGACGTCCGTCCTGCATGTCATCACGGGCCTCGGTCCGGGCGGGGCCGAAACCCAACTCGACCAGCTGGCTTCAGCACTCCACAAGTCCGGAATGCGTCAACATGTTGTGAGCCTCAGGGGCCGGGGAACGCACGCGGACACTCTCGAAGAAGCCGGAGTGGCTGTCACCGCGCTCGGTGTGAAATCGGCGCCGACGGGAGCGATCGGGTTGCTGCGGTTGGCGAGGCTGGTACGGCGCCTTCAACCGCGGGTCATTCATGGCTGGATGTATCATGGCAATGCGATGGCCGCGCTCGCGCACAGGTTTGCGCGAAAGGGCACGCGCCTGATGTGGAACATTCGTGCCTCGAACATGGATAACGCGCGGTACGGCGGCATCATCCGCTTGAACGCCCGCCTTTCGCGATGGCCCGACGTCGTCGTCACCAATTCACATGCCGCTCTCGATCTTGACTGCCAGCACGGCTTCAGGCCGAAGTGCACGGTCGTCATCGCCAACGGCATCGACACGACGCGTTTCCGCCCCGATGCGGCGTTGCGCAAGGCGGCCCGAAAGGAGCTTGGTCTCGCGGAGGACGCTGTTACTGCGATCGTCGTTGCGCGCGTGGACCCAATGAAGGATCACGAGACGTTTCTGAAAGCGTTGTCGGACCTGCCGGATGTTCAAGGACTTCTGGTTGGCGCCAAGACGAACAAGCTCGACTTGCCTGCCAATGTCAGGGCGCTCGGCTTGCGGCACGATATCGATCGTTTGCTTCAGGCTGCTGACCTGATCGTTTCAAGCTCCGCCTTCGGCGAAGGGTTTTCCAATGCGCTGGCCGAAGGAATGAGTTCAGGTTTGGTTCCGGTCTCCACTGATGTTGGCGATTCAGGTCTGATCGTCGGCGATACGGGTCACATTGTGCCTCCCGGCGATACGCAAAAGCTGCGAGATGCCATCGCGACCGAGACAAACCTGTCCCGATCGCAGCGGCGCTCACGCGGGTTGGCGGCGCGGCAGAGAATACTCGACCGGTTTGCGTTAGAGCAGGCAGTCGATGCTTATGCACGCCTTTACGGTGCGGACGGCTGAGGACCTGTATTTTCGTTCGCGCGCGTTTTACGTGCGAAACAACGGTGTTCGTCCGTCGGTGGGGCCCCAACAAACCTACTATCAGCCGATTAGAGCCTATTCGGCTAAATCCGAGTCAATTCTGTTTCTCGATTGGCGTGTGCGATCCGTCGCCGAAACGGCCGCAGCGCGATGCTAGCGTATCGGGCAAGGCCGTTTCGCCGGCGGGCGTCCGCCAATCGGAAACCCTTTCGGGACGGGCGGTTTTGCGCCAATCCCGGCGCAACGCCCCTTGCCCGTACGCCCGGGTACGCGCCACGGGCCTTTGCTTGATCTTGTCGCAAAATCGCTCCGCCAGAATGGCTCCGATTTAACCGAATAGGCTCTAGAAGCCCCGGCACACGGCGCGCGCAGGACGCGCGCCGATCCCGGCTAGATGTTCATCACGATCCGGCCGTCGATCGTGCCCTGCCCCATACGCGCAAAGATCGAGTTTATGTCGTCCAGCGTCTCCGTGGTGAAATGCGCGGCGACCTTGCCTTCAGCCGCGAAGGCGAGCGACTCGGCGAGGTCGTTGCGGGTCCCGACGATGGAGCCGCGGATTGTCTTGCGCGTCAGCACCACATCGAAGATCGGCAGTTCGAAGCCGCCCGGCGGTAATCCGACCAGGCTCATGGTTCCCCCGCGCGCCAGCATGCCGAGCCCTTGCGAGAAGGACGATGTGGAGACGGCCGTCACCAATACGCCCTCGACACCACCACCCTTCTGGGCCTCGGCGGCCGGATCGGTTTCCGCGGCGTTGATCACCTGATCGGCGCCGAGTTTGCTGGCCAGAGCCAGCTTTTCGTCGGCAATGTCGACAGCGACCACGTGCAGGCCCATGGCCTTGGCGTATTGCACGGCCATATGGCCAAGCCCGCCAATGCCCATGATTGCGACCGTGTCGCCCGGCTTTGTGTCGGTCTCCTTGAGACCTTTGTAGACCGTGACGCCTGCGCAGAGCACGGGCGCGGCGGGCCCGAAGTCGAGACCGTCCGGCAGGCGTCCGACATAGTCGGGGTCGGCGAGCACATATTCCGCAAATCCGCCGTTGACCGAATAGCCGGTGTTTTGCTGATCGGTGCACAGTGTTTCCCAGCCGCCGCCGCAATAGCGGCAGTTGCCACAGGCGGTGTGCAGCCATGGCACGCCGACGCGGTCTCCCTCTTTCACTGCGGTGACGCCATCCCCCACCTCAGCGACGATGCCGACGCCCTCATGGCCCGGGATGAAGGGAAGCGACGGTTTCACCGGCCAGTCCCCGTTCGCCGCATGCAGATCGGTGTGGCAAACGCCCGAGGCCTCGATCTTCACCACGACCTTGCCGGGCGTGGCGGTTGGTTTTTCGACTTCGCGGATGTCCAGCGGTTTGCCAAATTCGCTGACGACGGCCGCTTTCATTGTGGTCATGGCCAATCGTGCCTCCTCCTATAACTGTGTTTCTGGCCGTCACGTTCCCGGCGACACATGAAGGTAATATGACAATCACGCGAATGTTTGGTCGAGTAGACGTTACGACGCGGACTTGCCAAACCGAAGCCGGGACAGGACGCCAACGACGAAACAATGATACAGATTACATGTCAGCGCGTTGAATAGGAGGGACCGGAATGGGCAGCGATGAAGAGCAAGCCGTCATGCAGGCCGTGAAGGGCTTTTACGACGCCTTGGGCGTCGTTTTCCAAGGCCGCACGGACGCGATGGAAGGGGTCTGGTCACACGCGGACGACGTCACATATATGGGCCCGGGTGGTGGCTATCAGCGCGGATGGGAGCAGGTTCTTGAGAACTGGCGCGCGCAAGCCGCGCTCAAGATGGGTGGCAAGGTGACGCCGGAGAACATCCGCATATCGGTGGGACCTGATATCGCCGTGGCGCACAACTTCGAAATCGGACATGTCGCCGACCCCGAAGGCGAGGACGAGACGGTTTCCTTGCGTGCAACCAATCTGTTTCGCAAGGAGAACGGGGTCTGGAAAATGATCGGTCATCATGCCGATCTTCTGCCGTTCCTGACCAAGGCCATCGGAGATCAGACCTGACGCGGCTCAGGCCTAACCTGGATCAGGACGGCCGCGCCGTCAGTTTGGCGATCGCGGCACTGCCCCATGTCAGGATCACGAGCAACAGCCCCACTGCTGCCGTCGCCGT
>JANQLP010000158.1 GCA_028280515.1 Hyphomicrobiales bacterium
AGCCCAAGATCATGCTGTTCGACGAACCCACCAGCGCGCTGGACCCCGAACTGGTCGGCGACGTGCTCACCGTCATGCGCGAGCTGAAGGACACCGGCATGACGATGCTGGTGGTCAGTCACGAGATGCGTTTCGCCCGTTCGGCCGCGGACAGGGTCGTCTTCATGGACAAGGGCGTCGTTGTCGAGGAGGGCCCTCCCAACCAACTCTTCAAAAAGCCGAAGCAGAAACGCACGCGCGACTTTCTGCGGCAGGTCGAGCACTGAGTTCGACCATGACGGGATTCGAGCGCTTTACCGATACCTTCTTCAACCCGGACGTCCTCGCGACCTATTGGCCGGTCATAGCCAAGGGGGTCGTCGTAACGTGTCAGCTTGCGGTCGCCGTGGTCATCTGCGGCATCGCAATGGGAATGGCCCTTGCCGTCGTCCGGTCCTACAAGGTGCGCGTGGTGACCTTCGTCATTGTCTGCTTCGCAGACATTCTGCGCGCGCTGCCCCCGCTTGTTCTCATCCTGCTGCTCTATTTCGGTCTGCCCAATGTCGGCTTCAATCTCTCAGGCTTTCTCGCCGTCTGGCTGGTCCTCACGCTCGTGCTGGCGGCGTTTACCGAGGAAATCGTCTGGGCCGGTATCCTTTCGGTCAACAAGGGACAATGGCAGGCCGCGCGCTCAACGGGACTGAGCTTCACCCAGGCGCTGATCTATGTGGTCCTTCCCCAGGCCATCCGCCTCACCGTGCCACCTCTCACGAACCGCACGATCGCCATCACCAAGAACACCGCTCTCGGAACCGTGGTCGGTGTCGGAGAGATCCTGAACGAAGCGACGACCGCGCAGGCATTTTCCGGGAATGCGTCACCGCTCATGCTCGGTGCGATCGCCTATGTGATGCTGTTCGTTCCGATTGTCTATCTCGGCCGCTGGATCGAGAACCGGTTTGCCTGGAAGAGGGCGTGACATGGAACAGATCCTGACGCAGTTCTTCAATGTGAACCTGATGATCGACGCCTGGCCGATTGTCAGCCGGGGACTGTTAATGACGCTGTTGCTGTGCATCGTCGTGGTTCCGCTCGGATTTGCCGGCGGGTTGATGGTCGCGCTGATCGGAACGGTCCAGCACCGCTGGGTCCGATGGCCGCTGATCGTCTATGTGGATTTCTTCCGCGCCATCCCGCCGCTCGTGCTGCTGATTGTCATTCACTCCGGCCTTCCGTTTGCGGGCATCCGGTTCTCGCCCTTTGCGTCCGTCTGCCTCGCCTTCTTCCTGAACAATTCGGCCTATTACGGTGAAATCCTGCGCGCCGGAATCGAGAGCATCGGAAAGGGCCAGGTGGATGCGGCCCGCTCGACGGGCTTGAACGCGCTGCAGACGCAGGTCTACGTCGTGCTGCCCCAGGCCATCCGCAATGTGCTTCCCGACCTTGTCAGCAACACGGTTGAGGTCGTGAAACTGACCTCGCTGGCGAGCGTGGTCGCCTTCCACGAGTTGCTGTATTCCGCCGAGATGGCCCGCTCGATCACCTACAACGCGTCGCCCATTGTCATGGCGGCCGGGCTCTATCTCCTGATGCTCTGGCCGGTCGTGCGCATGCTGAGTCGCTTCGAGCACCGTATCAGCTCGTAACGCCAGGCTGCCCGCGCCTTTTCCACGCGCGGACAACATGGCATGGTCGCGCCGGGAGCGACGTGATGCCGGAAGAGACTGGCCATTCGGAAATCGGGCATTTGTGCCCTTTCTGTAAGGAGCAGCCGCTGGAGGCCGCGGCGACACTGTCGTCCGTGCGCGGTGACGGGCTTGGCGCGCAGTTTGATCTCAAGACCATTGCCGGCTGCCGCAAATGCGTGCGCAAGCAGATTGTGTTTCAATCCCTTGTCGCCAGTCTGGACGGCTGGACCAGCCCCACCGCCATCGTCGCCAATCCGGTCATGATCACCTACGGTTTCGTTCGCGCAGGCGTCGTCAGAAAGGACGAGGCCCGCATTCGCAGATTGCTTCGCGCGGCCGGGATCGACGATCCAAAAGATCTGCGACGTCCGGTGCGCATCGCCTACGGACTGGCCGCCGCGCTCATCACTTCCGACGGCAAGGTTCACCGGGAGGAGGTCGAAACCGCCGCCTCCATTGGCAAGGATCTGTTCCCCGACTTCGACGATGAGGAGTTCCTGGCCGTGGCCGAAGCAAAGCGCGACATCCCGACGCCGACCGACCTGGCGGTCCTTCTGAACGATGTGGTCGACGCCAGAACCAAACGTGACGTCTACAAATATCTCGTCGCCATCGCCGCCGCCGACAACGAAGTCGCGCCGGAAGAGCACGCCATGCTCAAGATGGTCGCGGAGAACCTCGGCCTGGCCGAACCGGGGCAGGGAATTGACCGCTCCGCATAAGCGCACCTTGTCGCGGGCCGGCGTTTGCGATATAGCAACGCGCAATCATGGATATTGGGTCTGTTGTGAAGGCCACGAAAAGGCGGATTGGACATCCCGCCGGGTGCAAACGCGATGAAAAAAGAGATACATCCCGACTACCACAAGATCAAAGTCGTCATGACCGACGGGACCGAGTACGAAACATACTCGACCTACGGCTCTGACGGCGACACGCTCAAACTCGATATCGACCCGAGCACACATCCGGCTTGGACTGGCGGCAGCCAGCATCTGGTGGACCGCGGTGGTCGCGTGTCGCGCTTCAAGAAGAAGTACGAGGGCTTTATCAAGTAAGCTGGCCCGATTCCGGCAGACTGAGATCAGGCGGACCCATCGGGTTCGCCTTTTTTGTCGGTTTTCCGCTCCGGCTGGATGTCGACCATCGGACCGAACGCGTCCGACAGCCGCGACAATTGCTCGTCGATGGCCGGGTTGCTCTCACCGCTCGGTTTTTTCTCCAGTTCCGCACGAAGCATCCGATCGAGCGCCATGACGCGACGGTGCAAATGCAGGCTCGCCTGGTTGAGTTCCTTCAACTGGAGCGGAAGGTGGGCGTAGGCTTCCTCGTCGAGCGTGCTGCTGGTCGGCTGGAATTTCACCTTGTTCTGCTCTTCAAACGCCTGTTCCGGCGTCATTTCCCCTTCGTTCACGGCACGACGGATCAGCAGCCAGGACGCGAGCTGCATCAGCCGTGTGGTCAGCCGCATGCTCTCGCTCGCATAGGCGAGCGAAGCGGGACCGTCCAGATTCTTGGCTTCCTTGCGGCCATCGCCATCAAGATAGGCGGCCGTGGCCTCGACCAGCGCCATGCCTTCCTGAAAAACGGCCGAGAAATTCTCGGACTCCGCATATTTGTGACCAAAGGGAATGGTCACATTGTCTCTCGAACTCGGAGATCCGGTGTTCGACTCATGCGACATACAACAAACACTCCCCACCTCTGCACCTTCAAGTGCGCACACACGCGCCGCAGAGGCCGACTTAGATATATTGCGTGGAGGCGAGGTTAATACAAAACCGTAAAATTTTAGCTGACGAAGAAAAAAGAGCCGCGAAAATCGCGGCTCTGGAAGTTAACAGGGAGGCGTCAAACAGAGTGGACAGGAGCCACTCAAATCCAGATGACTGGATATGATGAATATTAACCCTACACCTCCTAACAAAAGGTTAATGGTAACCAAATTCCTGCCGTACGGGGTAAATTCTCCAGTAATATTCGTGCCTTAGCATTGAAAAAACTCAGCTTTTGAAGACCGAGGCGGCCACGTCGCGCGACGATTCCTTCGCCTTGATCTCCGCCTCGATTCGCGCGATCTCCGCCTTCAACCGTTCCGTCAGCTCCTTCAGTTCCTCAATCGATATGTTCGAGAGGTCGCCGCCCAGTTCATATGCGGCTGGCTTGCGTGGCTCCAGATCTTCCATATCCATCGGGCATCACTCCTTCTTCCTCTCCTCGCTTGCCGCCAAACGTATCATTTGCGTGCCGACATGCAGAGCCGCTTCTGTCCGCACCGCATTCACTTGAGAACGCGCGCGATCCGGGCTATCCCAGCGCCGTGCACATGCCATCTCCCACCTGTTCCATCTGAAAGCCGCGCCATGACCACATTGCCCGACACGATGACCGCGATTGCCATCACCGAACCCGGCGGTCCGGACGTTCTGAAAGCCCAGGATGCGCCCGTACCGACACCGGGACCCGGACAACTCCTGGTCAGGGTGGCCTATGCCGGCGTCAACCGGCCCGACGTCGCGCAAAGGAACGGCTCGTACCCTCCCCCGCCCGGCGCATCGGAGTTGCCGGGGCTTGAAATCTCCGGCGAAATTGTCGCGACCGGGCCGGACACGCAACGTTTCAAGGTCGGCGATAGCGTGTGCGCGCTGACGTCCGGCGGCGGCTATGCGGAATATTGCCTCACCGACGAGCCGGCGACACTGCCCGTGCCCGAAGGCCTGACCCTTGAGGAGGCCGCCGCGCTGCCGGAGACCTTCTTCACCGTGTGGCACAACGTGTTCGAGCGCGGCACGCTTAAGTCGGGAGACTGGCTTTTGGTGCATGGCGGCTCTTCCGGCATCGGGACGACAGCCATCCAGTTGGGCGTGGCGTTTGGCGCGAAGGTCCTTGCGACCGCGGGCTCCACGGATAAGTGCACGGCCTGCGAGGAACTCGGCGCCGCCCGCGCGATCAATTACAGAGACGAGGATTTCGTCGCGATCACCAAGGACATCACCGACGGCCACGGCGCCGACGTGATCCTCGATATGGTCGGCGGCAGCTACATCGACCGCAATTTCTCCGCCGCGGCGGCCGACGGCCACATTGTCCAGATCGCGTTCCTGGAGGGCGCCAAGGCCGAGGTCAATTTCGTGCGCCTGATGCTCAAGCGGCTGACCTATACGGGCTCGACCCTCAGACCGCGCACGGTCGAGGTCAAGGGCGGCATTGCCCGGGCACTGGAAGAGCATGTCTGGCCGCTCATCGAGGCCGGAAAGGTGAAGCCCGTGCTGGACAAGACCCACGACCTGAAAGACGCAGCCGGTGCGCACGCCTACATGGAGGCGGGTGCTCATATCGGCAAGATCATGCTGCGCGTCACGTGAGCCGCCCCGATGAGTTCCAATACGCATTTCACCATCGCCGTTCTGCCCGGCGACGGCATCGGACAGGAAGTCATCCCCGCCGCAATCCGCGTCGCCGAGGCGGCACGCGCAAAGGCGGGCGGCTTTGAGCTGACCTACGAAACGCTGCCCGCGGGTGCCGGGCATTACCGCGACACCGGCGTCGACATGCCGGAAGAAACGCTGGAGAAGGCAAGAGCCGCCGACGCCATCCTGCTCGGAGCCATCGGACTGCCGGATATCCGAAAGGACGACGGCACCGAAATCTCGCCGCACCTGCGGATCAGGGAGGAGCTAGGCCTTTACGCCGGCGTCCGGCCCGTCAAGGCCTACCCCAACACGCCGGCACGGCTGGCCGACCCGCGCGCCGCATCCATCGACATGGTCATCATCCGCGAATCCACCGAGGGGCTGTTTTATACGCAAGGCCGCGGCGAGGTGATCGGCGATACGGAAGCGCGCGAAACCCTGCGGCTCACCCGGGACACGTGCGAGAAACTGTTCGATTTCTCGTTCCGTCTGGCACGGAAGCGAAAGGCGCGGGGCAAGCCGGGCAAGTTGACCTGCGTCGACAAGGCCAACGTGTTTCGCGCATTCGCTTTCTATCGCGGCATTTTCGATGAGCGTGCGCGGGATTTCCCGGACGTCGAGACCGGGTACAACTATGTCGATGCCCAGGCGCTCGATCTGGTCCGCAAACCGTGGGAGTTCGACGTTCTCGTCATGGAGAACATGTTCGGCGATATCCTGTCCGACCTTGCCGGCGGTCTGGTCGGCGGGATGGGTATGGCGTCCTGCGGCGAGATCGGCGACGAACATGGCCTGTTCCAGCCCGCGCATGGCAGCGCGCCGGACATCGCCGGAGAGGACAAGGCCAATCCGCTTGCCACGATCCTGTCCGCCGCGATCATGCTCGACTGGCTCGCCGACCGCTCGGGCAACGACAGCTTGACACGAGCCGCGGCCCTGATTGACGACGCCGTCGACGCGGCCTTCGCAGCCGGAGAGTTGCTGCCCGTCGAACTCGGCGGCGATCACGGCACGACGCAAACGACGGATATCGTCCTTAAAGCCCTGGAACGCCTCGACTGATCCGCGTTATCTCACTCGCGAAAGAGAAAGTCACTCAGAGAAGTACTGGGCCATCAACCGATCGCGATAGGCGACCAGGTTTTCATGCCGTTTCGTCGCGTCGCGAAGCGGCGTATCGAACACCTCGCACAACAAGCTCGAGACGGTCGAGAAAACGCTCGCATCTGCAGCGCACGGTCTATCGCCCATCAGGTAGGGCTTGTCACTGAGAAACGCGGCGATGCCGTCGATCCCGCGGGTCGCGAGTTCGGCAATCTCCGCTTCCGAATGGCGGCCCATGCCCTGCCCCTTGAGGTCACGGCGCACCTGCCGCCTGACCATGGGCACGATCAACGGCCGCACGACTGCCGGAACGGCTTCAAAAAACTGAACCGGACCGGCATTGAAATTCTCGTCGATCATCCACCGGGATTGAACGACCGCCCAGTAGAGATTGTCCTCGCACAGCTTCTCGAAAGCCCACGCCACACCGCGATCCGGCGCGCTCAGTCCCTCGTCGAAGTCGATGCCCCGTGTCTTTTCCAGATGCAGCCGGATGAAGGTGGAATCGGGGATGATTGTTCCGCCGTCATCCATGTAAGGCGCCTTGCGTTTCGGCGCTTTCTGGAGGTCGGCTGTATCGGTCTTGAACTCCACACCCGCCATCTTCAGCAGCACCAGCGCCTTCATGCAGAAGGGTGAGGGATCGGGAAGGCCGAACCTGGGACCGAATATGTAGAGCGTGATCATCTTTGGGTCCTCCGGCTTTTCGACAGTCTCGGGTTTTAACCAGGGCGCAGCGTTGCGGCAACGATATGACGGGCACTGGCGATTGCGTCTGCGCGCGCACCGGCCTATATAGAGTCCAATCCCTTTATCGAGGAGTCGTTTTACCGCTTTTGCTCATGGCCATGGGCAGGAGCAGAGAGGTCAGATTCATGTCCCGTACACCGTTGATGCCGAAGGCCACCGCCGTGTGGCTCGTCGAGAATACGTCGCTTACATTCGATCAGATTGCCGAATTCTGCCAGCTGCACGTGTTGGAGGTGAAGGGAATCGCCGACGGCGACGTGGCGCACGGCATCAAGGGCATGGACCCGATTTCGTCGGGTCAGCTCACCCGCGAGGAGATCAAGCGGGCGCAGGAAGACTCGAAATATCACCTCAAGATTTCCGAGCCCAAGGTCCAGATCCCGGTGGTGAAAACCAAAAAGGGCCCCAAATACACGCCGGTGTCGCGGCGCCAGGACCGCCCGAACGCGATTCTGTGGCTCCTGCGCCAGCATGCTGAATTGCGCGACAGCCAGATCATGCGCCTTGTCGGCACCACGAAGCCGACCATCGAGTCGATCCGCGAGCGCACGCACTGGAACTCGGCCAATCTGCAGCCCGCCGACCCGGTCACCCTTGCGTTGTGTACGCAAACCGACCTTGACCGGGAGGTGAAACGCGCCGCACGCCGCGTCGAACGTGAGCGCAAGGCCGCCGAAAAGGAAGCCATCAAGGCCGGTACCTTGTTGCCGACCGAGGAGACCGTTCCGGCCCGGGAAAAGAAGCAAAAGAAAGAGGCAAAGCTGGTCACGGCAGCAGAGCTTGCCGCACACAAGGAAGCGACCGAGGCCGCGGCGCTGGCGCTCAAACGGGCCGACGTTGCGACCACACAGCCCGCCGACAAGACCGCCGAGGAGCAGGCGGCGGAGGCCAAGGAAGAAGCCGAATCGGTCTTTGCCAAGCTGGGTGAACTCAAGCAGACAAAGGACAACGAGGCTGAGGCCGAAGCGAAGGAGTAACCGGGCGCGCGCCGCGCGTCGGCTCAGGCATCCGTCGTCTCGTAGGCGTCATCGAACCGTATCGGCGGCGCGGTCACGGCCAGATAAACAAATTCCGTCTTTCCGGTATTCATGAAGCCGTGCACGTCTCCGGGCTCGAACCGTGCGACCTGACCGGCTTTGAAATCCCGCACCTGGTCATCGGCCAGCAGGAGCTCCCCCGACCCGCTCAGCGCAATCCACACCTGCTCGGACACGTCGTGGGCGTGACGGTCCTGCGCGGCGCCCGGCTCCACCGTCACCCGCGTAACGGTGAGATGGCGCGATGCCGATCTGTGCGGCGAGACGAGTTGCTCCGACACCACGCCGGGGTTTGACAACCTCACAAAATCCGACTCCTCGAAGAACTCCATTGGACACCTCTTGGTTGCTGTCGTCACACTGGCCACAACTCCCTATAAAAGCTAGCCTTGCAGACGGTACACAAATGGGGGAAAGCGCCATGGCAGCCGAACCGCTCGGGCGGGATACCATTATCGGCATGTTCGCAATGGCCGTCGGGACCTTCGTCGTTGCCAACGATTTCACGGCCCTTTCAGTCGCCATCCCGGCGATCGAGAAATCCTTCAATACCGACGTCACCACCGCGCAATGGGTGATCAACAGCTACGCCATGGTGTTCGGCGTCGTTATTGTAACCGGCGGCCGGCTTGCCGACATGTTCGGCCGGCGGCGTATCTTTCTTATCGGCGCGAGCATTTTTGCCGTGTTCTCCGTCATCGGCGGGTTGGCGCCCGATGTCCGGCTTCTGCTTGTTTGCCGCGGCATCATGGGGATAGGCGGCGCCCTAATGTGGCCCGCCGTCCTTGGCATGACCTACGAGATCGTACCCGACAGCCGCGCCGGGCTCGCCGGCGGCCTCGTTATCAGCGCCGCCGGCATCGGCAATGCGGCAGGCCCGCTGATTGGAGGGGCTCTGACCGATACGCTCGGCTGGGAGTGGATCTTCTTCATCAATCTTCCCGTCGCCCTGCTCGGCGGCATCATTGTTCTGATGGTCGTGCCGCGCGACAAGCCCACGGCGCCTGGCGAGCGGATCGACTATGGCGGGACGGCAGCTCTGACGGTCGGCCTGTTCGCGCTGCTGCTTGCGCTCGACTGGGGTGTTGATCGTGGTTGGGCCGATCCGGTGATCCTCGCCCTGTTCGGCATCGCCGCCGCCTCGCTTATCGGGTTCGGTGTTTACGAGAACCGCATCGGCGAAACCGCATTGGTTCCGGATTCGGTGATAAGGAATCTGACCTTTGCGATGTGCACGCTGACGACCCTGATGATCGCGGCGGTTTTCTTCGGCGCCCTGCTTTACCTGCCGCAATTCATGACCAAGGAGTTGGGCTTCACGGCCATCGGGGCGGGGGCCGGGCTGCTGCCTATGATGCTCACCTTCGCGTTGGTCTCGTTCGTTGCCGGACGGGTTTACGAAGCCCTCGGCGCGAAGCTGATCGTTACCGTAGGCGCCGGCTGCCTTGCGGGTGGCATGTTCCTCTTATCCGCGATCGAACCGGACACGACGTACGGGCAACTCGTACCGGGAATGCTGGTCCTCGGCGTCGGCATCGGACTGTTCTATTCCTCCGTCACGACGGCGGGTGTGACGGCACTTGATCCGTCAAAGTCCAGTCTCGCCGGCGCCATCATCTACATGGCCAACGTCGCCGGCGGAGCCATCGGCCTCGGCCTGAACACGGCAATCGTCGCAACTTCGTCATCGCTGATAGATGGCATCAGCAACGCGTTTGTCGTCGACGGCTCGCTGGCCGTCATCGGCGTGGTAATCGCGATCGTGTTCATCGGCGGCCCCATCGACAAAAAGCGTATCCGTGCTCTGCGCCATCACCACCGCGCGCACACGTGAGAGTCGGGTTCAGCCCAAACCGAACAGCTATCGAGGTCAGAAGTCGCCGACGGCGCATACGGCAAGTACGCGCGCCACGGTGCGTAAGATCGACGCGCCGTAACGTTAACGCCTGATCTGAAACGCAAAAAACAGGCATTTTCCGCCACCGGCGTTAAGCATGCCGACGCCACGCACTTCCGTCACGCGGGGAAAAAACGCAGATTTCGGTAACGGAAAGTTGACCCCGGTCGGTCCGGCTGCCGCGGACGGCGCATGCAGCTGAGACCACCGCATTGTCACGTGATTATTGACGCGCGAACACTTCCAGACGGGACGTCAGTCGAAAGCACGGTTTGCATTGCCGGCGCTGGCGCGGCCGGACTGACACTCGCCTATCACCTCGGACGCAGGAAAATCCCCGTCTGTGTCGTCGAGGCGGGGGATTTCCGCTTCGACCGGGCGACACAGAAGCTCGCCTGCGGCGACAGCTCGGGCCTTCCCTACGATCCGGGGTCGACCCGGTTTCGGTTTTTCGGCGGCAGCACAAATGCGTGGGGTGCGCTGCTGCGGCCAATCAGTGCGCACTGCTTCCGCCGCCGCAAATGGCTGGGCGACTCGGAGTGGCCGTTCGAGCGGCGCGTTCTCGATCCCTACTACGAAGAGGCGTATGCGTTCCTCGACGTCGATACCGAACACGCGGACGGGCGCAGCCGCCGGGACGAGCTGGAACGTGCGGCGGAAGATCAGGTCATGTTTGACGACCACCGTCTCGAAACCCGGATTTCACCGCTCGCACGGCGCGGTATTTTCAAGGACAAGACGAAACGCGGACTTGAGCGCGACACACACAGCAAACTGCTCCTCAATGCGAACGTCGTCGAGGTCGAGACGTGTCCAGACTCACGACAGGTCGGGGGATTGCGCCTCAAGACGTTGTGCGGCACGGAGGTGATCTGCCGGGCCAAGATCTTCATCCTGTGCATGGGCGGCCTTGAGAATGCACGCCTCTTGCTGCTGTCGGACCGCTGCAACAGCAGGGGTCTCGGGAACGCGCACGATCTCGTCGGCCGTTACTTCATGGACCATCCGAGGCTGTTCTGTGGACGTCTCCACCCCGCGAACGGTCAGCACGGGTTGAAGTTCTACGACCCGACATACCGGTTCAAACATATGCCGTCGGTCGCGTCATTGAGCATTTCCGAGCACGTGCAAAAGCGCGAGGAGCTCCTCGACGGCCGCTTCTATTTCTTCCCCGTCTTCCGGGGCCAGGACCTCTCCAGCTTCGACGATCTCGTTTGGTTGAAATGGAAGCTGCGCGCCACGCGCAGCCTCGATGTAACCGGGGCCGATCTCGCCAATATCCTGCAGCGGGCACCATCGCTTGCGCTCGCCGCGGCCGGTCACCTCACGCGGGCGGACACGCTCCTGAAGCACTACGCAATCGTGCACACGCTTGAAACGGCGCCGAGCCATGACAGCAGGGTCACGCTCGGCAGCCGCCGGGATGCGCTCGGCTCCCGTTGCGTGCATGTTGATTGGCGTTTGGGGTCGCGTGAGAAACAGTCGATACGTCACGCGCATGAGGTGCTCGCCGACGTTGCTCGGAAGCATCGCATCGGAACTATCGAAACCGTGCATGACGTGCTCGACGCCGATCCCCTCCCCGCAAAGACCTCGTGGCATCATATGGGAACGACCCGGATGCACGCCGATCCCAGGAAAGGCGTTGTCGACGCCGATTGCAGGTTGCACGAGAGCGACAATCTCTACGTCGCCGGCAGCTCGGTCTTTCCCACCGGCGGTGACGACGTGCCGACTCTGACCATCGTCGCGCTCGCGATCCGCCTTGCGGAACACATCGAGAGCCGGCTGTCCTAGTTTCTTTCGGTATCGCCTCGTACCTGCTGCGAATACTCACGCTGCGCGTCCGTCGCAATCGCATCGCGTTGCAACCGCTCGATCATGAACGCTGCAACCTTTTTCTCACTGTCCGCATTCCAATGGGGATCGAAAAGATGCCTGCCGAGCTCCGGCACTCGCCCCCTGAACTCCGGCAAGCTCGTGAAAAAGCGCTCAAGCCGTTGAACGAGCGGCCTCTCCTTCGGCAACCGGAAACTGTTGGTGTGGAACAGGACATACTCCGCACCGGCGTCCTGTACGACCCGGCGCACATCCTTCAGCGTCTCGATGTGAGCATCGAGCTGCTTCGAAACAAACGGATATGTGTCTGCATCGAGAAGCAGAAGGTTGAATTCATACCGCCAGCGAAGATGTGCCGGATTCCGGCCCTCCAGAACAAGCCGCCGCGTTTCGACCTGCTTGTCGACAGTGAACGCCACCTCCAGAAGGCTCGGGAGCACCAGCGGCCGAATGGTCGGCGCCTCCCGATTGTAGGCGTGGTCCGGCACTTCCGCGTCCGCGTCAGACTTGTCCTTCAGGTGCATTCCGTCACTGAGCCGGATTCGCTGGAAGTCGTCGATGCGCTGGCCCTTCAGCACCGTTTCCGACGGAAAGATGAAATCGTCATTGAAATCGGTCGTGTCGTAAAGATGGATGACAGTCTGCGGCGGATGCGGCAAACGCGCCAACAGGTTCTTCAGGTGGTGCAGCTGGTATTTTGTGCCAGTTCCCGAGACGCCGCACTTCAGGACGCGAATGCCCGTCTTGCGCTCGATGATACTCGTCCACTTCGCCTCCAACGGATTGTAGCCCCATGTGAAGCTGTCGCCGATCGCGAGAATGAAAGGCTCGCCTTTCTTCAGGTCCAACGGCCTGTCGAAACAGCCGAGCTCGTTTGAAAACACCTTGTGACCGGGACCGCGGAACTCGAACCAGCCTTCAGGATGATTCTGGCTGATGCGCACACCGAGCGCGCTGTCGGCGACATAGTATGTCGGCGGAATGTTCGCGGACGGGTGGCGGGCTGCGTCGAAAGGCGTGAAGCGCAAACCCAGTTCGATCAATGCAACGAGGACGACAATCACGCCCACATTCCACGCCGCAATCCCAAGCACTCTCTTCACGGTCAGATGACCCCCAATTCGCCGGTTTTGTAGCCGGTGGACCTAGCCGGTGCCGCAACGCCCGTCAATTCAACAAAGCCGGCCTTCGCCGCTCAACAAAAATCCTAGCGGGCCGGGTTATGAAGCAGAAATATGGCGAACTCGATACAAAACGAGCATTCGGGCTCCCTTACGCGAGCAGTGTCAAAAGCGATTTGATGTCGGGAAACGTATAATCAGGCTTCGGCACCTTTGGACTGAGACTGATGCCGCGCCGGTTTATCCAAGCCATTGCGATCCCGAGCGGTTTCGCACCAACCATATCGGTGAATTGGGATTGCCCGGAATGGAAGATGCCGTCGACGCCGACCCCGGCATGTTCCAGCAAATAGCGAAACAAAGTTCCATCCGGCTTGTAGCCTCGCGCCTTTTCCGCCGTACACACAAGGGAAAACAGGCCTCCAAACTTCCGCATCAATGGTGTCGCCGCGAGAAGGTCATCGTCGATGTTTGAAACAACAGCGAGGCGGTAATCCTTCTTGAGTTCGTTCAAGGCCGGAATGACATCATCATAGAGCTCGAAATCTGCGAACGAATCGAAATAGTGCTGGATCGATTCAGGATCACCCTTCAGGTCGAACGCCTCGAACGCACTTGCCAGCGAGGCTTTGCAAATGTCGCGGTAGGGCCTGTAGGGGTCCCAATAACCCTCGATGTTTGTCTCTTCCCAATGCTCCCAGAAGGCCCTGACGTCGACACCGGCTCCAGACGCCTCCTGGAGTATGCGCTCGAAAGCTCCGTAAGAACTGTCGCGAACGCTGATGAGCGTTCCGAATACGTCGAACGACAGAAATTCAACGGTAGAGAGGTCTGTCGAAAGCCCCATGCTCAGTCCTTTGAGGCCACATCTACCGTGTAGTTCAAGGCAAGCCGTCCACCATCAGCATAGATTGTTGTGCCCGTGATGTAGCTGGATTCATCGCTCGCCAGGAACGCGGCAATTGCGGCGATCTCCGACGGTTCGCCGAACCGGCCGATGGGTGTCCGTGACATTATGCGGTTCGACACATCCTTGTCGGTCGCCACCTTTTCAAGCATTTCAGTCATGATCGAGCCCGGACCGATCGCATTTACGCGAATGCCGCTCGGAGCGAGCGCGAGCGCCATTCCCTTGGTCAACTGCGCGAGGCCGCCTTTCGCGACCGTGTACGCCAGATGGTCCGGCAGTGCGAAGACCGCGTTGACCGACGACATATTGATGATCGTACCGGGCAGGCCCCCGGCCTCGACCTGCGCCACCATCTGTTTCGCCGCGGCCTGACTGGCCAGAAACGGTCCTTTGAGATTGGTTTTCAGGACCGCGTCGAACTGTTCCTCCTCAAGCTCAAGGAATGGCGCGCTGTCGAGCTGTGCCGCATTGTTGATGAGCACATCGACACGCCCGTAAGCGTCCACGGTCTGAGCCACGAGATTGCGGACATCGAGCCGCTCGCCAACATCGCACTCGATGAATATCGGCGGCTCACCTGTGCCGGAGAGTTTTTCCGCAGCATCCTTGCCACCCTTCTCGTCGATATCGGCCAGGATCACCTTTGCACCGTCGGCGACGAAACGTTCCGCGCAGGCATACCCGATGCCGCGTGCCCCACCTGTGATGATCGTAACCTTGCCGCTCAAATCCATGACGCGCACCTCCCCTTTTGAGCCCGCAAGCTATGCCCGCCGCCAGCGCGGAGCAAGGATGGTTTTCCCTACTCGGAGACTGGTTCACTGCTCGACGGGGAGTGGGATCATAATGTGCGCACACGGTGCGTGCGAGACGTCACTGCTTGTATCGCTCGAACAGCTCGACAAGTTCGTTGAACTTGACCTTCTGCTCCTTCTCGCTGCCGCTCCTGATCGCTTCAGCGACGCAATGGTCGGCATGGTCCTTGAGGATTTCGGTCTCGACCTTGTTGAGGGCAGATTTGATGGCACGAAGCTGGGTCAGGATGTCGATGCAATACCGTTCATCCTCGATCATGCGCGCGATCCCGCGCACCTGCCCCTCGATCCGGGACAGACGGGAAAGGCAGTCTTTGTGACGTGGTTTCACGGCTGCGCTCGCCTCCTTTGCCGCTGTCAAACTTCGCGGTTGAAACCGGATGTGTGATCACATACCCTATAGGGGTATATGGTATCTGACAAGCCCAGGTCTCCTCCGATGAGTCAGAGCTGCTGCCACGAAACGAAAACCAGGGACGATCGAGAGCCCGAACCCGCGCCGCCCGGGACCCTCTACACCTGCGCCATGTGCCCGGAAGTCGTCCAGGAAGGGCCGGGAACCTGTCCCATGTGCGGCATGGCGCTCGAGCCGATGGGCCTGCCCGCGGCCGACGCAGGTCCAAATCCGGAACTCGTTGATTTCACGCGGCGTTTCTGGGCCGGCATCGTCTTCTCGATCCCCGTCCTGATCCTTGCCATGGGGCCGATGGTCGGCCTGCCGGTCCGCGACTGGTTCGGTCAGCGCATCGCCGCATGGCTTGAACTCGCATTCGCCACACCCGTCGTCCTGTGGGTCGCGAAACCGTTCTTTGAGCGGTGCTGGGTCTCGCTTGTCAACCGCGCCGCGAACATGTGGACGCTGATCGGCGTCGGCGTCGGCGCGGCCTACGTCTACTCGGTCGTCGCGGTGATCGCGCCCGGTCTTTTTCCGGAGGCGTTTCGCGATGCCTCGGGCTCCGTCGCGGTCTATTTCGAGGCCGCCGCGATGATCATCGTTCTGGTGCTCGCCGGACAGATTCTCGAGCTGCGCGCACGCGAGCGCACCGGAGACGCCATCCGCGCCCTGCTCGATCTTGCTCCGAAGACGGCCCTGCGCATCACAGCAGACGGTACGGACGAGGAGGTGCCGCTTGACGAGGTTCAGGCCGGCGATCGGCTGCGTGTACGCCCCGGCGACGCTGTTCCGGTAGACGGCGTGGTTCTGGAAGGGCGTTCGTCCGTGGACGAGTCCCTCCTCACGGGCGAGGCGCTGCCGGTCGAGAAGACGCAAGGAGACGCCGTTACCGGCGGCACCCTCAACAAGTCCGGCAGCTTCGTCATGGAAGCGAAGCGCGTCGGCGCGGAAACGATGCTCTCGCAGATCGTCACCATGGTCGCCGATGCACAACGCAGCCGCGCGCCGATCCAGAAAATGGTCGATGTCGTCGCCGGCTATTTCGTTCCGGCGGTCGTTGCGACGGCAATCATCGCGTTCATCTTCTGGTCGATCTGGGGTCCCGAACCGGCCATGGCCTACGGGTTTATCGCTGCAGTTTCGGTGCTGATCATCGCCTGTCCCTGCGCCCTCGGCCTGGCAACGCCTATGTCGATCATGGTCGCGACCGGACGCGGCGCGCAGGCCGGCGTCCTGATCAAGGATGCCGAGAACCTCGAACGCTTCGCAGCCGTCGACACACTGATCGTCGACAAGACCGGAACGCTCACGGTCGGGAAACCGGAGGTGACCGACGTGATCGCGACCGGCAAGCGCAACGAGGACGACGTCCTCAAATTTGCCGCCGCGCTCGAACTCGGCAGCGAGCATCCTCTGGCGGAGGCTATCGTCGATGCCGCGCGCAAGCAGGATCTCTCCGTACCCAAATCGACCGCCTTCGAGGCGGTGACCGGCAAGGGCGTCAAGGGGAAGGTCGGACGAACGGCGGTCACCCTCGGCAATGCGGCCATGATCCAGGATGAAGCCGGGCTCGACACCCATGCGCACCAGGACCGGGCGGATGCGCTGCGCGGCGATGGCAAGACCGCCATGTTCATTGCCATCGGCCAGGAGATTGCCGGTATCATCGCGGTGGCCGACCCGGTGAAAGACACCACGCCGGATGCGCTGAACGCCCTCCACGAGGAAGGCTTCCGCATCGTCATGGTCACGGGCGACACCGAACGCACCGCGCAGGCGATCGCGGCACAACTCGGGATCGACGAGGTGCGTGCAGATGTGCTGCCCGACGAGAAGGCGCAGATCGTCAAGGAACTGCAACACGATGGCGCACAGGTCGCCATGGCCGGCGACGGGGTTAACGACGCGCCCGCTCTCGCCCAGGCGGATGTCGGCATCGCCATGGGAACGGGCGCCGACGTCGCCATCGAAAGCGCCGGCATCACGCTCCTGAAGGGCAACCTTACCGGCATCGTGCGGGCACGCAGACTGTCCGAGCAGACCTTGCGCAATATCAGGCAGAACCTGTTTTTCGCCTTTGCATACAATACGGTAGGCGTGCCCATCGCGGCAGGTGTATTGTACCCTGTGCTGGGCGTCCTGCTTTCGCCGATGGTTGCCGCGGCGGCGATGAGCCTGTCGTCCGTGTCGGTGGTCGGCAATGCTCTCAGATTGCGGAACGCGCGCCTTTAAGGCGATGCCAAGGCAGTCCGCCGCATCGTTTTGGCCAGGCACAGGCACGATTCCCGCAAAAAAGACGGCGAGGACCTTAACCAGAAATTCAAGGCTTGCCATAATAACGCCCAACTGACGGCGAGTTATGGGATGCGGGGGCATTTATCAAGCTTGTCAGGAGGGAACACTAGGATGAGCTTCAAGACGCGCACGAAGTTTTATCTGGCGCTATTGCTCGCGCTTGTAATGGCGGGCACGACGGCCTATGCGCAGCAGCGCCAGCTTACACCCTATGAGAAACAACGATTTGACCGGAACCGCAGCGCGGTCAGCATTATCGGCGGCGGTATCAACGGCACCTACATTCGCTACGCGACGGACATTGCCAACGAGCTGGATGATCTGAAGGGCAACGAAATGCGTGTCCTTCCAATCATCGGCCGCGGCGGCGGACAGAATGTCATCGACATCCTGTTCCTGCGCGGCATCGACATGGGATTGACGCAGCAGGATCACCTGGCGTTCTTTAAGAACCTGGATCCGACGCTTTACGGCGATATCGATAATCGCGTCCGTTACATCACCAAGCTCTATAATTCCGAATACCATCTGGTCGCCCGCACGGACATCAAGAATTTCAATGATCTGAAGGGCAAGACGGTGAACTTCTGGCGCCCCTGGAGCGCCACGGACATCGGCAGCCAGACCATCTTCCGCCTGATCGGCGTCGATGTGAAGCCGATCTATATCGATACGGCGACCGCACTCGAGAAGGTCAAGAGCGGCGAAATCGCGGCGACGGTCCTGCTCGCGGGCGCACCGGTTCCGGGCTACGCAAAACTCAAACCCGAGGAAGGATTGCACATCGTCCCGCTTGGCCCGAACAGCCTTTCGCCGGAGCAGAACGCCAAGCTGCTGGAGGTGTATCTGCCGACGAAGCTGACCCACGAGCAATATCCGAACATCATTCCGCAAGGCCAGGAGGTTGAATCCTACGCCAGCGGCGTGGTCCTTGCCGTCTATAACTGGAAGGAAGGTTCGGACCGCTACAAAAAGGTCCAGCGCTTCGTAAACAAGTTCTTCGAGAAATTCCCGAACCTGCAGAAACCGCCCAGACATCCGAAGTGGAATACGGTCAATCTCGCTGCGAACATTCCAGGCTGGACCCGGTTCAAGCCGGCCCAGGAGTGGCTGGACGATCCGGCCAACCGGAAAAAACCGGAACCCGCGCGGGACGCTTTCGCGGCCTTCCTGAAACAGAATGGCGGATCGGCGCAGAACTACTCCGAGGCGGAACTCGAGGCGCTCTTCAAGAAGTTCTCCGCCTGGTGGGCGACACAGCAGCAATAACCGCCCAGTCGCACATTTGAACACCACGGGCCGGCCCCTCTCTTGGGGCCGGTCTTTTTTGTGGCAATCGCAGCATATTCGCGCAACCGCATGTGCCCGTGCTATCTTCCGTTCCGCCGACTCGCCCCGCGGCTCACGCCGACCGATCCTCCGATGCCCTCGACCGCCGGAACATCAAAAATCATCGAAACTCTGCGTTCGCCGAACTACGGCAGCTATGTGGTCGGCAACGGCATCTCGCTGATCGGCACCTGGATGCAGCGGATCGCCGTCGGCTGGCTGACCTGGGAGCTGACAGGCTCGCCCTTCTGGCTCGGCATCATCGCATTTGCGGACCTCTTTCCGGCGGTGATTTTCGGACCGATCAGCGGGGCGATCGCCGACCGCCGCGACCGCTTGCGGCTGGTTCAGGTTTCTCAGGGGCTCTCCTGCGTGCAGGCCGCCACCCTGTTTGCCCTCGCCGCCGCGGACGCGATTGACGTCTATGCCCTTGCCGCCCTGTCCCTGTTTCTCGGCATCGTCACGGCCGTCAACCAGCCGGCCCGCCTCGCACTGGTCCCGAGTCTGGTCCACGCTCACCAACTCAATTCGGCAATCGGCATCAACTCGGTCATCTTCAATCTCGCACGCCTGATCGGCCCGGCGATCGCCGGCGTCATCATCGCCAGCGGCCACGTCTCCTGGGTGTTCGCGATCAACGCCGTCTCGTTTGCCTTTTTTCTTTTTATTCTTATGAACTTGCGCCTGACGCGGCCGTTCAAGACAAACCGCAAGCGCAAGCGGTTCACGGCGGACCTGATGGACGGTTTCGCATATGCCGTCCGCGACCCCCGCCTGTCCGCGCTGCTCGCGCTCAACATCGCCATCGGTCTCGGCGCGCGGCCGCTGGTCGAGCTGCTGCCGGGCCTTGCCGCCGCGGTCTTCGGTGGCGGCCCTGAGACGCTCGCCCTGCTGACCGCGACCCTCGGCGGTGGCGCCATCGTCGGCGGGCTCTGGCTCGCCGGGCGCAATCATGAAGGCGACCTGACGGGAACAGTGCTCGCCGCCGCCTTCGGATTGGCACTGGCGCTGATTGCCTTCGTCGCGACAACGGAACTCTGGATCGGGGTTGCGGCCATGGTCGTGCTGGGCATGACCATGTCGATCGCAGGCGCGGGCATCCAGACCCTGCTGCAGTTCTACGTCGACTCCGACATGCGCGGCCGGGTGCTCAGCATCTATGGATTGATCCTGCGCGGCGGCCCGGCCATTGGCGCCTTGACCATGGGCTGGCTCGCGGAGTTTCTCGGGCTGCGTTGGCCGCTCGCCGGGGGCGCGGTGATCGTGGCGGCCGCGGCGCTCTGGATCACCGTTCGCACGCGACGCACGAGTTGAAGCTCGGGGCATCGCCGGCTCTCCGCTCGATTTGGGCATGATTGCGGCAATTGCGCGTCGGCCTGCCACACAACTGATCCGATCCCGCGACGCTCGCGTAAGTGGCGTATCTACCCCCCAACTCCAGGAGGAATTCAATGACGCTTCTTCGCAATCTGATGTTTGCTCTCCTGCTGATCGTGCCGGCTTCGGTCGCGCAGGCAGGCAGCAAGGACATCGTCGACACGGCCGCCGGTGCCGGTCAGTTCAACACCCTCGTGGCCGCTGTGAAGGCAGCCGGTCTCGTTGACACCCTGAAGGGCAGCGGCCCGTTCACGGTCTTCGCGCCGACCGACGAGGCTTTTGCAAAGCTGCCCGACGGCACGGTTGACGACCTTCTCAAGCCTGAGAACAAGGAAAAACTCGTCGCGATCCTGACCTACCACGTGATCCCGGGTAAGGTGATGTCGAGCGACATCGCCGGCAAGAAGACTGACGTGAAGACGGTCCAGGGCTCCAATCTCGCGGTCGACGCGACCAAGGGCGTGAAGGTTGATAACGCGAAAGTGACCAAGGCCGACATCGCGGCCTCGAATGGCGTGATCCACGTCATCGACACCGTCGTCATGCCGAAGTAACGGCGAGACGATTGTGGACGGTCTGATTGGGCAGCGGGTCCGTCCCGCTGCCCTTCACTGCCCGGGGATACCCCGCTCTTTCAGCGCATCGGTGATCTCGCCGAGGATTGCCGGATCGTCAATCGTCGCGGGCATCTTGTAGTTTTCGCCATCGGCAATGCAGCGCATGGTGCCGCGCAGGATCTTCCCCGACCGCGTCTTGGGCAGGCGCGCCACGGCCAGGACAAGCTTGAAGGCGGCGACCGGTCCGATCTTTTCGCGCACCAGCCCCACCACCTCTTTCTCGATTTCCGCCGGGTCCCGGTTCACGCCGGCGTTGAGAACCATGAACCCCGCCGGGATCTGTCCCTTGAGCTGGTCGGCGATGCCGATAACGGCGCATTCGGCAATGTCCGGGTGCGAGGCCACGACCTCCTCCATGCCGCCCGTCGACAGCCGGTGACCGGCGACGTTGATGATGTCGTCGGTACGGGCCATGACGTAAACGTAGCCATCCTCGTCGAGATAGCCCGCGTCCGCCGTCTTGTAGTAGCCGGGATACTCCTCCAGGTAGCTTTCCCTGAACCGCTCATCCGCGTTCCAGAGCGTCGGCAGGCACGCGGGCGGCAGCGGCAGCTTGATGGAAATAGCACCGATCTTGCCCGTCTCGACCTGGTTATTGGACTCATCGAGAATGTGGATCTCATAGCCCGGCATCGGCACCGTGGGCGAGCCGTGCTTCACCGGAAGCGCGCCCAGACCCATCGGGTTACCGGCAATGGTCCACCCCGTCTCCGTCTGCCACCAGTGATCGATGACCGGCACCTTCAGATTGTCCTCGGCCCACTGGATCGTGTCCGGATCGGCGCGCTCACCCGCCAGGAACAGGGTCCGGAAGTCCGACATGTCGTACTTGCCGACGAATTCCGCTTTCGGGTCCACCTGCTTGATGGCGCGGAACGCCGTCGGCGCGGTGAACATGGCCGCGACATTATGCTCGGAGATCACGCGCCAGAACACGCCCGCGTCCGGCGTGCCGATCGGCTTGCCCTCGAACACGATCGTCGTGTTGCCGTGCAGCAGCGGCGCGTAGACGATGTAGGAGTGGCCGACGACCCAGCCGACATCCGATGCCGCCCAGTACACTTCGCCGGGCTCCACGTCGTAGATGTTCTTCATGGTCCAGTGGAGCGCAACCATGTGTCCGCCATTGTCGCGCACGACGCCCTTGGGCTGGCCGGTGGTGCCCGACGTGTAGAGGATATAGAGCGGGTCCGTCGCCGCCACGGCCACACAGTCCGCCCGTTTGCCGTCCGCCTTGGCCTGCGAGACGCTGTTGGTCCAGTCAAGGTCGCGGCCCTCGACCATCGACGCCTCCGCCTGCTCGCGCTGAAACACGAGGCAGGCGTCCGGTTTTGACGAGGACAGATCGATCGCCTCGTCGAGCAACGGCTTGTACTCCACGATCCGGCCCGGTTCGATACCGCAGGACGCGGTCAGAATCGCCTTCGGCTTGGCATCCTCGATACGCGTTGCCAGTTCGTTGGGCGCGAAACCGCCGAAAACCACCGAGTGAATGGCGCCAATCCGCGCGCAGGCAAGCATGGCGAACGCGGCCTGCGGGATCATCGGCATGTAGATGATGACGCGGTCGCCTTTTCCGACACCCATGTCCTGGAGAACCGCGGCCAGCGCGGAGACCTCGTCGAGCAGTTCCGAATAGGTGAATTTCTGCTGCGTGCCGGTGATCGGGCTGTCGTAAATCAAGGCAAGCTGATCGCCGCGCCCGCCTTCCGCGTGCCGGTCGACGCAGTTGTAGCAGGTGTTGCATTCGGCCCCGACGAACCAGCGTCCGTAGATGCCCGCATCCGGGTCGAAAACCTTGTCTGCTGGTTTGATCCAGTCGATCGTCTTTGCCGCCTCGCCCCAGAATCCTTCCGGATCCTTCAGCCAGCTCTCATAGACGTCCCTGTACCGGCTTGCCATCACACCCTCCCCTTTTGCTGCCGGACGGCCATGGCTATCGTGTCCTCAACCGCCCTGCTGTTCCTTTTTATTCAATTCCGACCGTGCACGCGAGGGGGAGCGTAAGAAGTGCCGCAGGCGACTTTTGACCTAGCCCGAAAGCCTAATGGGCGTTAGAAGCGCTCAATGCTGCCCTGTGACTCCATTTCATGATCACCGATCCGGTATTCTACGCGGTCGCCATCCCCGCCGTTATCCTCGTCGGCCTCGCCAAGGGCGGTTTCGTCGGCGCGCTGGCGATGCTCGGCGTGCCGCTTATGGCACTCGTGATTTCGCCGGTGCAGGCCGCGGGCATCCTGCTGCCGATCCTGATTGCCATGGACGTGTTCGCCCTGTGGACGTATCGCGGGATCTATCACCTGAAAAACCTGAAGATCCTCATTCCCGCCGCGCTGGTCGGCATCGGCATCGGCTATCTGACGGCCGCCTACGTGTCGGAGGCCCATGTCCGGCTGATCGTCGGCCTCATCGCCTTTCTGTTCACGCTGGATTACTGGCTCGGCTGGAGCGATACGCGCAAGAAACAGCCCAACATCGCCAAGGGCGGGTTCTGGGGCGCCACTGCCGGGTTCACGTCTTTCGTGTCCCACGCAGGCGGACCCCCGCTGCAGATGTACCTTCTGCCGCAGCGCCTCAACCCGCGTCTCTTCGTCGGCACCAGCGTCATCTTTTTCACCGTGGTCAACTGGATCAAGGTGATCCCCTACGCCGCACTCGGCCAGCTCGATACCACGAACCTCACCACGTCGCTGGTCCTCGCGCCGCTCGCGCCGCTATCGATCTTTGCCGGTGCCTGGCTCGTCAAGAAGCTGCACATGGAGACGTTCTACAAGCTCGCCTATGTCGCGATTTTCATCGTCTCGCTCAAGCTGATGTGGGACGGGTCCGTGGCGCTCTTCGGGCATTAGAGCTTTTTCGACCAGATCCGAGTCAATTCTGTTTCCGATTTGGTCGACAAGGCTCTAAGTCCAGAGATTGCAGCGCCCTGCCGGCGCGGTTAGCCTCAGCGTCAAAGGGAGGATTGCATGGCAACAAATCCGTATGAGAACGGGCTGGACCCCAATCCGGCCAACTACCAGACGCTGACGCCACTCACGTTTCTGGACCGCGTGGCGCGCACGTTCCCCGAGCGCCTCGCGATCATTCACGGCACCTCGCGCACGTCCTATGCGGACTTCTACGCGCGGGCCCGCAAGCTCGCCTCGGCTCTGGCGAAGAACGGCGTCGGCAAGGGTGACACGGTCTCGGTCATGCTCTCCAACACGCCGCCGATGCTCGAGGCGCATTACGGCGTGCCGATGACGGGGGCTGTCCTGCACTCCATGAACACCCGCCTCGACGCCGGTATCATTGCCTTCCAGCTCGACCATGCGGAGACGAAAGTCCTGATCACCGACCGCGAATTCGCGCCGACCGTCAAGGAGGCGCTCGGCCTGGCCAAGGTCAACCCCCTCGTCATCGACTATGACGATCCCGAGTTCTCCCAGAACGGAGAGATGCTGGGAAGCCACGAGTACGAGGCCTTCATCAGGGACGGCGACCCGGAACACGAATGGTCGCCGCCGGAAAACGAATGGGACTCGATCTCCCTCAACTATACCAGCGGCACCACGGGCAACCCGAAGGGCGTCGTCTACCACAATCGCGGCGCGGCGCTCATGTGTTACGCCAACACGATCTCGACAGGCATGGGCCGTTTCCCGATCTATCTCTGGACGCTTCCGATGTTTCACTGCAACGGCTGGTGTTTCCCCTGGTCGCTGTCGATGGTGGCGGGCGTGCATGTGTGTCTGCGCTGGGTGCGCGCCAAGGCCATTTTCGATGCCATCGCCGATCACAAGGTGACGCATATGTGCGGCGCGCCGATCGTCATGTCCGTGCTCTTGCAGGCGGGCGAAGACGAAAAGCGCACGTTCGACCACCGCGTCTCCTTCTCCCACGCCGCCGCACCCCCGCCCGCGGCCGTGCTCGCCCAGATGGGCGATGCCGGTTTCGACCTCACCCATCTCTACGGCCTCACAGAGACCTACGGCCCCGCGACCATCAACGAGTGGAACGAGGACTGGGACGCCCTCGCCAAGCCGGAGCAGATGGGCATGCGCATCCGCCAGGGCGTACGCTATCCCGCGCTGGAAGACCTGACCGTGATGGACCCGCAAACGATGGAGCGGGTCGCGGCGGACGGCGAAACGCTGGGCGAGGTCATGTTCCGCGGCAACATCGTCATGAAGGGATACCTGAAGAACAAGGCGGCGACCGACGAGGCGTTCGCCGGGGGCTGGTTCCATTCCGGTGACCTCGGCGTGCTGCATGACGACGGCTACATCCAGCTCAAGGACCGGTCGAAGGACGTCATCATCTCAGGCGGCGAGAACATCTCCTCCATCGAAGTCGAGGACACCCTCTACCGGCACCCGGCGGTGTCCGCCGCTGCGGTGGTCGCGAAGCCGGACGAGAAGTGGGGCGAGACGCCCTGCGCCTTCGTCGAGACGGCTGACGGCGCGGAGGTCAGCGCCGACGATCTGATCCAATGGTGCCGCGACAACCTCGCCCACTACAAATGCCCGCGCCATGTAGTGTTCACCGAGCTGCCCAAGACCTCGACCGGCAAAATCCAGAAATTCAAACTGCGGGAGATGGCGAAGGAGGTTTGAGTTCCGAAGTCACTCGCATTGAAGCGCAACCATTCTGGCGAGAACCTTCGGAAAAGACCTCAAACCATGGCCACACAAACGGGACCGGAATTCTACTGCGCCCACAGTGCGCATACCGAACCGGGCAAGTACACAAAAGAGCTCGCCCGACTACCGAACGATCTCCTTACGCTCTGTCAGATCGTGCAGGGTGTACTTGTCCACATTTCCTGGGCCGACAAGTATGGCCTCGCCGACAAGACCACCCTCGATAGAACGACCCGACCGGTCGAGGAGCGACTGAAGCTGATCCTTGAAGCGTGTCCGGTCGCGCTATCACAGGCGCGGCCGCCGACTGCAAGATCGCCCGGAACATGCCGCGACTTCGCGCTCGTTTTGTGCAGCATGCTCAGGCAGCATCACATTCCGACACGAATAAGATGCGGGTTTGCCACATACCTTGCGCCCGGCCGGTTGGAAGATCACTGGATTTGCGAATACTGGAAGCCTGAAGAACAGCGATGGGCCGTTGCGGATGCTCAGCTCGACCAGCTTCACAAAGAGCGGCTGAGCATCATGTTCGACACAACCGACGTGCCATCCGGAGAATTCCTGAACGCTGGCAAAGCATGGCTGGCTTTTCGCAAGGGCGAAATGGCAGGGGAAACCTTCGGTCACGGAGAGTTTTCGGGGGACTGGTTTCTGCGGATCAATGTCGTGAGAGACTTGCTTGCGTTGCACAACCGGGAGGTTTCCGCTTGGGACTCCTGGCGCGGCGCCACGCCGGAATCCAAACCCCTGGATGATGGCGCACTTGGCATGTGTGACCGTATTGCACATGCTACGGAAAACACACTTGGTGTTCCAACGGGTTTTGATGAGATCCTGGATTCCCTCCGAACCCCGCCTTGGCACCGCAAATCTGGATTCCGGCTTTCGCCGGAATGACAACGGGCACGTTCCGCAAAAGCGCCTCCAATTGTTGTTTGACCGTCATTGCCGGACCTGTTCAGGCAATCCATCCCGTGACCTCGCAACACGCTGAACGGCAAATGGAAATGGACCCCCGGGACAAGCCCGGGGTGACGAACGAAAATCGGTGACAGCACCATTCCCGACGGCCAACTCGCCCTCCAGAAAACATGGTTAATGAGTTGTTAACCGCTCGCGGGCGAAGCTTGTCCCATGACGGCGAATCGATTGGGCTACGCGGACCGGCGGGCCCTGCGCAAGGTTGTGCGTTCCAACGGGACCTGCGAGCGGCGCAGGCTCCGGCGCGACCGCGCAAAAAACCTTATTGCCATGGGGCTGCTGCAGGAAACGGCGGACCGCTACCACATCACGCTGCGCGGGCAGATCGAACTGCTCCGGCACCGCTATCGTGGCGTCTCCGCGAGCGAACCTCCGCCCGAGCGCACTATACCGCAGGTCGATCTGCAGAAACGGCTTCGCGAAAGCCTCTAGTCCGTCTTCGGCGGCTCCGCGCACACCATCTCGTACGGATAGCGCTCCTTGAGCGTACCGTAATGCTCGAAGACGTCGAGGATCACGTCGTAGGCGGGCTTTGTGATCTCCACATGCGAGGTCCAGCAACCGAGCTTCTGGTAGGTGGCGATGCAGTCGGCGAGCACATCTTCGTCGATGTCGGGGAAATAGGACTTTTCCGCACGGGCGATTTCCGCCGCCGGCGTCTCGTTCATGTAAACGCGCGTCTTCTTGTAGGCGCGCATGAACGCCTTCGCCATGTCGGTCTGGAGCCATTCGCGCGTCGCGGCAAGCGATGAAAATCCGCACGGCCCGATCTGCCTGCCGACCTCCGCCACCACGTGGCCGACGCCGTCTTTCTCAAGCTGCTGCGGATACGGCCCCTGCTGCTGCACATACTGCCCCTGGCCCTCGCGGAACGCCTTGTCGATGTCGGCGGCACCGCCGGGCGTGACGGGCACCAGCTTGTCGTAGTCGATGCCGGCCTTGAAGCAGGCATATTTGAACATGGCGTTGGGCTGGCCGCCCTTGAACATGACGACTTCGGCGCCTTCGAGCTTGTCCCAGGTGAAATCGGGGTCCGCCTCCCGCGCGGTGAGAAAGAAGCCGTCCATCTCGTTGATCTGGGCAAAGTGGACCGCCTTCGGCGTTTCGCCCTTGGCCAGCGAATTGAAACCCTGGCTGAGCGCCGACTGAATCACGTCGACTTCGCCCGCCTCCAGCGCGGCGATGGCCGAGACGCCCGGCGGCGACACGGACCATTCCGGATCGAGCCCCTCTTCCTTCAGGAACCCACCGGACATGGTAGAGATCAACGGGGAATAGAATGCGGAGAACAGGGTGAACTGAATTCTTATTTTTTCCACGGGGTCAGGCTCCATTTATGGGAAACGGCTGGGGTGCAGGCGGTCGACAAGCTAAAGCGGCAAGGCCATGAAGTCCAACGGCCGGCGCGGTGTAACACTTGTACCTCTGGCCACCCCGCACCGGATCGGGATAATGTCCCCTCCCGGCACGGAGACCTTATCCCCAATATGTCCGAGCACAGGCTCATCTCGAAGACCGCACGGTTGATCTATCTCGGCCTCGGCTGGCTTTTCTTCGGCCTCGGCGTGATCGGCGCGT
>JANQLP010000163.1 GCA_028280515.1 Hyphomicrobiales bacterium
TCCGGTGGCTCACGCTTTTTTTGCGCCGAACGCTGGCCGCCCTCACCGCCAGCCTGCAACCGGCCTCGGCCTGAAAATAGCTATCTTCACGGACGACTCTTTAGGACGGCGTCTTGCAGCCACGCCCCCGGGCGGTCACGCATCCACCTTGGATTGGTATGTTCCTCTCGTTAGTCTTCAAGACTCCATGCACTAATCAACCTTTCAGAACGGCGCCCGTCGGCACCACACCGGTTTCCAGGTAGCGCCACAAGGAGATCAAAAGCTTGCGCGCCACGGCAACAATGGCGATGCGCCGAATGCGGCCCTTGCCGGTCCCTACACGCTCGCGGAACCACATGCTCAAAGGACTGTCGGGCTGGTGACGTAGCCACAACCAGGCCAGCTCGATCATGATAGTGCGGGCCTTGGGATTGCCGGCCTTGCTGATGCCCTGATCGCGGCTGCTGGAACCGCTTTGGAGATGGCTTGGCGTCAGTCCGACGTAACTCCCCAGCTGTTGTCGATTGTTGAACTGCCGATAAAAGACCTCGCCGACCAGTGTGGTGCCAATCTCCGGTCCGACGCTCTTGAGCCTGATGAGATCCTGGATCTTCTTCGCATTGGCGTGCGTCGATGACTTTCCGGCCGACGCAATGGCATCGCGTTCTTCCTCAAGCGTCTTGATCATGTTCAGAACGAGCCCCAAGCGCTGCAACTCGCGCATAATCTCGGCCTTGAAGCGTGGCGGCAGTTCGCACCCATCAGCGGCACGCAACTGCTCCAGCCGCGCCAGTCGGTTTGGCCGAAGTGGCTCGTAGTCATAGATGCCGTGGACCGCGCACAGACCCTCGATGCGGTTGACGTGCTGGACGCGCTCGTTGATCAGGCGGTTACGCTCGCGATGCAGCCGACGATCATCTTCTTCAGCAACACTTGGCACACGCACAACGCTCCACACTTTCGGCTCGCCACGCAGATATGCCATCAGTGAGCGCACCAATCGGCCCAAATCGATTTTGTCCGTCTTCACTCGTCGCGCTCGCCGATCCACCTGCAAGCTCGCCGGATCGATGACGTAGTTGCGCACGCCATGAGCTTCGAGCACACGATGCAACCAAAACCCATCATAGCCGGCCTCGTAGCACGAGATGACCTCCACCGGTCGATTTAAAGCCTCGATAACCCGCGTCCGAATGCGCGTGATCAGATCCAAAAGCCCCTTCCAGTCGCCAGCTCGCAACGTGTGGCGGCCGACCTTGTCAGACAACGGCGCGTTTACTGCGACGATCCAACTCTTCTTGCTCAATTCGATTGCCAAGAGACAGCGTACAGCCCCATCATGATCGGCAAGCGGCAGGCTGTTCACTGATCGGGTTTCCATCAGTATCTCCCTATGTGCTGGTGGACGGCGCAGAAGTCGACACGATATCCTCTCCGTCCGTCGCGCCTACATAGGATCTTTAGGATGTGAGCCGCGCAAAGCGGCTGGTTGGGGTCGCTGACGCGACCCCAGTGGTGCGGTTCCCGGATCCCTGCCCTATCCGCAATGCCCTCGCCGATTCATTGCTTCCCCTCGCCCGAGCCGGCCACTACAAATTCTGACCTGGTCTTGGTAGGCCTCCTTCGCGTCGCTCTCTGTTGGCTCAGGCCGTGCCAACGGTCATGTCCGCGCCAACAGTCATGAAGACTGCTGGAAACGTCAAAACGCTACTGCCACCCCGGCAGAGCCGGAGGGTCTCCCTTGGGACGCTAGAATATGTTCGGAATAACGTCAGTATCACATTGAGACAGCGTACATTCCAAGACGGATGAAAGGGCTCATCTTCTGCCTGCCAGCCATCCTTGTAAAAGTGAAAGAGCTATACAGCGGCGAACGCCATCTACCTGAAGCTCAGTAGTGTGAGCCATTAGGTAGACTTGAATGCTTGATTGGTCAGCAACGCTCCCCGAGACGATCTGACCTGTTGTGAATAACAGCTTTCACTCAATTCCAGATCGGAGATCCGTCGCTTTTTTATGTTGGGCGATGTGCCTCTGAATATTGATGTCGCTTGCAAATTCTCTACAGCAGGCTTCGCTGATCTCGATAAACAAAAAATGTTCTACAGTGGTAGTTTTCTCCGTCCGCGGCAAGTAGGATACAGAAAAAAAGTCGAATGAGATGTGCAGCTCATTTTCCAAGGCGAGCGCATCAAAGTGTTTGGCGAAGACCTCGGTCGCGAGTCTGAGTGCAGGGAGGTGAAATCTAGTTTAGGCGATCCTGGCATCTCAAGCGTTCAAGGCTCGGCAGAATGCTTCGGTACCGACTTTTTGCACGAGGCCCAAGAACATGGCGATCCATGGCACTAAGATGCCTGCCTCGACACCGATTTGAGCGCCAATGAAAACGGCGATGCTGCTTACAATTGCTAGCTGAGATCTCGTACCATGTTTTTCGATGGATTTTCGCAAATCACTATAAGGATCACTTTCACCCAACCTTGGTCCACAAATAAGTATCTTAAGCTCAGCCTTTAGTGCCGCCCAATAATCGCGCGGCCCAAATCCCATCGCGCCAGGGAAAATTTCCTTTTGAAATCTTTCACTAAAACCATCGAGATCGGACACATCATCTGGGATGTCTATATCCGCAGCCATTGACTGAAGCGTCCGATCATCGAAGGACGATAGATCCATTATTGCCATAGAGATTGTTGACCTTGTGCTGCACAGGCATTGGGGGTGTAAGTCCGAAAAAATTGCAGTGGTTATGGGTGCCAATACAGCGTTTCGCGTACAATTGGCCGTCGTCAACTCGTCCGTCAAGGCGCGAGCGCCGATAAATACCCTCAATGTACGCTGCCAATACAATGAGACAATTGCCGGAAGCGAATCGAGTATCTGTGATCCAGGCGAGACAAAGAAAGAAATCACACTGCAGCGAAGGTCTGCAATTCGCTCGTTTAGATGTCGACATAATCCGTTGAGTTAGAAGAATAATTTTGCGGAGTTGGTTGAGGGGGCGTGCAGCCATCTCGAATTGCTGATCCGCGCGGTAGCGTAGAGGTCGGGGCGACACGCAAACACGGCATTATACGAGAGCTCCAGATACTCTGACATCGCGAACGCGGCCTTGGGCTTCGAGATGCGGCGGTGCGCGAGCGGGCGTTTGCGGACGTTCAGGGAGCTTTGATAGACGCTTTAGCGAGATTGCACGCGCGTCGGTCTCTTCGCCCTAGTCTGATCAACACGCGCGTGTCGGTCGTCATTGCGCGGAGATGGCGGTTGCACCGTCTGGATTCTTCACAATGCGCGCTGCACGTAGTGAATTGGGCAGCCGTTCAACCGAACGGCCCCAGCATAAGGTGACGACCGGCCAGAGATTCGCTGTCGGCCGTTTCTCGGTCACGTTCGACGAATGGGACGCTTGCGTCGCCGACGGAGGCTCCGACAAGTACTCGCCCTCTCCGAAGGCAAGGTCGTGAGTTCGAAGCTCGCCGGGTGCGCCATTTATCTCATATTTCCATTCCCTTAGGAAGGCGTGATTGCGCTCGCGCGGCGGTCGGATTGTTCGCGGAAGCACCGCGGAAGCAGCGCGAGGGTGCTCTACCCTATAGTTGCTAATATGATGGTTACGTTATTGCGACAATGGGCAATTCCCACTCAGCGGCGTTATCGGGCATGCACAGCCTACCGTCGTCGTGCAGCGGGTGAATGCAGTTCAGTGCTTGAGCGCGTGGTCGACTGCCATGGCGGTCCCACGCTTCAAATGAGAACGATGCTCCGCCACCCGGGAAACCCGCTGGACAACCACAGCGCGTCATCTTATCGTTACACCATTGGGGCCGGTTCACGCTTTTGGCTGGGGCGAAGGATTGGCTGGATGGCACGCTTGATCAGCGTGACGCTGCAGGTGCGTGCACCTGTGAGATTTCATCCAAAGCTAAATGGACTGAAGGATGGGCTGGGGGACCGTCAACGTATCGGATGTCACTGACGAGAGCACGACGAAAAAGCGCTTTGACGAGTTCATGAAGGCCGTGATGCACGGAAACGTCGTCCCGCTGCTTGGCGCAGGGGCATCCAGCGACAGCGTGAAAACGACAAAAGAGCTGTTGGGTCTTCTCTTCAACAAGGTGCCGAAGCGATTTCGCAGAGAAAAGCCGGTCACGGGAGATTTCAACCGGCTCGCGGAGATCATCCATTGGCATAAGCGCGCTGATGGACTCTGCGAGACCCTCGGGATCGCCGAATGGGCCGAGGCACCGCCCACGCGGGCCCATCGCTACATCGCCCTTCTGGCCTGCGACGGGCTCATCACCGAGGTTATCACCACCAATTACGACTGCGGTCTGGAACACGCGTATCGTGCTGCACGGGGTCTGGCCGCAGACGAATGGTACGCGATCACATGCGAAGACGACCTTCGACAGGCTCGGCACAAGGATGGCATAGAGCTGCTGCGCCTATACAAGATCAATGGCTGCGCTGAGCGGCTCGCTCGTGCGCCAGACCGCAAAAAGAAACAGCGCGCCGAAGAAGTCCTGTTGACCGACCGCCAGCTTCAAAAGTTCGGGGAACGCCGCTGGGCAGGCGACGTGTTCCGTGTCGTCTTGCGATCCCGGCAGCTCGTGCTGTCGGGCTTCGGCTCGGAAGAACCGCAGATCTGGCACGTCGTGAGCGATATTCTCAGAGAGTTCGCCTCCAAGGCGCCAGACCCAAAGGGGCGCTTTCTCTGGATAGCCGTATACGACGGCGAAATTACATTTCCCATCCTTCAGGCGTTGATCGTCGAAAACCAGATGCGCAGCAGAAAGAAGTACAAGTTCGACAGTACTTTTCATCCCAGCGATCAATCCTTTTTCAGCGGAAAAGGAAATTTGGATAAGCTCGACGCCGGCGACTTCTGGCGCAAGGTCTGGATCGAGACGCTGCAGCGGCGGCTCGCCGATCCTAGCGGACCTGTCGGCCGTGCCTTTTTCATCCGCGTCAGTGGCGGCTCATATCGTTCGGGGCGGTATGACGACAAGCTATGGAGAGCGTTGTGGGAAAAGATCGTCTCGGACGCCTTTGAAAAAGAAGGGAATGGGTGGTGGCTCGCCGAACCTGTTCGAGAGGGAACGAAAACCTCGCAATGGGCGAAAACAGAGACCGAGAAACCACTAGTGACGACGAAATGCGCCCCTGGGCTTACCTGTGTCCGTATGCCGGGTGGTGGGGCACGCTACTTTTCGCCGAGCGAAGACCCGGATTACTGGGTTGCCCTTCTCTTAGTGATATACGCGTGCCCCAAAGATGGTATGGACAACATAGCTGCCATCCTTGATCCCGTGATCTCATTGAGACGTGGTCGAAGCCGACTCGTTGTCGGCCGACCTAGCCTTGGCACCTTCACGACATCCACGCGACGCAAAAAAGACGGGATGATCATTCGCGACATTATCGCACCGGTGTTGCGTGACCTCGGCCACCAAGCAGACTCGATAAGACCGGACGGCAGTATCATCGCGACCTTCGTGCGCGACCGATTGCTAGATTCGCTTCATTCGGCCCGCCAGATCGAGGCGTCCCAACGCAAAGATATTCGTCGGAGGATAATGTGACCGCTTCCGACCTTAACGAGTGGAACGTCCCGCTTGGCGCTATCGATAATTGGCGGGGGGAATACGGTATCGAGGCGCTTTATCTCAATGACGTCGCCGCCGGTGCGATCCTGAAGATACCAAGCAGTTGGAGGGCTGACGAAGCGGTCGAGCGAGTCGCTTCGGGCTTGCGGCATCTCCTTCAGGAGTTATGGCATCTCGATCTCGTCCGGCCGGTGCTGGCGGTCTACACGGAGGCGGACGATGCATCCGCCGAAACCAAAAACCGTCTGCGCCGTCTGACTTGGGACGACGAATGGCACCGCGGCGATTTCGCGCTACGGTCGGCGCCGACGGAGGAAAACGCCGCCAAATTACTCTTCACGCTCATGGGCGATACCATGGGCGAGTTGGACAAGAACGTCAGGGCTGACCGCGTCGGCATTCCGGAAGTGCGCGAGGCGTTCGCAGCGCCTCGACGAGATCTGAGTTCGTCTCAGCAGCCTGCGGATCAGGCCGAAGTAAGACTCATTGATAGGCTGGTCGCCGAGCTCGACCGAGCGGAAAAAGCCCGCGAAGAACCGCGCCTTGTCGCCGCTCTCGGTGATTGGATCAACGCCGAAGGAGGCGAGCAATGAGCGCGTCTGACTCCTCGGTCGGCCACGTCACATCGGTTCGGCTGCGTAACTTTCGCGGTTGGGTCGGGGACAATGCATGGACGAAGGGTGTTGGTCTCGACGCCGACATTGTCTTGATCAATGCTGCCAACGGACGTGGCAAGTCGAGCCTGATCGAGGCCGTCGCACGGGTGCTCAACGGCCAGGGCTTTCACGCCGATCGGGACAATCAGAGCCTCGGAAAAGATACGCCATGGGGCGTAAAGCTGGAGACCGATGGCGGCGATATTGCTCACCACGACGATGCGTGGAAGCAGCGATTGGCGAGCGATGAGCTTTACGCTGAAGTGCTCCAGAGGGCGACGACGTTCCTCCAAGACCGGCTCGATGAGCAGTTCGAAGACAGCCGAAACGACGTCAAACAAACCTTGCTCAAATTCCTCGCTCCCTTTCCTCCTTGGCTCGAAGAATATGCCAACGCGCTCGGCGGCCGATGGAGAGAATGGTCGAGCGAGCCAAGTGAGCCGCCAAGCCTCGCCGTCGAAACGGTGCGCCGCCGACGCGACCAAGCCGCAGAGGATCTTGTTGCCACTGTCTTGCCGATGCTCGATGGCCTGTATTCCTCTGCCGGCCCGCCGATGCAACGCCTCGCCGAGTTGGCACGGTCCGCGACCGGCCGCGAGGCGGCCGCGGAGAATCCGGACGCCTGGCTTTCCGACCTCACCGATTGGCTCCGCCGCGGGGTTCGAGAAACCGAGGAGGAACTCCGCCTTGTGGCGCAGGCCGAAAAGCGGCTGGGCGAAGCGCAACGGGACATGGAAGTCCATGAGCGAAAATGGCCCGCGCTGTCCGTACTGGCCGGCTGGACACGGGGAAACCCCGATCTCGACCGCGTGCTCGAGTTGCTCGTGGGCGTTGCCGAGCGCCCCGCACGTTGGGCGGACGCCGACACCGCGATCGCGGCCCTGCGCAAACTGCCGGATGATAGCCGCCGGCAGGTGCCGTTGCCCGACGAGGTGCTGAGTGATCTCGGTGTGGAATTCGCGCGCGTCGATCGGGCACGCGCAGCCCGCTATCGCGACGCCCTGTCCGGCTGGAAGACGTTTTGGGAAGCGCGCGAAGGCGAGCGCAAGGCGATCGAAAAACGCGTTCTCGATGCTGAGAACGAGTTTAAACGCCTGGAGGAGCAGCGACGCGCCGCGCGTGCTGTCAGACTGCTTGAAGATCTCAAAACGGTACTTTCGTCACTGAAGGGTGCCGAAGAGGCCCGGGAGAAGGCCCGTCGCGACCGTGAGCTTTCGGAGAAACGCCGTTCGCTTCGGGCGGTCATTGGCCATCAGCGCGACCTACTCGAGGGGTTGCGGCTCGACGGGTTGGACAAAGCCGTAGTCGAGCAGGTCGTAAGATCTATGGATGCGGTCATGCGCCACTTTGTCGTCGCCGGACTGGAGGGTGAAGAAGAACTTGTCAAGATCGACGTTAGCCCCGATCGGAACCGGGCGATGCAGCTCCGGTTCCACGACAACCGGACGCGTCGCACGCACATGTCCACCGGACAACGGGCGCAAATGGCGCTCGCCTGGCTGCTCGGCTCCAACGCATTGCTGCAGCGCTGGCTGCCGCACCGCCTGCTGCTGCTCGACGATGTCTCCACAGCGCTCGACCTGACCAACCTCGCAGCAGAATGTGCGCTGCTGCGCAAGTTCGCCTACACGAAAAGCGAGCGCCGCAGGCAGGTGATCGTCGCAAGCCACCACGACCAGCTCACCCATCGCATGTTCGACCTTCTGCTCCCGCCCGAGGGATTCTCGCTGCTGGAGATCCGCCTCGTTGATTGGAACATCAAGACCGGACCGGTGACCGAGGCCTACAGCATCAAGCACACGGGCGCTGCGGACAACACCACCCGCAAGAAACTCGGCGAGCACCTCGGCAAGGTGTTCGAGGATCGCATGAAATGGAGGCGTGCCGGATGAGCCCGCTCGAGCTCTCGTTGCGCACCGTCACTCCATGCTTCTGCCGCGGTCGCGACGCGAGTACGCCGGAGCTGCGGCCCCCGGCTTTCAAGGGCCAGCCCCGCTGGTGGTATCGCGCCTGGCATCCGCTCGCGGTGCTCGGACCCGGCGACGGACCTTGGGCCGAAGGCCGC
>JANQLP010000172.1 GCA_028280515.1 Hyphomicrobiales bacterium
ATGCGACAATATGAACCGTCCCGAACCCGTTGCGGAGGACTAGGCTAGGGTGCAGGCCAAAACGGCGACGGTTGCGTTGGTCTTGCAGGGAGGATGGAGTGACGGGTGTTGACAAGCGGGCGCAGACGCCCGGCGCTGACGCATTGGATGCAATAGAGACTGCCAGCCGGGACGAGATCTCCGCCGTGCAGTTGGAGCGGCTGAAATGGTCGCTCTCGCATGCCTACGAAAATGTGACGCACTACCGAAAGACCTTTGACGATGCCGGCGTGCGGCCGGAGGATCTTCGCGACCTTTCGGATCTAGCGAAGTTCCCCTTCATCACCAAGACCGACCTTCGCGATCATTACCCGTTCGGGCTGTTCGCGGTGCCGCGCGACAAGGTGGTACGCATTCACGCGTCGTCGGGCACGACCGGCAAGCCGACGGTTGTCGGCTACACGGCCCGCGATATCGAAACCTGGTCGGATCTGATGGCGCGGTCGATCCGTGCGGGTGGCGGGCGTCCGGGCGACATCGTGCATGTCGCGTTCGGCTATGGCCTGTTCACCGGGGGGCTGGGGGCTCATTACGGTGCCGAACGTCTGGGGTGCACCACGGTGCCGATGTCTGGCGGCCAAACCGAGAAGCAGGTGCAGCTGATTACAGACTTTCGTCCCGATATCATCATGGTCACCCCATCCTATCTGCTGGCGATCGCCGACGAGATTGAACGTCAGGGCCTTGACCCGCGAGAAACGTCAATGTCGGTCGCCCTGATGGGCGCGGAACCGTGGACCGAGACAATGCGTCACGAGATCGAGAAGCGCTTCGCGCTCCATGCCGTCGATCTGTACGGTCTGTCCGAGGTCATGGGACCCGGTGTCTCGTGCGAATGCATCGAAACAAAAGATGGCCTGCATATCTGGGAAGACCATTTCTACCCGGAAGTCATCGATCCCGACACCGGGGCCGTTCTGCCTGACGGCGAACGCGGTGAGCTGGTCTGGACCAGCCTCAGCAAGGAGGCCTTTCCCGTCATCCGCTACCGCAGCCGCGACCTGACGCGCCTGCTGCCGGGCACCGCCCGCAGCATGCGGCGGATGGAGAAGGTCACCGGCCGCAGCGACGACATGCTGATCATTCGCGGCGTGAACGTCTTTCCGACCCAGATCGAGGCGATCATCGTCGCCGATGAGCGGCTGGCACCGCACTACCAGCTTGAAGTCGACCGCGAGGGTGCCTTGGATAGCCTGTCCGTCGTGGTGGAAACAGCCGCCGGCGCGTCACTGGATGCAGGTGCCAGGAACAGTGCCGCGCAAGAGCTCCAGCACCATATCAAGTCGCTGGTCGGCGTCACCGCGGCGGTGAATATCGTCGACCCCGGCACCGTCGCGCGCTCGCAGGGCAAGGCAGTCCGGGTGGTCGATCGGCGCCACCTCGTTTAGCCGCGCCGCCGGCCCGGGTGCACCGTCCGCCGAGGACATCGAACCTTCCGGAGTGTCTTCGCTACTCAAGGTTGTCGATACTGCTTGCATCAAGGAGCGGTTCGCCAGAAACTGAGCGGCGATTCAAACGCCAAGCAACAAACGACAGGCAGAGTGCGTCACGTGGGAAACGTTATTGCTTTTCGCCGCGATGCGGCTGGGGATCACCGATCGGCGAAGCTCTCGATGAGCGCACTGCCGACCTCCCTCCAGGATGTGTTGGCCAACTGGTTCGATCTCATTTCCGACGACCCCGGTGACGATACCGAAGTGCTGATCCGGCTGATGGATCACCCGCGACTGGCGAACGGCCAGTGCATGGTGGTGTGTAGCGCGCAATCGAACGACCCCAAGCGTTGGCGGCTGTTGCATTTGCCGGAATGGATGTCGAAGGAACTGGATCTGACCGCGACCAAAACGCTGTTCGATCAATTCATCGACAATCCACTGCTCGAGCCGATGATGGATCAGATGATCCTGTGCCAGGTGTCCGGTCGTCCCGCAGCGGTCAAGTTTACCGGTGAGATCGGACGAAAGTCCTATGCCTACTCCACCGTGTTCCTGCCGGTCACCAATGACGTGGGTAAGCCCCTGGTCATGTTGGTCGGCATCTCCCTTGATGTCGTTGCGAGTTGATGCTACTCGCGGGAGATGGCGTTAGTTCCCGACCGGGTCTCGGTCGACCGATCCGATAACAGCAAGTACGTCATTTGCCGGTACCACTTCACCGTCACATCGGCATCCGACATCGACGATGACTTGCTGCAAGCCCTTTACGGCTACTGGTCCGACCTACGGCGTGGCCGAAGCGCGCCGTCTGTCGATGACATCGATCCAATCGTCATCACATCGCTGGGTTTGATGGGGTTGGTGCATATCGCCAACGTCGAAAGCCAATCGCCGAACGACTACTTCTTTCAGACATACGGCGCACGTATGAGCCTCGACGGCGGCACCGACTACACCGGCTTCAGGATCAGCGACTACAACATTCCGCTGATGGCCGATCTCGTGGCTTTCGACTATTTTACCGTAAAACGCACCGCGCTGCCGGCTTACCACCACGTCGCCGGGATGCTAAGCGGCTCCCGGCGTGGCTACAAGCGGCTGATCCTGCCGCTGACGGGCGATCGGGGCGAAGTCGATCACCTGCTTATCGGCGTGCAGTTTCATAAGGTCGAGATCCCGGACAATCTGTAGGTCCATGTCGTAGCGCCGGATCATCGTCATGAACAGTCGTTCCTCACTGTCCGTCGGCGGAAAATAGCCGTCGATGCATAACTCCACGGCACTGTAGCCATAGTTGTCGGTCGGAACGCCGCGGTCGCGCAGACTGCCGAACACCATGCCGCAATGCCAGTCGACATCCCACCGCAGGATTGACAGCGCACGCGTCAGCCGCGGCAGGATCCACGATAGTCCTTGACCACGAAATTGCGGCGCCACCCAAAGACCGCCGTGATGCCCGATCGCGCCTTTGATGTGTCCGCGAAGATGCGGCAGAAGAAACGTCATACGCGTAACCGTCGCCGGCGGGTGTTCGTACCAGAGGGTGCCGTTTTCGATGATCGCGACATAGTCGGATGTCGCAAACACCCGATTGGCGATGCAGCCTACCGTGCCCTCGCCCGGCATCGTAACCTGAAGCCAGAACGCATTGGCGCCACCAAGCGCATTCAGGTCCGGATCGAATGTCGGATTGATCTTGTAGCCGCCGTCGACGACGGTTGAGCGCCAGACCGCCATATCCGTCCGCAGCATCACGTTGAAACCGCTGCGATTGAGCAGATCAACCGATGCGATGACATAGGCTTCGACTTCAGGCCCGGGTCCGCCCTGTTGCGGAATCACCCATAGGGGGTTCATAGCCGCCACTCCTTGGTCACGTCACGCCGATGCCCTCGGTGGGCGACAGTGTGCGCGAAAATTCTCAACAAAAGGTTGAAGGGTGGGCGATCTATTTACAGTCTGGAGAGATTTCCAGTTGCGACTGGTGCGCGAAAGCGCCCGGCCTGCATGAGTTCCAGTGGGTCTCGATCGAGCCGGAGATGCAGGCGCAACCGCCATCGACGGGCCAGCAACCTGCCGTCTGCTCGACTGGCCTGAACAGTGGCCCGGTTCTACAACTAATCGCTGAATCGCAATTGAAGCGGGCTGATGGTACTATTATGTAAAGCTGAAAGGCAGGAATAGCCGGCCAACAACAGGAGTGTCGATCGAACGCGAAAGATTTAGAGAGGAAGTGAAACCATGATCCCGGTGAAGAGGATTCTCGAAGAGAAGGGCAACTCGGTTGTCACCATTCCCCCCCTGGCGTCGGTTCTGGATGCTGCGGATGTGCTCAACCAGCACGGCATCGGCGCACTGGTGGTGTGCGAAGGTCCCGACGAGCTGAAAGGTATTATTTCCGAACGCGATATCGTTCAGGGTGTTGCGAGGAACGGAACCGACAGTCTTACTGCACCGGTGACTTCATTGATGACGCATGATGTCGTTGTCTGTCACCCCGACGATTGGATCACGGACATTATGGCGACAATGACGGACCGACGGATACGTCATCTCCCGGTCGTGGACAACGGGGCACTGAAAGGCCTCATATCGATCGGCGATATCGTGAAACAGCGCATCGGCGAGATCGAGCAGGAAGCGGACGCCATGCGGGCTTACATTGCGGCCGGATAGCCGTCCGCTTTGCGCTGTAGGGTGGTATCTATCGGCTCGAGGTAGTCCAGGAATTCGCCGGTAACGTGGCCCCAGGAGAATTCCCGTGCCCGCGCCAGGCAACTGTCGCGGGGCACGTTGCCCGCGCGCCGCGCGGCTGCCGCCAGATCGTGGTCAAGAACCCCGGCGTCGCTCCCGCCAATGACATCCAGAGGACCAGGGACCGGATAGGCGGCAACCGGCACGCCGCAGGCTAAGGCCTCCAGCATCACCAGCCCGAAGGTGTCGGTCAGGCTCGGAAACACGAAAACATCCCCGGCCGAGAAGTACTCGGCAAGTTCACCATCACCGTCAGCAATGAAGAAATGTGCATCGGGATACTGCCGCATGAGCTCGTCCCGCGCCGGACCGGTGCCGACGACTACCTTGCTGCCGTCGAGATCGAGGTCGAGAAAACCAGGCAGGTTCTTCTCCACTGCCAGACGTCCGACATACATGTAGATCGGTCGTGGCAGGTCGAGCTTCGCTTTGCCCTTCGGCCTAAAGACGGAAACGTCCACACCGTGCGACCAGGTAACGACGTTGTCGAACCGGTGTCGTATCAGTTCGGCATAAACCGACCTGGCCGGCGCCAGCGTACGTGCGGCCGGCTGGTGAAATCGCCGAAAGAAACCGTAGAGCCAGGGCAGCGGCAGCTTCGTGCGCAGATGGACGTACTCCGGCAGCTTACTGTGATAGGCGGTGGTGAATGACCAATTGCGCCGCCGACAGATCTGACGCGTTGCCCAGCCGATGGGTCCTTCCGTGGCGATATGGACGGCGTCGGGCGCGAAGTCATCAAGCAGCCGTGCAATGCGTCGCCTCGGCAGGATGGACAACGGAATTTCCGGATAGGTTGGACAAGGTATCGTCCGAAATTCCGACGGGCTGATCAGCAAGACCTCGTGGCCAAGTTCGCGCAGGTGCTGCAGCACCGACGATAGAACACGCACCACGCCATTGATCTGTGGATGCCAGGCATCCGTTGCCACAACGATACGCAAATCCGCCGCTCCGCCCCGCCATGGGGCAGCGCCAAACTACGACGCTTGAACGACAGATTTGCGACAGCGGCTGCTTCAGCCACAGAAACGAAAACGGGCGACCCGATCGGACCGCCCGTCTTTGCCGTGGGTGTTCGCGCCCCGGGTCAGGTAACCGGTTCAGGCATCTTCGGTTTGTCGTCCGTTGCCTGCTTGCCTTCGCGGCCGCGCTTGCTGCCGGGCTTGCGTTCGATGACCCGGAAAGACAGCTTGCCGTCACTCTCGTCGACGACAACACGCCCGCCTTTGGCCAGTTTGCCGAACAACAGCTCATCCGCCAGCGGCTTCTTGAGGTTTTCCTGCATGACACGCGCCAACGGTCGGGCACCGTACATTCGGTCATAGCCCTTGTTGCCCAGCCATGTCCGCGCGGCATCGGTCAGCTCGATCTCGACCTTGCGGTCGCTTAGCTGTTCCTCCAGTTCCAGCACAAACTTGTCGACCACCCGATGAATGACCTCGCGCGGCAGATGCGAGAACGGAATGACGGCATCGAGGCGATTGCGGAATTCCGGCGTGAACAGTCGCTGGATAGCCTCTTCGTCCTCGCCTTCCCTCGTGCCCCGCTCGAAGCCAATGGCCATCTTCGACATCTCGGCAGCGCCCGCATTGGTCGTCATGATCAGAACGACATTGCGGAAGTCGATGCGTTTGCCGTTGTGATCGGTCAGTTTGCCGTAATCCATGATCTGCAACAGGATGTTGAACAGATCCGGATGGGCCTTTTCGATCTCATCGAGCAACAGGACAGCGTGCGGATGCTGATCGATCGCATCCGTCAGCATGCCGCCCTGATCGAAGCCGACGTACCCCGGCGGTGCGCCGATCAAGCGACTCACCGTATGCCGTTCCATGTACTCCGACATGTCGAACCGGATCAGCTCCATACCCATGATCCGCGCGAGCTGCCGGGCGACTTCGGTCTTGCCGACGCCGGTCGGGCCCGAGAACAGGTAGCAGCCAATTGGCTTTTCAGGCTCGCGCAATCCGGCCCTGGCCATTTTGAAAGCGACCGACAAGGCGTCGATGGCATCGTCCTGCCCATAAACGACCTGGCGCAGTTCTTTGTCCAGGTTCAACAGGCTGGCCCTGTCGTCCTTCGAAACGGATTTCGGCGGTATGCGGGCGATCTTCGCAACGACATTCTCGACGTCTTTGACGCCAATGGTCTTTTTCCGACGGCTCTCCGGCACCAGCATTTGTGCGGCACCGACTTCGTCGATGATATCGATCGCCTTGTCCGGCAGCTTTCGATCGTTGATGTAGCGCGCCGAGAGTTCCACCGCCGACTTGATCGCCTCGCCGGTGTAGCGAATCTGATGGTAGTCCTCGAAGTAGGGCTTCAGTCCCTGCAGGATCTTCACGGCATCGGACAACGACGGCTCATTCACGTCGATCTTCTGGAACCGCCGCAGCAGGGCGCGGTCCTTCTCGATGTAACCGCGATACTCCTTGTACGTCGTTGAGCCCATGCAGCGGATCGTCCCGCTGGCGAGCGCCGGCTTCAGCATGTTCGACGCATCCATTGCGCCGCCGGATGTCGCGCCGGCGCCGATCACGGTATGGATCTCATCGATAAACAGAATCGCGTCCTCGTGGTTCTCCAGTTCCTGGATCACCGCCTTCAGACGTTCTTCGAAATCGCCCCGATATCTGGTGCCGGCCAGCAACGTACCCATGTCCAGCGCATAGATGGTGGTGTTCTTCAGAACCTCGGGGACCTCACCCAGGACCACACGACGCGCGAGCCCTTCGGCAATGGCGGTCTTGCCGACCCCTGGATCGCCAACGAACAGCGGGTTGTTCTTCTGCCGCCGGCACAGGATCTGTATGGTGCGTTCCAGTTCCGCTTCACGGCCAATGACCGGGTCGATCCGACCGCTGCGCGCCTTCTCGTTAAGGTCGACGCAATAGGCCTCTAGGGCTTCGGCGCCTTCTTTTACCGGCTTCTCATCTTCCGCAGGCTCATCGGCGCCGCGTACGACGCGCCGCTCGCCCATACCCGGCGCCTTGGCAACGCCGTGCGAGATGTAACTGACGGCGTCGAGGCGCGTCATGTCCTGCTCCTGCAGGAAATAGACGGCGTGGCTCTCCCGCTCGGCAAAGATGGCGACCAGCACGTTGGCACCGGTCACTTCGTCGCGGCCGGAGGACTGGACATGGTAGACGGCGCGTTGAATGACGCGCTGAAAACCGGCCGTCGGTTTTGCGTCTTCCTCCTCGTCCCCAACGAGGCTGCTCAACTCCTCCTCGAGATATTCGGAGAGTTGGGAGCGCAGCAAATCGATATCGACGTTGCACGCGCGCAGGACCGCCCGTGCATCCTTGTCGTCGCACATCGACAGCAGAAGATGCTCCAGGGTTGCGTACTCGTGCCGCCGTTCGTTGGCGTAGCGCAACGCACGGTGGAGGCTCTGTTCAAGTTCGCTGGCGAATGAGGGCACTAGACTTTTTCCATTGTGCACTGAAGCGGATGCTGATGTTTGCGCGCGAATTCCACGACCTGGACAACTTTGGTTTCCGCTACATCGTATGGATAGATGCCGCACACGCCAATTCCCTTTTGGTGCACGTGCAACATGATTTGCGTCGCCTCATCGCGCGACTTGTTGAAAAAGCGCTCGAGGACGTGAACGACGAACTCCATCGGTGTGTAGTCATCGTTCAACAGCAGAACCCGGTACATGGACGGTTTTTTGGTTTGCGTCCGGGTCTTGGTCACCACGCCGGTGCCAGAATCGTCATCGCGAAAGTTGTCGCGATCCTGGTCGCTCATTCCTGATGACCTGTTATTGCTCGATGAAACGCTAGCGGAAACCGATTCCAGTATAATATCGGTCATTCCTAACAATTTGAAAGGCTCTCGCGCGGTCAAACGGAAAAGGGCCCGGGGGGAGGACCCGGACCCTTTCCATCTCAGACGTGATCCGAAGGGAGGATTCGGATCAGTCCTGTGCAAACCTGAGGGGAGGACTCAGGCGCTTGCTTCGTTGCACCGCGTCAACGGTGCCGATCTCAGCCCGCCCTTAGGCGGAAATCTGCGACCACTTCTCCATAACCGAGTTCATACGCTTGTTCAGCGGCTCGGTGGTGTCCTGGGCGACCTTGGTCGCCATCTCGCTGACCTTGGTCGACTGCGATACGAAACCATCGAAGCTGGCCTTGGCGAACTGGGTCTGCAGTTCCATCATCTCCTGCAGGGTCTTGGCACCCATCACAGCCTGCGCGGCCGCGACGTTGTTTTCCATGACCTGCTTGGTGAAAGCCATGATCTCGCCGTTGATGGCTTCCATGCCCTTGGTGCAGGCATTGCCGGCGGCCATTACGGCTTCAACGTTGTCTTTGCCGTTCAGCGCGAACTGATCGTAGTTCTTCACCACTTCTTCCATTTTCGCACGGGTGGTGCCGAACGCCTTCTCGTAGCCTTCCGTGCCGGCCTTCAGGAACGTCTGCATGGCCTCCTGGCTGGCGGCAACGGTCTCTTCGAGCGAAATGCCGTTCTTGCCGGCGTCAGTCTTGGTGTTCTTGGTCATCGTTTGAGTTCCCTAAATGCCCCACAAGGTTGGAATGTCTTCCCGGACTCGCAACCTCGGATATCCCCAATAACGACTAACTCAATACATATCGTCAATGTTGCGGTGCAACATGACGCTAAGATAGGAAGTTCGACCGGCCAGTCAAGAGAAAATTTGTGCGGCGCAGCAATTTTTTCGCGTCCGCTAACAATAGCATCGAAATATGGTGTTTTCAGCGACTTCTATGGTTAATGCCGATAGCATACCGCAACCTTTGTTCAGATGAACTGGCCACATGAATGGCGAAGTCCTCCCCTGCCCTGAAAGCATCCACCCCGCCGGTAAACAGCACAGTGCGCGGCCTCGGCTGGATGCTGGTGACAGGGCTGCTCTTCGTCGGCGTCACGGGCATCGTCCGTCACGTTGGCAGCGATATGAATGCCGTTCAGGCGGCCTTCCTACGCTATGCCATTGGCACCGCTTTCCTGCTGCCGGTGTTTTTCCGCGGCGGCCTGGACACCATCATTCCCAAACGGTTCGCCCTGTTCTCGGCGCGGGGCGTCGTCCATGGCATTGGCGTCATGCTCTGGTTCTATGCGATGTCCCGCATCCCAATTGCCGAGGTGACGGCGCTTGGATTTACGGCGCCGATCTTCATAACGATCGGCGCGGCGCTGTTTCTCGGCGAGCGCCTGCGCGCCCGCCGGATTGCCGCCGTGGTAATCGGTTTTCTTGGAACGCTCATCATCCTGCGTCCTGGGCTGACGATCGTCGATCCGGGCGCCTGGGCACAATTGCTGGCAGCCCCATTGTTTGCAGCGTCGATGATCATGGCCAAGAAACTGACGGAAACACAAAGCAGCACTGTGATCGTGGCGCATCTTTCACTCACCGTGACCATCGTGCTGGCGCCCTTGGCCCTGTACTTCTGGCGGCAGCCGACGCCGGAAGAGCTGTTCTGGCTCGTGCTCGTCGCGTTGATAGCGACGCTCGGGCACTACACGATGACCCAGGCTTACCGCCAGGCGGACATCACCGTCACTCAGCCGGTTACGTTCCTGCAGCTGGTCTGGGCCACCCTGCTGGGTCTCTACGTGTTCGGCGAGGAGCCGGACATGTGGACCTGGATCGGCGGCGCCATCATCGTCGGCAGCGCAACCTACATCGCACACCGTGAAGCCCGACGGGCGAAGGTGGTTACGAAGCAACGCGCGCCGTAGTCACCGCGCCGCCAGGACCTCGTTTACGACGGCCGCCAGATCCGGAAAGCTCGGGAAGCCCATGGTATCGCCGCGATTTGCCGTGTTGCCGCTTTGAACGTGCGCTGCCCTGATGCCGGCTGCCCGAGCGCCTGCCAGGTCGGTTTCCGGTGTGTCGCCAATCATCAATACCCGCTCTCGCGGCACCCCAAGCGTATCGATTGCCAAATCGAAGATGCCTGGGTTCGGTTTGCCGACGACATGGGCCGTCTTGCCGCTGGCTGATTCAAGAAAGGCCGCCACTGCCCCGGCCTCCGGTTCGAAACCATCGGCGGTAGGTATCAGGCAATCGGCATTGCTGACGACGAGTTCCGCGCCGTTCAGAAGATGGGCGGCGGCGATGCCGAGCTCTCCGACCGTCATGTCCCCGT
>JANQLP010000190.1 GCA_028280515.1 Hyphomicrobiales bacterium
AACGATGACGGTCAGGTAACGAAGGATGAAATGCCGCGCTTTATGCGCCATAAAGGATGGAGAAACTGAAGTTCACCCGTTTGGAGATGGACAGACGTGCCATCAGACGACGCGAAACCGGACCGGGCCGGTTCCCGGTCCGGAACGTCGCAAGACGAGGCGAGAGAGGCCGACCAGGCTTTAATGGAACGGGTGTCGCAGGGCGACGCCCAGGCCTTTCAACACCTCGTGGATGCCGGCATCGACCGGGTGCTCGCCGTTGCGCGGCGCACGCTCGGGGACGAAGCCGAAGCGGAAGATGTTGCGCAGGAAGTGTTTCTGCGATTGTGGCGGCAGGCGGAGAACTGGCAGGGTGGACGTGCGCAGGTTTCAACGTGGCTTTATCGGGTAACGGTGAACGCATGTATCGACCGGTTGCGGGCGCGCAAGGAGGAAACCGTCAAAGAGGTGCCGGAACTTGCAGCCGAGGCCACGCAGCAGCTGACGATGGAAGAGGAAGATTTGCGAACGACGATGGATGCCGCGCTTCGGCAACTCCCGGAACGGCAACGCCTGGCGCTGGTTTTGTTCCATTATGAGAGCATGTCGATGAATGCGGTGGCGGACGCCATGGATGCGAGTGTTGAAGCGGTGGAATCCTTGCTCGCGCGCGGACGGAGGTCGTTGAAGAAGAAACTGCAGTCGGAATGGAAGGCGCTCCTTCCCGATATTCCGGAGTAACAAACAACTATTGGACTTAGTGACGGTCATGAACAAACAACAGAAACTGAAGCGGCTTGGCGGTGTCCTCGACGCGTACGGCGCGGATGCGAGGCGCTGGCCGGAGGCGGAACGCGACAGCTTGCAATCGCTGATCGACACAGACGATCGGGCGCGGTCTCTGTACCGTGAGGCGCAGGCGCTGGCACGTGTCATGGACGCGGCACCTTCCATGAACGCGAGCGAGTCCTTGAAGGCCGGGATTTTGGCGGCGGCCGCCAACGACCACACCCGCAATGCGACGGTGGTGCCGATTGCCGCGGCGGTGCGGCGCGGTGAAACGGATATGGAATCTCCACCCGTGTCGCGTCTGTGGCCGGCCGCCGCATTGGCCGCATCCTTTGCGCTTGGTGTATATCTCGGGATTTCCGGGGTCGGCGGCACGGCAGTGGACAGTGCATTGCGTCTGGCGTCATTGGGCAACGGGAACGGTGCGGTCGAAGGCGTGTACTCGGATGCCTGGCTCGATGGAAACGGCGGGGGCGATGCCGAGGACTTGCTGTGACTGCGAATGAGAATGACAAGCCGCAGGGGCGAACGCCGCGCAAGCGGCGATGGATTTGGCCCGTGCTGGTCGTTTCGCTTGGGCTCAATCTTCTGTTCATTGGCCTCGTTGCCGGTAGGATGTGGGCGCGTATAGACGGGCCGCCCGGGGCGCCACATCGTATTTTGGGTCAAGCGGTTGAGAATTTTTCCGTCGAACTTCCCGACACGAAAAAGCAGCGCGCAAATGCTCTTCTCGAGAAACAACGCGAGGGCAATCGGGCCTTGAAGCGGCAGCTTCGCGAGGCGCGACGAGAGGCCAAGGACGCAGCCCTCGCTGTCACGTATGACGAGAAAAAACTCGCAGAGGCGTTTACGCGACTAAGGGACATCCGAAACAGCCAGCATCAGGCCATGCACGAGATGGTTCTGGAGTTGCTAAAGGACCTGACCCTTGAGGAGCGGAAGGTGCTGCTGCGCTATGTGCGCGCCGCGTTCCGGCCCCACCGCCATTCGGACCGCCAAAGAACCCGTCCCGGGGACGGCGAGGGGCCACGCGGTCAGAAATTACCCTAGGATCGGCCGTCAGGCCGCATCTGCCGCCGGTGACGACAGGATCGGCTTGAGCGGGAGATGGCAAACCACAGTCGTCCCTTCGGTTTCGCTGCTCTTGATCTCGAACTTCCCGCCGTGCATTTCCACCAGCGAGCGCGAAATCGCCAGCCCGAGACCGCTGCCCCGGTGACTTTTCGTTAACTGGTTTTCGACCTGCTCGAAAGGGCGGCCGAGTTTGCCAATCTCGGCCTCAGGAATACCGATGCCGGTATCGCTGATCGCGATTTTGGCGTGGTCCTTCGCCTTGGAGAGCCGAACCGTGACGCGCCCCTTGTCGGGTGTGAACTTGACTGCGTTGGACAGGAGATTGAGCAGGATCTGCTTCACCGCGCGCTTGTCCGCCCGCATGTTGAGTTGCTTCAAGCCCACTCTCCTGACTTCGATCGACCGCTCTTCCGCGACGGGTGCAACCACGCGAATGCTGTCATTGATGATCTCCCCGGCGTCGATCTGCTTGATGTTCAGATTGAGCCGCCCGGCCTCGATCTTCGACATGTCGAGCACGTCGTTGATGACTTCGAGCAGATACGTTCCGCTTTCGTGAATATCGCGCGCATATTCTAGGTATTTCTGGTTGCCAATCGGCCCGAACAGGCCGTTCTCCATGACTTCGGAAAACCCGATAATGGCATTGAGCGGCGTTCGCAGTTCGTGGCTGATGTTGGCGAGAAACTCCGACTTTGCCTGGTTTGCCGCCTCTGCCCGGTTCTTTTCGAGGGCGTACTTTTCCATCAGGTCCACAAGCTGTTGCTTCTGCTGCTCCAGTTCGCGACGCGACTGCCGAAGGTCTGTGATCGTTGCCTTGAGCTCCTCTTCACCTTTCTTCTGGCGCTGCTGGCTCTGCTTGAGGGACGTGATGTCCGTGCCGACACTGACGTAGCCGCCGTCATTTGTGCGCCGCTCGTCGATATGCAGCCAGCTGCCGTCCTCCAGTTGCGCCTCGTACGTATGAGCGCCGGACGACTTGTCGTCGCTCATGATGACCTTCGTACGCACAATGGGGGCGGCGGCCGAGGCAATCACCTCCTCATATGGCGTTCCGGGCGAGAGGGCGTCCGCTTCGAGATTGTAGAATTGCTTGTATTTGCTGTTGCACATCACCAGCCGATTGTCGGCGTCCCAAAGAACAAACGCCTCGGAAATCGCTTCGATCGCGTCATGCAGGCGCGCGTCGTCGGCCGGACCGCTGTTTGCGGCATTCTTCGCGTTGCTTCTCGGTGAGACAACGCCGGTGAGATGGATTTCGTTGGTTGTCGTATCCCGCCGAAACGCACCGTTGAAGAACATCTTTGCCCACTTCCCGTTCTTGCGGCGCATGCGAAACTCGCGTTCGAAACTCTCCGTTCCGTTGCGGACCGCATTCTTGACGGCCCCGAGAAGGTCATCGTCGGGATGGATCGCTCCGGCGATCTCCCTGTAAGGCAGAACCGGCTTTGAGACGTCGAGGTCGAGCTGGGCGTTCGCGGACCGGGTCAGCCGAATGTGGCCGCGCGCGATGTTCCAGTCCCACAAGCTCAGGTCGCCATTGTCGAAAGCGACGTCCAGGTCCGTACGCGCTGCGGACAGTTCGGCCTCCGCCCGCGCCGCACGCTCCGACAGCCAACGAAAACTGGCTCCCATCAGCAACAACAGGATGCCCGAAGTCAGGGCGAGGGAGGTACCGACTGCCGTCAAACTCCTCCAGCGGTTCAGCGCTTTGTCCAGAGGTTGAATGAGTGCGACCTGCGCATCGGTTTCGGGCACGTTCCGCACAGTGACCAGCGCGTCGCTGCCGTCCGTCAGCGTGATGGCGACCACGCCGGCGCGGGAGCCGAGAATGGTCACGGGCTGATCGGCCCCGAGCACCTGAGCAAGCGTGCGGTCGTCCGCACGTGCCGTGATCGGGGCGGCAGCCTGGATTTTGCCGTTGATGTCAGCCAGCAATATCTGACGGCCCGTCAGTGTGGCGCCGGCGGGCAGGCTTTGTGCCAGTCGGTTTTGCCAGTCGGCGTGTCTTGCGATGGTGTTTTGCAGGTTTGCCGTGATGGCATCGGCAATCAAGGTCAATCTGGCCCGCGCGTCTTCGACGGTGGCGTGCCGTCCCTGCGTGAATTGGGCCAGGACGCCGATCAGAAGGACGATAAAGAAAATAACGAGCAGAAATGGAATGAGGCCACGGAGCACTCGTTCCGAGAGATATTTTTCAAGAGTATTTACGCTGAACCGACTGGAGAGTTCGCTCGCCAGAATAGAAAATACATCCCGGCGCGCGGTCCGCATCCGCGCCATGTTCTGCCCCCTCAAGATTCGCTGCACCTTCTGAATCGGAGGTGTGCCGCATCTCCGAATCACTTATCCAATTGATTCGAAAAGTGACTCTCTTGTCTAGAGAGAACATGTGGAGAACCTGTGGAGATTACCGGTCGACAATGCGGCAAGCCCCGGATTCGCGGGCTTTTATTCGAGCGTTTTCGTCACGATTTCAAACAGATCACGCGACAGCTTCTCATGGGAAGCGATCCGTTCCAGCTCGGTTTTTGCCAGGTTCTGCCGGGCAGGCTCCAGCATTCTCCACGTCTTGAAGGCACCGAGCATGCGCGCCGATACTTGAGGGTTGAAACCGTCGATCTCAAGCACAGCGTCGGCGACAAGGCGGAACCCGGCGCCGTCGGCGCGGCAGAAGCCCGTCGGGTTCATGTTTGCAAACGCGCCGATCAGCGCGCGAACCTTGTTCGGGTTCTTGAGCGAGAAGAGCGGGTGTTTCGTGAGCAACTTGACCCGTTCCGGAACGTCCGGAAGCGTCGACATGGCCTGAAGCGCAAACCACTTGTCGATCACCAGATGGTCGTCCTTCCATTTCCGGTAAAAGTCGTCGAACGCCGCGTCGCGCTTGTCTCCATCCATGTGGCTGAAGATGGCGAGGGCTGCAATCGCGTCCGTCATGTTGACGGCGCTCGCGTAGTGATCGTTCACCCGCTCCGCGTCGTCCTCTTCGCCGGTCGCCGAGAGCATCGCAAGTGCCGCATTGCGCAAGGCGCGTTTTCCGGCGTCTGCCGCTTCCGGAGAGTATGGGCCCGATACCTGGTTTGCCGCATACAGATCGACGAGCTCATCGTAAAGGTGGCGCGCAATCTCGCGGCGGAGCCAGTTTCGCGCCTTGTGGACGGCGGTCGGGTCGACATCCTTGCCGATATCCCGGGCGATATCGGCTTCGCTGGGCAGTTTCAGGATTTCCGCGCGATAGGCCGGCTCAAGCGTTTCATCACGGAGGCTGGCTGCGAGGGCGGCGGCGAACGAAGCGGCCGGAACCGGCTGCGTGCCATGCCGGAAATTGTCCGTGGCTGCGGTAAGCACGCGCAGCGCGTAGCTTTGACCTGCCTGCCAGCGATTGAACTCGTCGCTGTCATTCGCCATCAGGAACTCAAGGTCGCGCTCGGTGAGATTGGATGTCAGTTTCACCGGCGCGGAAAATCCGCGGAAAAGCGATGCGACCGGCGCCGAGGGCATATTGGTGAACCGGAACGTCTGGCGGGCGTCCGTCACGTGTATGAGCCCGTCCGCGACCTGTTCGCCGCTTTCCAGTTGCAGCGGCAGATCATCGCCGTTCTGACCGAGCAGGCCGAGCTTGAGCGGAATGTGCAGCGGCAGTTTCTTCGGTTGTCCCGGCGTCTTGGGAGTCAGCTGGTTCACGTCGAGCTCGGCGACCTTGCTGGCGGGATCGTAGGAGAGGGAGGCCACCACTTCGGGCGTGCCGGCCTGATTGTACCAGTGCATGAACTGATCCAGGTCCTTGCCCGTCGCCTCGCTCATACAGGCGATAAAATCCTCAACGGTCGCCGCGTCTCCGTCGTGCCGCTCGAAATAAAGGTCCATACCCGCCCGGAAGCCGGCCTGTCCGACAATGGTCTCGATCATCCGGCACAATTCCGCGCCTTTCTCATAGACCGTCGCCGTATAGAAGTTGTTGATCTCGATGTAGGAGTTCGGGCGCACCGGATGCGCCAGCGGTCCGCCGTCCTCCGGAAACTGATGCGTTTTCAGCATCCGGACGTCGTTGATCCGTTCAACCGGTCTTGAGCGCAGGTCGGAGGTGAATTCCTGGTCGCGGTAAACCGTCAGGCCTTCTTTCAGGCACAGCTGAAACCAGTCGCGGCACGTGACTCTGTTGCCGGTCCAGTTGTGGAAGTACTCGTGGGCGATAACCGCTTCGATCGCGGCGTAGTCGGTGTCGGTGGCGGTCTCGGGCTGCGCCAGAATGAGCTTGTCGTTGAAGATGTTGAGGCCCTTGTTCTCCATGGCCCCCATGTTGAAGTCGCTCACCGCGACGATCATGAAGATGTCGAGATCGTATTCGCGGCCAAAGCGTTCCTCGTCCCACTTCATGGAACGCTTGAGCGATTCCATCGCCCACGCGCACCGGTCGGCCGATCCGGGTTCCACGTAGATCAGCAGGTCCACGTTGCGGCCCGACATGGTCGTGAACTGGTCTTTCACATGGTCCAATGCGCCACCGACCATGGCGAACAGGTAGCTTGGTTTCGGGTGGGGGTCTTCCCAGACTGCGGAGTGGGATCCGGTGTTGTTGGGTGCGCGCTTGTCGACCAGATTGCCGTTGCCAAGCAGCACCGGTGCAAGATCGTAATCCGCCTGCAATCGTGTCTTGTAGCGCGAGAGCACGTCCGGTCGATCGAGAAAATAGGTGATGCGCCGGAAGCCCTGCGCCTCGCATTGCGTGCAGAATATGTTCCGCGACCTGTAAAGTCCCGAAAGCGCGGTGTTCGCTTCGGGGTTGCAATATGTGGTGATTTCGAGCTCGAAAGGCCTGTCGGGAACGGCGGGCAGGGTGAGGTTGGTGTCGGTCTGCGCATAGTCCGCCGCCTGGAGCTTGCGACCATCGAGGCGTACCTCGTCCAGCCCGAGAACCTCCCCATCGAGGACAAGGGCGCGTGTTTCTTCCCCGGCGTGCGGGTTGGCGCGCACTTCAAGGCAGGAGCGTACACGCGTTGCCGTCGGATGCAGGTTGACGTCAAGCGAGACGGAATCAATCAGGAATTCGGGCGGGGTGTAGTCCTTGAGGTAGACGGTCCGGGGTGTCGGCTTTTCCATCATCGGGTACGTGATCTCACTAACGGTCGCATTGGACCCGGTGTTTAGAATGTGAGGCGACAGAACGCAAACCGTGCCGGTCGACCGACCCCATGACGGGCCTCGGCGGACGGGTCGCCGGTCGCAGGGGACGCAGGGCAATTCGTGTAACAAAGGTGCTTTCTTGCTTTACGGCCCCGGCCTGGAGCGGGATATTCGAAGCGTTATGGCGGTCGACAACGAGATATTGGAGAGATTTGCCCTGTTTTCGGGGCTGCAGCCGGCGGCGCTCGACAGACTGGCCCGCTACGCGCGCCGCATCTCCCTCAAGAAGGGCGAACAGCTCTTTGATCAGGGAGACCCTTCAGACGGCTGCTATACCGTCCTGGAAGGGGTCTTCAAGGTGTCCGTGCCGCTCTCGGACGGGAAGGAGACCTTGCTGAACATTGTCGGGGCGGGAGACGTGATCGGAGAGATCGGCTTGATCGACGCCCAGCCGAGGTCCGCCACCGTGACCGCGTTGAAACCCGGTGAACTGGCGTTCCTCGCGTCCCGCGATTTCAAGCATGTGGCCGACGCCAATCCGGAAATCTACATGCATATGCTGCAGATCCTGAGTGCACGGGTGCGCACGTCGACCGAGGCCGCGATGACGCACACGACCCTTCCGCTTCATGGCCGTCTTGCACGGGTCCTTTTGCGTCTCGCGGAAGGTTTCGGGGAGAACATTGATGGCGGTCGCGTGCTCATCCGGCACAAATGCACCCAGGAGGACCTGGCCCGGATGACCGGAGCCGCGAGGGAGAATATCAACCGCCAGATCAAGGGGTGGGTCGAAGACGGGTGTCTCAGTCGTATCAGCAGCTACTACTGCATTGAAAACAAAGAAAAATTGACCTCCTACACCGAGCTTTGAGCGTCCAGCGCGTGTCTCGCCTGTTTCAGGGGCGGAGATAACCGGAGAAAACGCCGTATTTCAGGGGTTTTTCGAGCATTCGTCCATTCCGTGATGCGCATCACACGGAATTTGGCAGCGTGTCTCCATCTCCTCCTCATCGGACGGACAACCGCCAAGGATGGAGAGCTGACCATGAACACCCTCAGAAACGCCCTTTTCGCAGGCCTCGCAGCCGCAACCCTGTTCTCAACGGCCAATTCGGCAGACGCCGCCGGCGCCGCGGGCCTCTGGTACGACCACACCGGCCGCGCCGCGGTCCAGATCAGCCGCTGCGGTTCGGGCCTGT
>JANQLP010000243.1 GCA_028280515.1 Hyphomicrobiales bacterium
GCGCACCGGTGAGCGGTACAACAATTCCCAAGACGTGTTCCCCCTTGGTGAGGCTGAGTGGGATCGCTATATTCGGTTTGGCGGTGATTGCGGTCAAGAAGAGAGCGGTGCGCCAAATCGGCCCGTGAAATCACCACAATTCCTGTTCAATGGCAAAGCCCAATTTGATTGAGGGTCAGACGTGAAAGAGCTTTTCCGAACGAATGACGCTGTGCTGTTGTCCTTTGTCGATGCGATTCTGAGCGATGCAGGCATTTCGCATGTGATCATGGATGGCAATATGAGCATCATGGAAGGATCCATCGGTGTGCTGCCGCGCCGCATGATGGTTGCCGAGGACGAGTTCACCCAGGCTTGCCGTATCCTCAAGGATGCCGACCTTGAACATGTCGTTACCCAAGACTGAGCCTGGCCCCCGGCCTCTGGAAACGGTTGCCGACGGGATGGAGGTCACGCGAGATGCGTTCCTTGATGGGCGGCTGACCGTCTGCCAGCCGAAGTCCGGACCGCGCGCGGCAATCGATGCGGTGTTTCTCGCCGCCGCGGTTCCGGTTGTTGCCGGTGCAGGGCAACGCGTACTCGAGGCCGGTACGGGCAGCGGCGTGGCGAGCCTCGCGCTCGGCGCGCGGGTAGAGGACGTTCAGATTACCGGCGTTGAGGTTCAGGCTGCACTTGCGAGGCTGGTGCGAAAGAACGCCGCACTTAATGCCATGCAGGACAGGTTGCGCGTCATCGAGGCGGATGTCACGTCGCCATGGATACAGCTCGAAGAGGCCGGTATCGCGCGCGAGAGTTTCGATCACGCGGCGGCAAATCCGCCCTATCACACCAACGGCTCGGTGCGGCAACCGGCTGACCGGCACACGGCGACGGCATACAGTTTTGGTGCCGATGCGCTGGAGAAGTGGGTGCGATTTTTGACGACGGCGGTGGCGCCACGCGGAACCGTTACGCTCATCCACAAACCGCAGGCCTTGCCGATGCTGCTCGAACTGCTTGAGCCCCGCTTCGGTGCGCTCAGGGTTTTCCCGCTGTTTCCCGCCAGTGCGTCGCCCGCAAGCCGGGTCCTTGTCCAGGGGACAAAGGGCAGCAAGGCGCCCTTTGAATTGCTGCCGGGCATGGTCCTGCACGAGGGCGATGGACGGTACACATCGCAGGCCGATGCCGTCTTGCGCGGAGCGCGGGCCCTCACGCTGAAAAGGGTTTGATGTGCACGGTCTGAGCGCTGCGCTTGAAACACAGGCCATGCAATCAGTATTGTCCGGCATGGCGAGACAAGAATTTCGCGAGCCGCCAGGAAATATGGTGACGTCTTGAGAATTCCATTCATCAGTTCTTTTTTCAATTCGGCCCCGGTTGTGCCGGTGTTGCGTCTGGCTGGCCCGATCGGTGCCGTGACGCCGCTCAGACAGGGGCTCAACCTGGCTAGCATGGCCGGGACGATTGAACGCGCCTTCGCGACCAAAGGGGCGAAAGCAGTGGCCATCCAGATCAATTCGCCCGGCGGCTCGGCCGTCCAGTCCATGCTCATCTACCAGCGCATTCGCGATCTGGCAGATGAAAAGGACTTGCCGGTCTATGTCTTCACGGAGGACGTGGCAGCCTCCGGCGGATACCTTATCGCCCTTGCCGGCGATGAGATTTACGTGAACGCCAGCTCCATCATCGGTTCCATCGGGGTCGTCGCGGCCACGTTTGGGTTCGACAAGGCCATCAAACGCCTCGGCGTTGAGCGCCGTGTATACACGGCCGGCAAGAACAAGGTCTCGCTCGATCCGTTTCAGCCGGAAAAGGCCGATGACGTGGACCGCCTGAAGCGCCTCCAGGAAGACGTCCACGAGACCTTCATCGATCTTGTCAAGGAGCGGCGTGGCCGGCGGCTCAAGGATGCCGAGGAAGATCTTTTCACCGGTGAATTCTGGTCCGGCAAAAAGGCGCTTCAGCTGGGGCTTGTCGACGGCATCTCTGATTTGCGCTCGAAAATGCGGGAGATGCTCGGCAAGAAGGTCCGCCTGCGTTTGATCACGCCGAAACGCGGCCTTTTCGGGCGGCGGATTCGAGGCGTCTTCACCCGCTATGCATCTGAGGACTCAGCCTTCGACTCGCCGGGTTTCGCCGACGAGCTGATCTCGGCCATTGAAGCGCGGGCGCTCTGGTCGCGATACGGTCTGTAACGGAACGGCGACAGCCATGCCGCAACTCCTGTTTCTTCTGCTTGTCGGCCTCGCCATCTGGGCCGTCTACCGATGGTATCGCAAGGAGCAGGACCGGGTCAGCTCCGTACTGCGCGACGCGGAGGACGAACTGGAAAAGCGGTATGAAAAGGAAGCGCCGAAACTGAAGCGCGATCCCAAGACCGGCGTGTACAAGCCGTCCGACGATGCGTAACCGCGCGGTGACGGCGCGACGGCAATCTGCATAATCCGCAAGAAACGGTTGCCACGCGGGGGCCGGCGCGCATAACAAGGCACGGACGGACAACGAATCCTTCGGGCAATCCTCATGGCCGACGCAAAACCGGCGCCGCTCAGGCCGGGCAAGTCATTTCAGGATCTGATCCTTGTGCTCCAGCAATACTGGGCGGCCTATGGCTGTGTGCTGCTGCAGCCCTATGACATGGAGGTTGGCGCCGGCACGTTTCATCCGGCGACAACGCTGCGCGCGCTTGGGCCCAACCCCTGGAACGCGGCCTACGTCCAGCCCTCGCGCCGGCCGACCGACGGGCGCTATGGCGAAAACCCGAACCGGCTTCAGCACTACTACCAGTATCAGGTCATCCTCAAACCGAGCCCGCCGGACATTCAGGACCTTTACCTCAAGTCGCTCTACGCCATCGGCATCGATCCCAAGAACCACGACATTCGTTTCGTGGAGGACGACTGGGAGAGCCCGACGCTGGGGGCCTGGGGCCTCGGCTGGGAGGTGTGGTGCGATGGTATGGAGGTCTCGCAATTCACCTACTTTCAGCAGGTCGGCGGCTTCGACTGCGTGCCGGTCTCCGGCGAGCTGACATACGGGCTGGAACGTCTGGCGATGTACTGCCAGGGCGTCGACAATGTCTATGACCTGAACTTCAACGGACGCGAGGGTGCCGACAAGGTGACCTATGGCGACGTCTTCCTGCAGGCCGAGCAGGAATACTCCCGACACAATTTCGAATATGCGGACACCGGGCGGCTGTTGCAGCATTTCCGGGACGCGGAGGCAGAGTGCAAGGCGCTGCTGGAGGCGGGAGCGCGGGGCGAGGAGAGCCTCCATGAGTGCGTGCTGCCGGCCTATGATCAGTGCATCAAGGCGTCCCACATTTTCAACCTGCTCGATGCGCGCGGCGTGATTTCGGTCACCGAACGCCAGGCCTATATTCTGCGTGTGCGCGATCTCGCAAAGGCATGCTGCGGGGCGTGGCTGCAGACGGAAGCGGGAGGCGGAGCATGAGCGACCTCCTGCTTGAGCTCTTCTCCGAGGAAATCCCGGCAGGCATGCAGGCCCGTGCGGGGGAGGACCTAAAGCGGCTCGTCACGGACGGGCTCAAGTCTGCTGGCCTCGAATTCGCGAGCGCGAAGAACTTTGCCGGGCCCCGGCGTCTGACCCTGGTGATCGAGGGGCTGGCGGACAAGTCGCCGGATATTTCCGATGAGCGCAAGGGACCGCGGGTCGGTGCGCCGGACAAGGCCATCGAGGGGTTCCTGCGCGGCGCGGGACTGTCCTCCATCGATGAAGCGGTCGTGGTCGCCGACGAAAAGAAAGGGGACTTCTACGTCGCACGAATCGAGAAACCGGGCCGTCCCACTTCGGACATTCTCACCGAGGTCATCCCGGCCGTCATCCGCCAGTTCCCCTGGCCGAAGTCCCAGCGCTGGGGATCGGGTGCGCTCCGGTGGGTGCGGCCGCTCCACTCCATTCTCTGCCTGTTCGGCGGAAAGACGGTCGGCTTCGACGTCGACGGCATCAAGAGCGGCAACGAGACCCGCGGTCACCGTTTCATGGCGCCGGACGCGTTTGAGGTCAAAGACTTCGCTGACTACGAGAAGAAGCTGCGCGATGCCTTTGTGATTCTGAGCGCCGGGGAGCGCGAGGAGATCATTCTGAACGGCGCGCGGGTGGCCGCCGGTGATGCGAAGCTGGAGCTTGTCGAGGATACGGCACTCCTTGCGGAGAATGCCGGGCTTGTCGAATGGCCGGTCGTGCTTTCCGGTACTTTCGACGAAGAATTCTTGAGCGTTCCGCCGGAGGTGATCGTCACGGCCATCAGGAAGCACCAGAAGTGCTTCTCGCTGCGCGACGGCACGTCGGGTCGACTGGCGAACGCCTTCATCCTGGTATCGAACCTGATGGCCGAGGACGGTGGCAAAGCCATCATTGCCGGAAACGAGCGCGTGATCCGCGCGCGGCTGTCCGACGCCAAGTTCTTCTGGGATCAGGACCGCAAGGTGAAACTGGAAGAGCGGTTGCCCGAACTTGAGGGCATCATCTTTCACGAAAAGCTCGGGACACAGGCGGAGCGTGTCGAGCGATTGAAGAAACTCGCGCGCGAACTCGCGCCGTTGGTGGGAGCGGAGCCGGAAAAGGCCGAACGCGCCGGCGCACTCTGCAAAGCCGACCTTGTGACGGACATGGTCGTCGAGTTTCCCGACTTGCAGGGGCTCATGGGCCGCTACTACGCCTTCGATCAGGACGAGGCGCCGGAAGTTGCTTCAGCCATTGAAGAGCACTACCGCCCGCAGGGGCCGAACGACGCCGTGCCCGAGAACCCTGTGGCGATTGCCGTCGCGCTGGCCGACAAGCTCGACACGCTGGTCGGTTTCTGGGCCATCGATGAAAAGCCGACCGGCTCGAAGGACCCTTATGCGTTGCGGCGTGCAGCGCTCGGCGTCATCCGGATCGTCCTGGAGAACAAGCTGCGCCTCGGCATCCGGCACGCTGTGCGGCCCGAACTCGCGTTTCAGATCTCCCGAAAATACGCGCTCGACGCACTGGAGCCGTTCGGCGCGCTGCACGACCTGATCAGCATCGAGAGCTTCGATCCAGCCGAGTGGATGAGGATTTTTCGCGATGCCTTCGGAGATGTGACCGCGGACTTCGAAAAAGAGTTCTCGGAGGTGTTTGTGCAGACGCTCGGCGGTCTGCTCTCCTTTTTCCATGACCGCCTGAAGGTGTATCTCCGCGACAGGGGCGCCCGGCACGACCTGATCGATGCCGTGATCTCCGAAGACGCGGACGATCTGCTGATGATCGTCGCCCGCGTCGAAGCCCTTGGCCGGTTCCTTTCGACAGACGACGGCGCCAACCTGCTCGCCGGTGTGAAGCGCGCGACGAATATCATTCGTATTGAGGAGAAAAAGGATAAACGCGCGTTTGACGGCGCGCCGGACGTGGCGCTCTTCCAGCAGGATGAGGAAAAGGTGCTCGCGACGGCCATTGGCGATGCGTCCGACAGTGCGGCGGCAGCCGTGGAGAACGAGGATTTCGAAGGTGCCATGGCGGCCATGGCGAAGCTGCGGGCCCCGGTCGACGCATTCTTCGATCACGTGACGGTCAATGCGGATGATTCTGCGCTACGCGAGAACCGGCTGAAACTGCTCAACCGGATCAGGGAAGCCACCCTCGCGGTCGCAGATTTCTCCAAGATTGAGGGTTAGGACAATGTCGTCGCGCATCAACATCGTCGGGCTCGGCGTCGCCGATCTGGAAAAGGCCACCGCCTTTTACGAAAAACTCGGCTTCGTGAAATCTCAGGAAGCGAGCCAGCCGACCATCTCGTTCTTCAGGGCCGGCGGGGCCGTGCTCTCGCTTTTCGGTGCGGAAGCCCTGGCCGAAGACGCCTGCGCGCAGGACCACTGGACAGGGAAGGGCGGGATCACCATCGCTCAGAACCTGGAAAGCGAGGCGGCGGTCGACGAATTCATGGCGCTGGCGGCGTCCGCCGGGGCCAAGATTCTGAAGCCGGCCGCAAAGACCTTCTGGGGCGGATATGGCGGTTATTTCGCCGATCTGGACGGTCACGTGTGGGAAGTTGCCCACAATCCGTTCATCGAAATCGGCGAAAACGGCATTCTGAAGTTGCCTGACTGACGGGAGATTATCCCCACCATTGGCCGAATGCTGCATTGAGTCTTGTGCAGTGCAGCGTTAAACAGGCGCCAGCATATCCATCGCGAGCAAGAGAGATTGCAAATGAGCCAGCCGCAGAGAGCAGCCGAGCCTGCGCCGAAGTGGGTGTACAGTTTCGGGGCCGACCGCGCCGAAGGTGCCGCCGACATGAAAGATGTGCTCGGCGGCAAGGGGGCGAACCTTGCCGAGATGTCCAATCTCGGACTGCCGGTGCCGCCGGGCTTCACCATCACCACCGACGTCTGCACCGCTTACTACGAAAACGGCGGCAAGCTGCCCGACGCGCTCACGTCCCAGGTCGAGGCGGCACTCGCGGCCATCGGTGAGGCCACGGGGCGGATGTTCGGCGACCGCGCGCGTCCGTTGCTGGTGTCGGTGCGCTCCGGCGCACGGGCGTCCATGCCCGGTATGATGGATACGGTACTCAACCTCGGCCTGAACGACGAGACCGTGGAGGCGGTCGCGGAGCAGTCGGGCGACAAGAGGTTCGCCTATGACAGCTACCGCCGCTTCATCCAGATGTACGCGGATGTGGTGCTCGGCGTCGATCACCACTTTTTCGAGGACATTCTGGAGAACTACCGCAACCTCAACGGCCACGCGCTCGATACCGATCTCACGGCGGAGGACTGGGCGGATGTGATCGCGGAGTACAAGGCGTGCGTGCAAAACGAGCTGGGCGAGGCGTTTCCGCAGGATATCCACGCGCAGCTCTGGGGCGCGATCTCGGCCGTGTTCGGATCCTGGCAGAACGCGCGGGCGAAGACTTATCGCCGGCTGCACCACATTCCCGATGGCTGGGGCACCGCGGTCAACATCCAGGCCATGGTGTTCGGCAATATGGGCGAAACCAGCGCGACGGGGGTTGCCTTCACGCGCAACCCTTCGACGGGCGACAAGGAGATTTACGGCGAATTCCTGGTGAACGCGCAGGGCGAGGACGTGGTCGCGGGTATCCGCACGCCGCAAAGCCTCACCGAGGCGGCGCGCAAGGAAGCGGGCGACGACAAACCTTCCCTCGAGACGGTCATGCCCGATGTCTTCAAGGAGCTGTCGGACGTGTTCGACCGGCTGGAGGCGCGTTACCACGACATGCAGGACATCGAGTTCACGGTCGAAGAGGGCAAGCTGTGGATGCTGCAGACACGGGCCGGCAAGCGCACGGCCAAGGCGGCCCTGAAGATCGCCGTCGACATGGTGTCCGAAGGCGTGATCAGCAAGGAAGAGGCGATTGAGCGCGTCGACCCGATGCAGCTCGACACGCTGCTCCACCCGATGCTCGACCCGGATGCGGAGCGCACGATCGTGGCGACCGGGTTGCCTGCCTCTCCCGGCGCGGCGGTCGGTGAGATCGTCTTCAATCCCGATGAGGCGGAGCGTCTGGTGGCGCAGGGCAAGACGGTCATTCTCGTGCGCATCGAGACCAGCCCGGAAGATATTCACGGCATGCACGCAGCCGCGGGCATCCTGACCACGCGCGGCGGCATGACGAGCCACGCGGCCGTCGTCGCGCGCGGCATGGGGCGGCCCTGCGTTTCGGGCGCGGGGACCGTGCATATCGACTATGAGGCGCAGACCATGCGCTCCGGCGGCGAAACGCTCCACAAAGGCGATGTCATCACCATCGACGGCACGACGGGCCAGGTGCTCAAAGGCGAGGTGGCGATGCTGCAGCCGGAACTCACCGGTGACTTCGCAACCCTGATGGGGTGGGCCGACAATGTGCGCCGCCTCGGCATTCGCGCCAATGCCGACACGCCGGCTGACGCGAAACAGTCGCGGCAGTTCGGCGCCGAGGGCATCGGACTTTGCCGGACCGAGCACATGTTCTTCGAGCATGAGCGCATTCTTGCGGTGCGCGAGATGATCCTGGCGGAGACGCAGGAGGGCCGCCGCGCGGCGCTGGACAAGATCCTGCCGATGCAGCGCGCGGATTTCACCGAACTGTTCGAGATCATGGCCGGGCTGCCCGTCACCATCCGGCTGCTCGATCCGCCGCTGCACGAGTTCCTGCCGCATCAGGACGAGGAAATCGCGGAAGTTGCCGAAGCGCTCGGAACAACCGCAGAAAAACTGCGTTACCGTGTCGGTGAGTTGAAAGAGTTCAATCCGATGCTCGGCCATCGCGGATGCCGTCTCGCCATCACCTATCCGGAAATCACGGAGATGCAAGCGCGTGCGATTTTCGAGGCCGCCGCCGATGCGGGCGCGAAGACCGGTGAGCCGGTTATGGTCGAGGTGATGATCCCGCTGATCACGTCGCGCGAGGAATTCGACTTTCTGCACGGGCGTATCGTCGCGGTCGCGGATGAGGTCCAGAAGGAGAAGGGTGTCGAGCTCAACTATCAGATCGGCACCATGATCGAGCTGCCGCGCGCCTGTCTCCTGGCCGACGAGATTGCCGAGCTGGCAGAGTTTTTCTCCTTTGGAACCAATGACTTGACGCAGACGGCTTACGGCCTCAGCCGGGACGATTCGGCCAGTTTCCTCGGCGACTACACGGCCCGGGGCATATTCGAAGTCGACCCGTTCGTGTCGATCGATACCCGTGGCGTCGGTGAGCTTGTTGAGATCGGCGTGACGCGTGGCCGCAAGTCACGCCCCGACATCAAGCTGGGCATTTGCGGTGAACATGCCGGCGATCCCGCGTCGGTGGAATTCTGCGAAAAAGTCGGGCTTGACTATGTTTCGTGTTCGCCATTTCGCTTGCCCGTTGCGCGGCTTGCGGCAGCCCAGGCGGTACTGCGCGGAAGGTCGGCCCAATCCTAGCCACAATTTGCGAGGACATTCTCATCAAGCTGTTGGAACTATGTGGCTTTTGCTATTCACATTTTTCCCATAGTTGGTTTAAATACTGCGATAAAGCATGGCGGATGAAGGTGCCGCCTGCGGGCGAAGTTAAGACTCACGTAAGTCTTTTCATGCCTAATTTACCTTTGCCCTGTTGGGGGTAAAATAAACTCTGGTGAAGTGGGTACCTTTGCCGTGAGTTCGAGGGGAAGTCAAAAACTCGAGTGCGAGTCCGCCTTCCCGGGTCGTAACGTTTGTTGGGTAGCTGCTCGGATGGGGGATCATCTCGTGCGCAGGAAGTGGCAGTTTGCCACCGCAGCGGTGGTTGTCGGGCCTGCCTTGGCGCTCGGCTACTACGCCGGCGATCCTGCGAATCTCGGCGTTACGGTCAACCCGACCGTTTCCGGCGTCGGCTCGATGCACGTCCGGTACGTGCCCGCCGATGCGGGCAAGCGCACGAAGGTCGGCCAAGAGGCGGCGCATCTGTTCACCGTTCCGCGCCGAGGCCCGCGCGCCGACCGCTACATCGAATTCACACATTCCACCAAGGGGCAGGAAAAAGGGACCAAGGTCGCGAAGGCGCCTGTCCGCGCCGACATGATTGTGACGGCATCCGCTCCGCGTCGCGATCCCGGTAAGGTCGCCCTGCACAATGCCGATGCTTCCGGATCGGAGCTCAACCCGACCGGAACATTCATTACCGCTGGTTTGGGCGGGGGTCCGCGCATTCCGGTTGCGGAACGCACGACGGCGTCGCTTTTCCTCTCGTCGCTTATCGGCACCGAGAAGCAGGCGGTCGAAAGGCTTGTTGGCGAAGTTCCCCGGGGTCTGAAGTTCAAAGGGGAATCGGAGAAGGAATATCAGGACAGGCAACGCCGTTGCCTCGCAACCGCCATCTACTTCGAGGCGCGCGGCGAATCGAAGAAGGGCCAGATTGCCGTGGCTCAGGTGGTCATGAACCGGGTCCGCTCGTCGCTGTATCCGGATACGATCTGCGGCGTCGTGTTCCAGGGACAAATGCGCCGGACGGGCTGCCAGTTCTCATTCACCTGCGACGGCCGGTCGGATGTTCCCAAGGACATGGTGCAATGGCGCCAGGCCAACGAGATCGCCAAGAGCATGACCCAGGGTCGGAAATTTCTCAGCGATATCGGCTATTCCACCCACTATCATGCAAACTATGTCGCGCCCCGGTGGCGGCGGGAACTCAACAAGGTCAAGAAGGTCGGCACGCACATCTTCTATCGCGTCAAAGGCGAGCAGATCAAAGATGTTCTCAGCCCTCAAAATCAAGGCCGAGGTCTAGCGCTTGCGGGGAATGGGTAAGCCGGCCCACTGAAATCAAATCGACGCCGGTTTCGGCGATCTCACGTACCGTTTCAAGATTGACGCCACCGGATGCTTCGGTGACCAGTTTCCCGTCGGCGTGGCGCACGGCCTCGCGCAGTTCGTCCGGCGTCATGTTGTCGAGAAGTACCGCGTCGGCCCGTAGTTCGAGAAGCTCGTCGAGCTGGTCGAGCGTATCGACCTCGACCTCGACCTTCACCATGTGACCGGCTTCGGCCCGCACGCGCGCGACAGCCTTCCTGATGCCGCCGGCGGCAGCGATATGGTTGTCCTTGATCAGCACGGCGTCGAAAAGTCCGAACCGGTGGTTCTGGCCGCCTCCGGCCCGCACTGCGTACTTTTCAAGCGCCCGCAGGCCCGGCGTGGTCTTGCGCGTGCAGCAAATGCTTGCGCCTGTACCCTCGACCGCCTTGACGTACTGCGCCGTCAGGGTCGCGATCCCACTCATGTGGCAGAGAAAATTCAAGGCGGTGCGCTCGCCGGTCAGGATCGCACCGGCGGGTCCGGAAACATGCGCCACCACGTCGCCCACCGCGACCTCGGCGCCGTCGCCCATCTCGGCCTTGAAGACCACCGACGGATCGCAGTTCCAGAATGTGACGTCAGCGCACTGCAGTCCGGCGATGCGGCCGGGGGCCCGCGCGACCAGACGGGCATGCGCCTTTGCGCTGTCAGAAATCGTCGCGCGCGTCGTGATGTCGCCGACGAGCCCGAGGTCCTCATCGAGGGCATGGCCGACGGCCTCTTCCACGATCGACGCCGGTAGGGGCGGCAGCGACCGGTCGGCGGGGAGGGGGAGGGGGTGCAATGTACCGGTTGCGCTCATCGGGCAAACTCCGCGTGAATGACATTGGCTGATGACTGTTCGGTCGAAGATTCGACGATCGCCTGAACGTCGGACAGCGTCAGGTAACTGCGCTTCCTCCAGACATCCCGCGCCTCGGGAAAATCGGAACGGAATTGGGCACCGCGCGATTCCTCGCGCAGCAGTGCTGCGGCGGCAATGAACTGCGCCGTCAGAACGCGATTGAGCAGCGGACGAGGCGCATCAGGATGCAGAAGGGCGTTCAGCTTGGGCAGCGCGTCCTGCAGACCGGCCCCGGTCCTGACGACGCCAACGCAGGACGTCATGACCTCGCGCAGCGAATCGCCGGAGACACCGGATTGGCGTCCGCCTTGTGCCGAGCCGTTAAAGCCGGGCGGGGCGGTCAGTCGGCCGCGCGGCGGGCTGATGTGATGTGAAAGACCGGCGATGTCGGCGGCGGCCCGTGCTCCGAATACCACCGTCTCCAGCAGCGAGTTGGACGCCAGACGATTGGCGCCGTGGGTGCCGGTGCTGGCAACCTCGCCGCACGCCCACAGGCCATCGACGCTCGTGCGTCCGTTGGCGTCGGTGAGGACGCCGCCCATGTGATAGTGGGCCGCCGGCGCAATCGGGATCGGCTCGCGGACCGGATCGATATCCGCGCTCCGGCAGACCTCATAGAGCCCGGGGAAGGTGTCGGGGAACGTATCGCCAATCGCCTCGCGGCAATCGATGAAGGCGCCGCGCCCGGCCTGAACTTCACGGAATGTGGCCCGGGCCACCACGTCCCGCGGGGCAAGCTCGGCGTCGTCGTGCACGCCGGTCATGTAGCGCTCGCCGCGCCCGTTGACGAGCACCGCACCTTCGCCGCGCAGTGCCTCGGTCGCGAGCGGGGCGGGGTCGCGCCCGATGTTGAGCGCGGTGGGATGAAACTGCACGAACTCCGCGTCCGCAATCGTGGCGCCGGCCAGCGCCGCCATCGCCACGCCTTCACCGTTCGCCGATTTCGGGTTGGTGGTGACACTGTAGAGCTGGCCCGCACCGCCGCTCGCAAGCACCACCGCCTTGGCCGGCAGCGTAAAAGCCTCTCCGTGCCCCTGCGATGCGGCAGGCCAAAGGTGAACACCGGACACCCGCTTGCCGGTCATGGCAAGCGCGTGGGCGCTCATGCCCTCAAGCACGTGAATTGACGTTGTTTTTCGCGCCGCGTCCTTGACCGCCGCCATGATCGCCTTGCCGGCGAGGTCGCCCTTGACGCGGGCGATCCGGCGTGCGCCATGCGCGGCTTCGCGCGAGAGCTGGAGCTTACCCTCCAGGTCCGTGTCGAAGGGGACGCCCAGCTGCAAAAGATCCTCGATCCGTTCCGCGGCCTCGGAGGCGAGCAGATGCGCCATGCGTTCATCGACGATGCCCGCGCCGGCGCGGATCGTGTCGCGGGCATGAGCCTCCGGCGTGTCGCCTTCGGAGACGGCCGCGGCGATGCCGCCTTGTGCCCAGCTGCTGGACGCATCCTCGCCGAGCGGGTGCGGCGAGATGAGGACGACCGGATGCGGCGCGAGTTTCAGCGCGGTGAACAGGCCCGCAAGGCCTGCGCCGACGATGACGATGCACTCGCCACGGCGGGCCGGGGCGGGCAGGGCGGAAATCGGGTTGCCTGAAACCACCGTCTTTGTTCCCTCAAGAAATGCAGACGAATGCAGCGCCGGGTTATCTGCTGAGCTCGACCATCCGCTCGACGGAGCGGCGCGCCCGCGCGGCCACCTCCGGATCGATCACGATCTCCTCCTTCATGTAGACGAGGGATTCGAGGATCTTCTCAAGCGTGATGCGTTTCATGTGGGGACACAGGTTGCACGGGCGGATGAACTCGACGCCGGGTGTCTCGACGGCCACATTGTCGCTCATGGAGCATTCCGTCACCATCATCACCTTGCCGGGCCTGTTGTCCTTCACCCAGTTGATCATGCCGCTGGTCGAGCCGGTGTAGTCGGCTTCCGCCAGCACGTCCGGGGGGCACTCGGGATGGGCGATGATCCGCAGACCGGCTTCCGCCTCGCGCGCTGCCCGCAGGTCCTCAGCCGTGAAGCGCTCATGCACCTCGCAACGGCCCTTCCAGGCGATGATCTCCACGTCGGTCTGGGTGGAGACGTATTTGGCGAGGTATTCATCCGGGATAAAGATGACGCGCGGGCTGTCGAGCGATTCCACGATTTTCACCGCGTTCGACGACGTGCAGCAGACGTCGCATTCCGCCTTAACCTCGGCCGAGCAGTTCGCGTATGTCACCACCGGAACGCCCGGATAGGCCTCACGCAGGGCACGGACATCGGCGCCGGTGATCGACGCGGCGAGTGAACATCCGGCCCGCATGTCGGGAATGAGCACGGTCTTCTCCGGGCTCAGCAACTTGGATGTTTCGGCCATGAAGTGTACGCCGCACTGCACGATGATCTCCGCGTCGGTCTTCGACGCCTCAACCGCAAGCTGGAGTGAGTCGCCGACGAAGTCGGCAATGCAATGGAAAATCTCCGGCGTCATGTAATTGTGCGCCAGCACAACCGCATTACGCTCCTTTTTCAGCTCGTTGATGGCCTTGACGTAAGGCGCGAAAGCCGGCCATTCGACCGGCGGCACCACAGATGAGATGCGGTCATAGGCATGCGCCGTTTCCTTGGCCAGTTCCGGTGTGAATTCCAGATCCGGCATGTCAAGCACGCCATACTTACGGGCGGCTTCCGATTCCGCTGTTGCGATCTCCAGGGGTGCCATTGTGAGCCTCCTGCCTTCTAGATATACTCTGATTGAGTATATAGGGGGCGTTAAAACAACCGGCAAGGTGCCGGCGCGAAAAGCCAATATAGTCCAAATGAGCAGAAATGGCCAGAGGGGTGAGTTGACGCAGGGTGAGGGGGGTGAATTGCCTAGAGCCTATTCGGTTAAATCCGAGTCAATTCTGTTTCTCGATTGGCGTGTGCGATCCGTCGCCTAAACGGTCGCAGCGCGATGCAGCGCATCGGGCAAGGCCGTTTCGCCGACGGGCGTCCGCCAATCGGAAACCCTGATGGGACGGGCGGTTTTGCGCCAATCCCGGCGCAAAGTCCCTTGCCCGTACGCTCGGGTACGCGCCACGGGCCTTTGCTTGACCCTGTCGCAAAAACGCTCCGTCAGAATGGCTCCGATTTAACCGAATAGGCTCTAGATGCGCCCCGCTTTCATGCGCACGCCCAATGACGGGCGTTCGAGCAGAACGTCACGGCGGAACCGGAAGAGTTTCGCCGGGCGGCCACCTGTTTCAGTGCTGACGTCGCCGGTTGGTTCCACCAGTCCGCCATTTTCCACCAGCCGCCGGAAGTTCTGTTTGTGGAGATGATGGCCCGATACGGCCTCGACCGTCTTCTGCAGCTCGAACAGTGTGAACGTCTCCGGCATCATCTCGAACACGACGGGCCGGTATTTCAGCTTGCCGCGCAGGCGGCTGATGGCGGTCGAGAGAATCCGGCGATGGTCGAACTGCATCGGGCGGCCCAGTTGCGGCAGGTCATCCCACTGTTTCGCGGCGCTGCGTCCGTCGCGTCTGGCTTCGGCGACGAGACCGGCCTCGTATAGCAGTTCGTACCGTTCCAGGACCTTCTCCTCGTCCCAATCGGCCCCGCCGCCGAGCGCAAAACAGATGCGCAGCCGTTCGGGTCGCGTAAGCGCGGCGACGCGCGTCTCGTCCACCTCGCATCGCTCCGCCCACTGTTTCAGCCGCGGTTCGATTTCGCTCACGAGAATGTCCGGTTTGCCCGCGCGCCAGTCCTCCCAGGGCAGATAGGCGTACCACCGCCCGAACGAGGCGCCCTTGAGCTCCAACTGCGGTTCTTCGCCGATGAGTGCGAGGTAACCGACAGACATGACATGAGGACCGGCATCCCCGCGCTGCGCATGACGTCCGCGGTCGCCGAACGTGTAGAGTTGCTCCACATAGCCGAGCTCGAGACCGGTTTGCTCCCGCACCCAGTTGCGCAGCCCGATATCCAGCGTACGGTGATCAAGCGGCGTGAAGGGGCCGTAGGGCAGGGCGTCCCATTTGTCGCCCTCGCGCGTCACCAGCACGTTCGGTTGCCCTTCGCGTACGCTGACAATGGCCGCGTTCAGGCCGATCTCGATACTGGCCGTTTCGTTCATGCAGACCTTGGCTAGAGCCTTTGCGACCAAATCCGAGTCAATTCTGTTTCTCGATTGGCGTATGCGATCCGTCGCCGAAACGGGCGCAGCGCGATGCAGCGCATCGGGCAAGGCCGTTTCTTCGGCGGGCGTCCGCCAATCGGAAACCCTTTCGGGACGGGCGATTTTGCGCCAATTCCGACGCAAAGCCCCTTGCCCGTACGCCTCAGGTACGCGCTGCGGGCCTTTACTTGATCTTGTCGCAAAATCACTCCGTCAGAATGGCTCCGATTTGGTCGCAAAGGCTCTAAGCTGCGACGCGTGCCGGCAGTGTGAAAAGCCGGCCTTCCATGGTGGTCTCGCCGCGTCCGATTTCGTCGATTGCCACTTTCATGCGCCCTTTGCGTTCGAGCAAGTCGTCGGCCAGTGTAACAAGACGCCGGTTCGGCGTCGCGGTCGGCGATGCGGCACGGAGCATCCGGGCAATCTGCTGTTCGGGTATTTCCGGGTTCAGGGCGCATAGGGAAATGAAGGCGGCGGCCGTCGAGCGGCTGATGCCGGCCCAGCAATGGATCAGCATCGGTTCCTGCTGATCCCACGCGATCACAAAGTCCAGAAGCTCCGCCACGTGGTCGTCGCCCGGTATCACCATGCCGGGCTGCGGCTCTGAGATATCGTTCATGGCAAGCCGCAAATGCTTGTGCGGAGAGATCGCCGGCGGTGTGTCGATCATCGTCTGATCGTTGATCAGCGTCACCAGATAACCGACGCCGGACTCTTCGATGGTCGGGTTCACGGCGCTCAGCGGTCCGACAAATATCGTCTCTTTTATCGTCTCTTTGCTCATAGTTTGAAAAACGTAGCTGACTCGTTTGTCAGTTGCACGGCACAAGCATCTCACATTCGCCCGGCTTGCTCAAACGTGCGCGTTTATTCGGAGGAATTTTCCGTAAGATTCTGAAATCTTGACATAAATTCGCGCTGCGCCTCGGGAGGGGAAAGCGGCTTGAGTGCACTGAGCTCCTTCAAAGCCCGGGCGTTGAGGCCGCGCGGTGCGGTGAAGAACCGCCGCGCCTCCGAATCGGTGAATCCGGCAAGTTGTGTCGCCTCGAGAAATGCGGCGATCTTGTCGGCACGTTTGATCAGCGCGGCGATGGTTTTCGGCAGTTCGGGCGGCAGACCGAACCGGATATGGGTGGCCTGGAGCAGGCGGTCCTCAAGCGCGTGATAGTCGAGCCCGATGGCCGCTTTGAACGGTGTTATGAGATCGCCGACGACATATTCCGGGGCATCGTGAATGAGGGCTGCCAGCCGCCAGCGTGTCGGCAAATCCGCCCGGAGTTCCGATGCAATGCGTTCGACCAGCAAGGAGTGTTGTGCGACTGACAGCGCATGATCGCCCGTCGTCTGGCCGTTCCATCGCGCCACACGGGCGAGGCCGTGGGCGATGTCCTCGATCTCGATGTCCAGCGGCGACGGGTTGAGCAAATCAAGCCGCCGACCCGACAGCATGCGCTGCCAGGCGCGGGGAGGGGGTGTTCGGGCAGGCGGCATCGTCCCTAGCTGGTCGGTGCGGAAAAAGAACCGCCAAGGTCCGCGCAGACGTCGTGGCGCGGGCAGGAGACGACATGATCGTTGACCATGCCGACCGATTGCATGAAGGCATAAACGGTCGTCGGTCCGCAGAAGCGAAACCCTTCTGCCTTGAGGGCCTTCGCCATCGACTGGCTGACGGGCGTCTGCGCGGGGATGTCGCTCATCGTCCTGAAGCGGTTCTGAACGGGTGTCCCGTCCACGAAATCCCAGAGAAACGCAGACAGAGACTTCTTGTCCTGGAGGTCGAGACAGACTTGCGCGTTGGAAATTGCCGCCTCGATTTTCCCGCGGTGCCGGATGATCCCTGCATCCTGCAACAGCTCCTCGATCTTTGCGTCGTCATAGCGCGCCACCTTTTGCGCGTCGAAATTGTCGAACACTTCGCGGAACCGGGCGCGTTTCTTGAGGATCGTGATCCAGGACAGGCCGGCCTGAAAGCCCTCGAGAATGAGCTTTTCGAGCAGTAACCGGTCATCGGCGCGCGGCACGCCCCACTCTTCGTCATGGTAGGCGATGTAGATGGGTTGCGGTCCTGCCCACTCGCAGCGCTGATCCGCGGTCATTGCGCTGCTCCCGGCACCGTGAACGACGCCCAACCCGGCTGTTCCAGCGAGATCTCGATATCGCCGGCCCGCAGGCTCTGACCCTGCGTTACGGCCTTTTCCGCCCTGTCGAGACGGATCATCGCCAGACCGCGGTCGCCCGAAACGGACCCCATGACACCGATGCTTGCCTCTCCGACCGAAACCGGTGCACCGGAGGACAGGTCAGCCTTCCCGCGCACCGGCACAATGCGTTTGCGTGCCGTGCCCCTGTGCTCAACGCGGGAGACGACTTCCTGGCCGACATAGCAGCCCTTGTGAAAGTCCACGCCGGCGAGCTGGTCGTAGTCGGCCTCGTGCGGGAACGTCTCGCCGAGCGGATAATCCTTGTCCGCCTCGGGAACGCCGAGCGAAATCCTGTGTTTGTGGTAGGCGTCTTCGCCGACCACATCGCATCCGGACTGCGATATGTCGTCCGACGTCTGGACAATCGCACGGAACCCGAGCGCCTCGAACCGCGGGTCGGCATACTGGATCGCGTCATCCGGAAGCGCAGGCGTTCCGTCCCATGCCGCCCATACCTTCACGTTATTGGACAGATCTTCAAAATCGACCGCGGCGCGCAGGCGGTAGAAGGTGAGCCGCTTGATGAACTCATCCACGCTCTCGCGGCCGCATTCGAGAAGCAGATGATCGCCGCGATCGAGCAGGAAGAAATCGAACAGGATTTTGCCCTGCGGGGTCAGCAGTGCGGCATGCACCGCCGTGCCGTCGACCGCTTTCGTCACGTCGTTTGTAACGACATCCTGCAGGAATTTATGCGCGTCATCGCCGCTCACGCGGACCGCGGTCCGGTCAGACAATTCCGCAATGCTACATTTTGTCATGGACATTTCGCTCCTTGCATCGCCAGACAGATGTATTTAAGCGGACGGCAGGCATCAAGTACGGTTCGGCGCTGGAGAGGGCAAAATGACAAAAACACTCGACCTTCTGATCAAAGGGGGCACGCTCGTCAATCATTCAGGCATCGGAAAGGCGGACATTGGCGTTCGTGACGGCAGGATTGCCGAGATCGGATCAATCAAAGACGAGTCCGCCGGCGAGATCATCGACGCCACCGGCCTCCACGTCCTGCCCGGCGTGATCGACAGTCAGGTGCATTTCCGCGAGCCGGGCTTGGAACACAAGGAGACGCTCGCCGCCGGCAGCCGCGCGGCGGTTCTCGGCGGCGTTACCGCCGTGTTCGAAATGCCGAACACGGATCCCCTGACGACGGACGCGGACACACTCGCCGACAAGGTCAGGCGCGGGCGCGCCGGAATGTTCTGCGACTTTGCCTTCTATGTGGGCGGGACGCGCGAGAACATTGCCGAGTTGCCGGAACTGGAGCGGCTTGAAGGCGCGGCCGGCGTCAAAGTCTTCGTCGGCTCGTCGACGGGCAATCTTCTGGTGGATGACGAGGAGAGCCTGTCCCGGATTATCGCAACCATCAACCGCCGGGCGGCATTCCATTCCGAAGACGAGGCGCGGCTTATCGAGCGCAAGGGCTTGCGGCGAGAGGGAGATCCCACGAGTCACACCGAGTGGCGCGATCCGGAGGCGGCGATGATCTCGACCAAACAGCTTTTGCGCCTCGCGCGCGAGCACGGAAAAAGGATCCATGTGCTCCACATCTCGACGGGCGAGGAAATGCGGCTCCTTGCCCACCACAAGGACGTCGCCACTGTCGAACTGACTCCGCAGCACATTACGTTCACGGCCGAGGAGGCGTATGCGGAGCTTGGCAACCATGCGCAGATGAACCCGCCGCTCAGGGACGCGGCACATCAGGAGGTGCTCTGGTGGGGCCTCGATCAGGGGGTCGTCGACGTGCTGGGGTCCGACCACGCGCCGCATACGCTCGAGGAGAAGGCGGAAGCCTACCCCGCATCACCCTCCGGGATGCCCGGCGTGCAGACGCTGGTGCCGATCATGCTGGATCACGTCAACAATGGACGTTTGACGCTTGAGCGTTTCGTCGACCTGACGAGCCACGGGCCTCAGCGCATTTTCGGGATTGCCCGCAAAGGGCGGATCGCGTGCGGTTATGACGCGGATTTCACCATTGTCGACATGAAGGCTGAGCGGACCATCGAAAACGACTGGATCGCGAGCGTGTGCGGCTGGACGCCCTTTGCCGGCCGTACGGTCAGCGCCTGGCCGAAGGGAACTGTCATCCGGGGGCGGCGGGTGATGTGGGAAGACGAGATCCTGGGGCAGGCCGGTGGTGAGCCGGTGCGGTTCCTGGAGGCGCTGTCAGCCTGATCGTGCTCTAGATGTTCAGTCCCCGGCCACGAAGAAGTGCCAGGTTCCGTCGCGGCCGATGCCCAGGCGGTAATAGGTGTAGCCGCCATACTCCTCCATCTCTTTTGCGCTCCTGGGTGAGACCAGCTGGAAGAGGTCGACCTTCTGCGCGGGCGTGAGGTCCTTGGGTTGCACCTGCGCCAGATACGGCCAGATGTACATTTCTTCCGGTGTGCCGGGGTTGGTCCGCGCGAACGGCATCTCGAGGACTTCGACAAGGGCGGCGAGGATTTCCAGGCCTTTGCCGTCGCCGGAAGCCTCCTTCCAGAATCTGATCGGGTCATCGGCGCCGCCGAAGCTGACGGTGGGTGGCAGCTCGTTCATTTCCAGAACCGGGCGCATCTCCTCGACATCGCCACCGCGCGCCGCCTCCAGTATTGCCGTGCGCGTGTTTCTGACGCGCTCGGGCAAGACCGACAGATCGGTGTGGATTTCGGGCGCCTCGCTTCGCTGCGCAGAGGCGTCTTCAGGGACGGGAGCCCAGCACACAACTGCGGCGACCAGTGCAAGATATGCCAGTGGTTTGAGAAGTCGGCTCATCGCGCCGATGTAACCGGAAAAGGCGGTCGTGGGAAGGCCGGCGCGGGATTTACTGCGTCGTGCGGTTGAGTGTGAACTCACCGTGCTGGATGCGGCGCGAAAGGCGGTCCGCCATCTTCGCGACAGCGTCTTCACCATAGATGGACACGAGATCGCTGAGGGCCGCGAACAGGGATGCATTGGCAAGCATCTCGGGTTCGATGCCATCATGCAGCGCCTCTTCCCAGGCTTCTATGATGTAACGCAGCGCAGCCTGCTTCTGACTGCGGTCATTGAGCTCGGTGATATCCATTCTTTTTCGTTGTCCCGTTCTGCGGCCGAACCGGGCCGCAAATCACCCGCTGTCGATCAACTGTTGTTGGCAAAACTGGTAGCACACGGCAGACGGCGATGGCGTGCATCTGCTGTGTTAACGGTTAACCTCTGGGGTTAATTGACGGGACAAATTTTACTGATTTTCCTTCAACAAAACGTCCGCGATTGCCGCCCCTTCCTCCATGAACCGGTCGATCGCCAGCTTGGCCGGTTCGGTACAGGAGCGGTAGGTCCGCCGATATCCGCGATAGCCCTTGTTGAAGCCCTGAACAAGCTTCGCGCGGCGGATCGCGGTGGTGCCTTCGGAGTCCACCAGGTCCTTCATCTGGTCACGCCAGATTTGGCCTTCGCGCGCGCCACAGAGCTCCCGCAGATAATGAACCGCTCCCAGTATTTCCGACAGCCGCAGAAGCTTGTCGTCATAGGGGCGGTCATCGGCGCTGAGTTGCGCGAAGCCGGGCTGAGGCGCACTCAACACCAGGATCGCACCAAGCACCAAAAGCACGGTTCGAAGACGCGGCCTGCAGAGGACGTACTTCATCCGCGTGTCGTAGCGCAGAATTGCGGTCGCCGCTAGACGTCGCAACCTTACAATCCGGAAAGCCTTCAGCTCTTGATGATCGGCCGCTCCGGGTGAAACGCGTGGAAGACGAACGCGAACGTGACATCATAGACGATGTCCTCCTTGCCATTCGCGGACTTTCGCTGCGCCGTCACATTTCCCACATCTCGACTGTCGGCGATCCGGGATGCGTCAAGTGCGGAGTTCTGACCTTTCTGCCACTTCAGCGAAATGTCGCCGACTTTGACTTCGCCCTTCTTGCGCAACAGATCGAGTGTGACCGCGTTCGCCTTTCCATCGGCCTTCACGACCACCACGCGGGCCATCGGGTTGATGTCCTTCGGCAGGTCGCCGCTGTAGAGAAACGGCCGTGTAGACGAGTCATAGCCGACGTAAGGATTGCGCCCGTACGCGCGCATGTCCTTGTTGTCGGGAACGAGCACCTGTCCGTCCGGATGCCGCGCCTTGAAGTTGTCGAACGACTCAAGCCGTGCCGGAATGATCCTGAGCTCCTTGCCTGTCAGTTCACCGACGATCGCCTGTCCGGTGAATTGCTGCCACCAGCTCTCGGTCTGCCGGTCATACATGACCAGGTCGGAGTTGCGCAGCTTGCCGGTGGTGCCGAAATCAAACACCTTGCCGTCGAGACGCCGATCGAAAACGACGGCTGAATTGCACAGTGGACAATAGGTCACGGAGACCGGCATGCCGCCCACGGTGTCGTTGACGATTTCGTGCCAAATGAGGATTTGCAGCGGATAGGCGCGTGCGTCCCCTTCGATCTCCAGTCCGATGACAGGCTCCGTGCCGGTGAGGGATTTCACCTCGGCAAGGGTTGCGAATTTCGGACTGTCGATTGACGGAATGCCGTCTTTTGGCGGCCCGCCCGAAAGGATCTCTGAATAGTCGATCGACTTTTTGCTGAAATCCGTTTTGCTCCAGCCCTCATGCAGGCGCCAACGCTCCGGGTTGGCCTGCGCGGCTGAGGCTCCAATCAAGACAAGCCCGCAAATGGCGAGTGCAGAAACAAGGATGCGGGCGGAAGACGTGCAAAAACCGATCATGACAAACCTCATGGAAAAGAGGGGCCTCATGGAAAAGAGGGAATCAGTATCGCGCCCCGTGGACCTGTGCCGCTATTCACTCGACCTGAAAAGATCGTGAGGGTTTCAGCCGTTCGGTGCCGGGTCGTGCTGTGCCGCCAGGGCTGCCGCGCGCGCGACGATGGCGGCCGTTCCTTCCGTCATCTGCCTTTGCGACAATGTTGCCGGGTCCGCCCAGTCGACGGCCATGCAGTCGCTCATTGGCTGCGCTTGTCCCGACTGCCAGCGACCGTAGAACACCGTGATCACGTAGTGCGCCTTCAAGCGCCTGTCGTCGCTGCGAATGATGACATCGGTGACGTCGGCAATCCCAAGGATGTCGGCGGTGATGCCCGTCTCCTCCGCCAGTTCGCGGGCAATCGCGTCGCGCGCCTTTTCTCCCGGTTCGATATGACCGCCGGGCAGGCTCCAGACGCCGGTGAGGGGAGGTTTGCGGCGCTGGGCCAGCAGAACCCTGCCATCGTGAAAGACGGCGGCCGAGACAGCCGGTACGGGTTTTCCATCGCGCATGACCTGCGCGATATACAAGTGGATTGCCGGGAATTCTAGTCGAACAGCGCGTCGACGTCCGATTGGGTTGCCGTCATGCTCGACGCGGCTTTGCCGTCCTCGGCGTTCAGATCATTACCGGGAAGGGCACCGTTGACAATGCCGGCCGCGATCTGAACCAGCTCCTGAAGCCTGGGCACGGACCCGGTGCAAAGTGAGGTCAAACCCTGCGTATCGCCGGTATTGATCATATCCTGCACCTTATGGAGCAGGAGAACCATTTCCTGTTCCAGGTCCGCCACCGAGGAATCGAATGCCCGGCGTACATCCTCCGGTGCGTTGCGATAGCAGATGATCGCCAGTTCCTTGTCTCGGAAGCCGGAATGGGTGAAATGCTCCTCGTACGACTCATGCTCCCATTCCGCGAGTTCGGATGCGAACTGCGCGGGTGCGGAGGGCACCAGCTCGAGCAGCATGATGATCTCGTTGAAGTGGTTCAGATAGTCCGTCGTGAGCAGGGTTTCGCTATTGACGTTCGTGCCGTGGGTATGGGCACGAAGGTGTTCGGTCATGGAATTCCTGAATGCCCTGGCAAGGTTTTCGCGCGCGGTGAGAGGATCGTTCGATGCGACGATACGCAAATTAGCGGACGACTTTGACATTGGGACCCACCGAAGGTGCGGAGCATTCGGACACTGATTTGAAAAGGGTGGAGGATAAGTCTTGCCAAAGCCTTACCAGGCTCCAGCGCCGTTGGCCGTAGGGTCCAGGCGTCGCGACGCGTCAGTCCTTCCTGTCCGGACGCCGTGACGGATCGAGCCATTTCGACATGTTGACGCGTTCCTCGGTCTCGTAGCCGAGTGACCTGTAGAAATCGATAACGGACTGGTTGCTGGCGCGAACCATGAGGTTGAGTTTCCAGACGCCGCGCTCGCGCAGCCAGCTTTCCGCGGCATCCATGAGCGCGCGGCCAAGTCCCGCGCCCTGCTGCTCCGGATCCACGCTGACATAGTAGACTGTACCCCGGTGTCCGTCGTGGCCGACCATTACGCTTGCCGTGAGCGCAGTCCCGATCCAACCGCCCAGGATCGCCGCGTTGTCACTCGCGTGCGCAAATACGATGTCGGCGCGCGGGTCGTTCCAGGGGCGCGTCAGTCCGCACCGTTCCCAAAGAGAAGCAACGGCGTCGGCATCCCCGTCGCCGATTTCCCGGATCTCAAGATCAACCATACCGGACGCTACAGGACCTTGCCGGGATTCAGAATGCCGTTGGGGTCAAATGCGGCCTTGATCTTGCGCATCATTTCGAGCTCCACTTCAGCCTTCACCTTGCGCAAGGTCTCCCGCTTCATGCGCCCGATTCCGTGTTCGGCACTGATGGAGCCATTCAGGTCGAGGACGATTTCGTGCACGCCTGCGACCACGGCGTCCCATTGTGCGAGGAACGCATCCTTGTCCATGTCAACCGGCTGGCTCAGATTGTAGTGGATGTTGCCGTCGCCATAGTGACCAAACGGGACGGGGCGAGACCTCGGGATCATGCGCGTGACCAGAGCGTTCGCCCGTCCTATGAACTCGGGAATGGATGCTATCGGGACCGACACGTCGTGCTTGATCGATCCGCCTTCAAGCCCCTGCACCTCCGACATCAATTCGCGCAGACGCCAGAAGTCGTTGCGCTGGGAAAGCGAAGCGGCAATGACCGCATCGCTGACCAGTTCCTGCTCAAAGGCCTGACCGAGCAACGCCTCGAGCCGCTCGGCACAACCACCATCTGTTTCGCGTCCGGAAAGCTCGATCAACACGTACCAGTCATGGGGCTCGGCAAGCGGGTCGCGCGTGTCGTGGCCGTGTTTGAGCACGATCTCCAAGCCGAATCGCGGGAGAATCTCAAATCCGGTGAGCTCGTTCCCGGCCGCATCGCGTGCGAGCGCAAAGAAGCGTCCGGCATCTTCCACGCTTTTGAGTCCGGCAAACGCCGTCGCCCGTTCAGTCGGATTGGGATACAGCTTGAGCACTGCGCCGGTGATGATGCCGAGCGTGCCCTCCGCACCGATGAACAGGTCCTTCAGGTCATATCCGGTATTGTCCTTTCGCAGCGCCCGAAGCCCGTCCCAGACGCGCCCGTCTGCGAGAACGACCTCCAGGCCGAGAACCATGTCGCGGGCGTTGCCGTAGGCCAGCATGGCCGTGCCTCCGGCGTTGGTCGAGAGGTTGCCGCCGATCTGGCAGCTTCCTTCCGAGGCGAGGGACAACGGAAACAGGCGATTGGCTTTCTCGGCAACCAGCTGGGCCTGCTCGAGAATAACGCCGGCGTCCACGGTCATCGTGTTGCCTTCGGGATCGATGCCGCGGATGCGGTCCATCCGCGACAGTGAAATGATCACCTCGTTTCCGGCGTCGAAGGGAATCTGTCCGCCGACAAGCCCGGTGTTTCCGCCTTGCGGTACGATGGCAACCTTGTGCTCATTGGCAAGTTTGAGGATCTGCGAAACCTCATCGGTCGACCCGGGGCGCAGAATGAGCGCCGATTTGCCCACGTAGAGATGGCGCAGCTCCGCGAGATAGCCTTGCATGTCGTTCGGGTTGCGAATCGCATTTGCGGGTCCAACGATCGATGTGAACTGATCGAGAAGGGCATCGCTCGGCGCAGCAAAGGCGGATGGATCGTGAGCATTCATTGTTGTTTTTGGCCTGGGAACGGTGGTCGGAACGCAAGTTGCCGGCACAATAGCGCCGGGGGCACCCAATAATCCATCCCCACTTGCTCTGTGAACCGATAGCCCCGCGGCGGACATATCGAAAGGGGGATCATGACCGCGAAATCGAGATCGCGCCTGCTGGAACAATATCTGCCGCAATTGCTGACAGAGTTTGCGGGCGTCAACGCGGTGCGGCGGCACGCAGGAGCCGATCGTTGATGGCCTCGCCTAGGCCCTCGTCCGGGATCGGCATGACGGCAATGGTTTCACAGCCTGTCGTGTCGAGCGTGCGCAAGGCGGAGAAGAAGCCGATCGCGGCTTCGCGCAAATCTCCAGAAGGGCTGAGATTGATGCACGGGCCGTTCGTCTCAGGTGTGTTTTTGCCAAACGCGAGCAACGCCTCGCCGGGCAGGACATCGTGCGCATTGAGGCGGACCTTGGTGTTCGGCGCATAGTGACTTGCAAGTTGGCCCGGGGAGGCGGGCTGATTGTTTTGCAAAGGCTTGCCGAGCTTCCGGCCCAGGACACCCTCAATCTCCGTGCGCGAAATCACGCCCGGCCGCAACAGGAGCGGTTGCGGTCCACTGCAGTCGATAACGGTTGATTCAAGTCCGTGCGCCGTCGCGCCGCCGTCGAGAATGATGTTGACGTCGGCGCCGAGATCGTCGGCGACATGCTGCGCGGTGGTCGGGCTGACATGTCCGGCCCTGTTGGCGCTGGGTGCCGCGATGGGGCAGTTTGCGGCGTGCAGCAGATCCTGCGCGACCTCACCGGAGGGCACACGCACGGCAATCGTGTCCAGGCCCGCGGAGACCAGATCGCAAATCCGGCTGACGCCGCGTCTGGGCAGGACGACGGTCAACGGGCCTGGCCAGAAAGCGTCGGCGAGGGCCGTTGCCGTGAGGTCGAATTCGCCGTGCACGTCCGCCATCTCCCGGTTGCTCACATGGGCGATCAGCGGATTGAAGCGAGGACGGCCTTTCACTTCGTAGACGCGGGCGACGGCATCGGCATTGGTCGCGTCGGCCCCGAGGCCGTAAACGGTTTCGGTGGGAAACGCGACGAGCTCACCATCGGCAAGCGCCTTGGCCGCCCGGGCTATCGATGCGGGAGTTGCAGTTTCAATGGCCATGGCGCTGACTAGGTCGCACGGTCCGGACTATCATGCAATTGTGTTGACGGGCGCTGAAACAACAAGAAGCCGCATCCGTACAAAGGGAGGCTACCAGACAATGACATACCGGGCCCCGGTCGCCGAAATCAGTTCGGCGCTGGACGATGTTGCGGGAATGGCGGACCTGATCGACTCCGGTCTCTTTCCCGCACTCGACCGCGAAACTGTGACTGCCATCCTTCAAGAGGCGGGCAAGTTTGCGTCGGAGCAGATCGCACCGCTCAATCATCCAGGTGATGTGGCGCAAACCGTCTTTCGCGACGGTGAAGTGAAAATGCCGGACGGCTGGCGTGACGTTTATCGTCAGTGGTGCGATGCCGGATGGTGCGCGTTACCGGGGCCGGAGAGTTTCGGCGGGCAAGGCCTGCCCGTCACCGTTTCCATGGCGGTGGGCGAGATGTGGCAGGCCGCGAGCATGGCCTTCGCCCTGAACCCGATGCTGACGCAGGGCGCGGTTGAGACGATCCTGCGGTTCGCGAGCGACGAATTGAAACAGCTCTATCTGCCGAAGATGATCACGGGCGAATGGTCGGGCACCATGCAACTGACCGAGTCCCATGCCGGATCGGACCTGAGTACGCTGAAGTCGATGGCGGTGCCGCAGGACGACGGAAGCTACCTTCTGAGCGGAACAAAGATCTTCATCACCTATGGAGAGCACGACCTGACGGACAACATCATCCACATGGTGCTCGCCCGCACGCCGGACGCGCCGCGAGGCACGCGCGGTATCTCGCTGTTTCTCGTGCCGAAGTATCTCGTAAATTCAGACGGTTCGCTCGGAGAGCGCAACGATATTCACGCCGTCTCGATTGAACACAAGCTCGGCATCCATGCAAGCCCCACATGTGTGATGCAGATGGGAGACCATGGCGGTGCAAGAGGTTGGCTGGTCGGTGAGCGCAACCGCGGGCTGCATGCCATGTTCATCATGATGAACCGGGCCCGGCTCGCGGTTGGCGTGGAAGGGGCGGCCATAGCGGAACGCGCCTACCAGCAGGCCCTGGCCTATGCCCGGGAACGCAAGCAGGGACACGACCAGGACGGACGCGAAGTCGAGATCATCACGCATCCGGACGTCAAGCGCATGCTGTTGTCAATGAAGGCGAAGACGGCGGCGGCGCGGGCGATCTGTCTCATGACCGCCTGCGTGATCGATATCGCGGAACGAAGCGCAGATGAGGGCGGACGCCGCGCTGGAGACGCCATGGCGGGCCTTCTGACGCCGGTGGCGAAGGCCTTCTGCACCGATATGGGTGTCGAGGTGGCGTCGGACGGGGTGCAGGTACATGGCGGCATGGGATACATTGAGGAGACCGGCGCCGCGCAACATCTCCGCGATGCCCGTATCGCGCCCATTTACGAGGGCACCAACGGGATACAGGCCATCGACCTGATCACCCGAAAGCTGCCGCTCGAGGACGGCGCGGTTGTCGCCCGGCATATCGCCGGCCTGAGGGCCGTTCTTGGCGAAGTTCAGGCGTCCAACACGCCCGATTTCGGCAAGATGGGCGCCCGGCTGAAAGATGCCGTCGACGCCCTGGAGCGCGCGACCACGTGGACGCTGGAAGCGTTGAAGGTCAACCCCGACGCCGCGCTCGCGGGCGCGACCCTCTATGCGAGACTGTTCGGCATGGCGTCCGGCGGCATATGGCTTGCGAAAGGCGCGCTGGCCCAAAGCCGCGGCAAGGGCGGGCCCTCCGGCCGTATCGCAACCGCACGGTTCTTCGCTGA
>JANQLP010000244.1 GCA_028280515.1 Hyphomicrobiales bacterium
CAAGATCGCCAAACCGGCGCAGCGTCACTCACCGCGTTCCTCCGTTTCACATGATGCTGAGGTTGGCCGCGCCGCCCGTGCGCACTCGGAGATACTCGACCTTGTCCTGTCCGGCGAACTGTTGACGGGCTCCCCGCTGAACGAGCGTCAACTGGCTGAGATGCTCGGGATGTCACGCACACCGGTACGAGATGCGCTCGGTCGTCTCGAGGTGGAGTCGGTCATCACGCGGCACGGCAAAACGCTGACCGTGCGGCAGGTATCGGTACAGGAAATCAAGGAAGTGATGGCGATCCGGGAGGTGCTCGAAAGCTACGCGGCAAGGCTGGCGGCAGGGCGGATCGACCCGTCAGAGATCGAAGATCTGTCCAAGCGCATTCACGCTATCCGCGACACCACAGACCCCACCGCCGACGAACATTGGAAGCTCGATGACGCGGTGCATGAACTGGTCTGGCGCGGCAGCGGAAACGCGGTTCTCGGTGAGCTGATAGTCGACTTGCGGCGACGCACGCGCATGTTCGATATCGATCGCGTTCCTGAACGTTTCATGCCGGGATGCGATGAACATCTGGCGTTGTTGATTGCTCTGGCTAGCGGCGACGCCGAAGCGGCTTCGACGGCCATGCGGAGCCACATCAGGAATGCCCGTCAGGGCATTTTCGAGAATCTCATCAATACGTGAAGTCAGTGCAGGGGAAAATGAAGCGAAATGGCTACGCAATTGATCAGTGAAGACACGCGCGGCGTGTTTCCGATTGCGGCTACGCCGTTCTCCGAGGACGGATCGGTCGATTTCGAGTCGATTGACAGTCTCGTGGATTTCTATCTCGAAAGCGGCGCTCATGGACTAACCATCCTGGGCATGATGGGCGAAGCGCACAAGCTGAGTGACGCGGAGTCAACCAAGATCATCGGCCGCGTCATGCGCCGCATCGATCAGAGCATACCTGTGGTCGTCGGCGTGAGCAGTCCCAGCATGCTGAAGGTCGCCGATCTTTCGAAAGCCGCGATGGACGAGGGCTGTGCCGGTATCATGATCACGCCGATGTCCGGCCTGAAGACGGAATCCCAGGTTTTTGGATATTTCGACACTGTGTTCGCCGCACTCGGGCCGGAAATCCCGGTCTGTCTGCAGGACTACCCAACAGTGACGGGCGTTCACATTTCTAACGAGACACTCCTGAAACTGATCGATGACCACCCGAGCATCGTCATGCTCAAGCACGAGGATTTCCCGGGTCTGCGCAAGCTTACCGAGGTCCGTAAGCACGGGAATCGGTCGGACGCGCGGCGCATTTCCATACTCGTTGCGAATGCGGGTTTGTACTACCCGATCGAGATGCGGCGCGGCGCCGACGGGGTGATGACCGGGTTCGCCTTCCCGGATATGCTGGTCAAAGTCTACGATCTCTTCGCCTCGGGCGAGGCTGAAGCGGCCGAGGACCTCTACGATCTCTATCTCCCGTTACTGCGCTATGAGTACCAGCCGGGCATCGGCCTTGCCTTGCGCAAAGAGATCCTGTGTCGCCGAGGCGCCATCAGATGTACCGCGACGCGATCACCGGGACCGGCACTGAACCAAGATGAGCATGCGGAGCTCACGGTCCTGATGGACCGGTTGCAGCGGAAACTAGGAGGCTAGACGGCGTCATGGACCTTGGAATTGAAGGCCGCAAAGCAATCGTGTGCGCCGCGAGTGAAGGGCTCGGATTTGCTTGCGCGAACCAGCTTGCGGCCGAAGGGGTCGATGTCACGATCATCGCCCGGCGCGATGGCCCGCTTCAAACGGCAGCAGAGACGATCCGATCAACTCATGATTGTAACGTCACGGCAGTTGCCGGGGATATTACGAGCGAGGAAGGGCGTGCTGCCGTTCTCGACGCTTGTCCGAACCCGGACATCCTCGTCAACAATGCTGGCGGACCACCGCCGGGAAGTTTCCGCGACTGGGGCCGCGATGACTGGATCGACGCTGTCGACAGCAACATGATCTCGCCAATCCTCATGATAAGGGCAACCGTAGACGGCATGATAGAGAGGCGTTTTGGGCGCATCGTCAACATCACGTCGGGTGCCGTGAAAGCGCCGATCCCGACTCTTGGTCTATCCAACGGTGCGCGCGCCGGACTGACCGGGTTTGTCGCAGGTCTTGCGCGCCAGGTCGCCGAGCACAATGTCACCATCAACAACCTCATGCCCGGTCCCTTCGCGACCGCGCGCCTGGAGAAAACGCTCGAGGGTGCGGCAAAAGCAGAAGGCGTCAACATCGAGGAGATGCGTAAGCGCCGGCGCAATTCCATCCCGGCCAGGAGGTTCGGTGATCCGGATGAATTCGGCGTTGCCTGCGCGTATCTGTGCGCCGCGCGTTCGGGTTATGTAACGGGTCAGAATTTACTGTTGGATGGCGGCACATTCCCCGGAATGCTCTAAGCTACGCATCCGGTTTTAAACTGCGGCGTAATTGATTGATCTGGTTGATTTTCCAACGGACTGCTGGGGTGGGGTCGAGGAACCAAACAGGTTCAATGCCAATCCAGACCCTCAATCTAGGGGACTAGAGATTCAGAGCTTATCCGGCATCTCTTGAACGGTTCTTGTCGTGCCGGTCCCACGGGCTCGATGTCCTTGGTGTCAAATGGGGTTCGATGGGCAAGAAGCCGTAGTTCAACGATGTCCAACGGGAGGCCCAGGCGTGCATCGTTGACAGGGGTCTGTCCCGGTGGTTCGTTGGCGGCAGATCGACGCCTCATCGCGACCGGCGAGGACCGGATCGTTTTTTTAGCTCTGGTCGGATGAGCTCTCCCGCATCGTACCAGGTCAGATGTCCATGCTGTTTCTTGAGATACTCTTCGTACTCCTGCTCATACTCGTAAACGGTCTGCTGGCTATGTCTGAGCTGGCCATTGTGTCGTCCCGGAGAAGCCGGCTTGAGCACATGGCCGGTCTCGGCAACAGCGGGGCGCGCACTGCACTCCGCTTGATCGATGACCCGAGCCGGTTCCTGTCAACGGTGCAAATCGGCATCACACTTGTCGGCATCCTGGCTGGTGCTGTGAGCGGAGCGACGTTCGCTGACAAGCTCGGCGACTGGTTTGATACTTTTCCCGCAGTCGCACCGAATGGCGACACGATCGCAATTGGCCTGGTGGTGGTCGTGATCACCTATATTTCGCTCATCGTCGGCGAACTTGTACCGAAGCGCATCGCACTGGCGAATCCTGAACGCGTCGCTTCGCTCGTCGCGAACCGGATGAACCTGCTTGCCCGTCTTGCCGCTCCCGCGGTCTGGCTGCTCAAGGTATCGACAGACACAGTCCTTCGCTTCATGAATATTTCCGCGGCGCACAGGGAGACAGTGACCGAGGATGAGGTGAAATCGCTGATTGCCGAAGGCACTCTTGCGGGGATTTTCGCACCGGAGGAGCGCGAGATGATTGATGGCGTGCTTCGTCTCGACGATTGGCATGTGCGCGTCATCATGACGCCGCGTTCCGAAGTCGTCTGGGTCGACGCGCAAGCCGATCGCGAGACGCTGGTGGGGGTGGTCGAGACATGCCGCTTCTCGCGCGTGCTCGTCTGCAACGAGTCGATCGACCACCCGGTCGGTTTCGCTCATACCAAGGACATGCTCCCGCTGGCTTTGAAGAGCCAGCCCATCGACCTGCAGTCTCTGATGGTGGCGGCGCTCGTTGTCGCGGATGATATCTCCGTTCTTGAGCTTGTCGACCGGTTTCGCCTCGAAGGCGTACACATGGCGGTCGTCGCCGACGATCATGGCAGGACCGCGGGCGTCGTAACGCTGACCGACCTCCTCGAGGCGATCGCGGGTGAAATGCCGGAGGATGGAGAGGTTGTTAAACCAGCTATGGCATGAAGAGCTGACGGACGCCGGCTCATCGGTGCGGCGCGCGCGGTGGGCGGCGCAGTCTGTCTGCTGAAGCTTTCCTGAAGACGCCGTAGGAAGAAGGGTGACGCGCATCGTCGTCAGGTCGCGGTTGCAGCGCCCAGGTTTGGACCCAGGTGGCTTCCGGGAGGGGTGAGAAGAATGAGATGATTCCTTTCACTCCAATTCAGTTCAAATCGGCGTTTCTGCGCCTCATGCTTAGTGATCACGTGCGGCCAGTGCGATAGCAGCTTGTTTTGCTGGTCAAAATCACATGTGATTGGCTTCTTTGCCCTGTTGGGTCGATCATAGGGTGAGTTACGCAAGCCTGACCGATCAGTGTCCGGACCCCGAACCGAACATAGGGATCCCAAGTCATAAAATGAGTTTCATCAACAAAAACAAAGACCACTTTCGTCATCCGTCCGATCTGACCGTTTCCAAGGTTCTCGACGTCGCCCGAAATCTGCCCGCGAAGGCGCTGCAGTTGAAATCGAGCGCCGTTTTCGCAACCGGATCGATGAATGTCGTCAAGGTATCCCATGGTGTCCATGTCTCGGTCGCACGGTTGCGCGGCGTGCGAAGCGCCGAGGCACGATCCGAGGCGGCGGTGGGCCTGCAAATCGAGGGCAGACTGCGCGGCCGTTCGTCGGCACGTGAGATCGGGGGCGCGCAACGTACGGGAGAGATACACGACGGGATGCTGTCGATGGTGGGACTTCCCGTTGAATCCAGATGGGTCGTGAATGTTCCGGCACAGTCGGAATTCGAGTCCGTTATCATCGAGTTCCCGCTCGGCTACTTTCGGCACCTCGAAACCGTCGAACCCGTATTTTCGGAGCGCGTCCTCGATTTCATCTCGAACGGTTCGACGGTCCGGCGGCCCATGAGCGCGCGCCAGAAGATGCTCTTCGCGCAGATCGTTGCGATGGATGAAGCTCAGCCTGGACACAAACTCTTCGCAGAGTCCGTGGCGCTTTCCATGCTCTTCGAAGCCTTTGCCAGGAACGGCAATGCCGTCGGTGAGCGCCGCCCTTCATCTGACTCCGTCTCCTATGCTCTGGAGATCATCGAAGAACGGCTGCAGGCGCCGCCGACAATAGGCGAACTCGCAAAACTTGCCCGCATGAGCGAAACCGGATTCAAACGCGCATTCTCGAAGGCGATGGGACGACCTGTCGGTGAGTACATTTTGAGCCGACGCATGGAACTGGCCCGCGAACTTGCAGGAACCGGACTGCCCGTCGCTCGGATTGCGTCGGATGTCGGATACGCGACACCGGAGGCGTTTTCGAAGGCGTTTCAAAGGCACTTTGGCGTCAGTCCGCGGCAATATCAGGATCGTAACAACCGGGCCTGATCGGACATGCTGTTGGCCTGACCGGACTGTCAAAGCCACTCGACCGCGAAATCCCCTCTCAATAACATGATTTCCAAAGTCATGTATCGGGGGATACGATGTTCTCGAATTCGATTTTTGCGCGGCACAGGCGCGCTGCGCTCGCCGGCATTGCGTTTCTAGCTTCGGGGACGCTCTTGAGTTCCGTGCCGGTTGCCCAGGAGGCAGACATCACGCAACTTGGCCAAATCGTCATTATCGGTGAGCGGCAAGAGCGTACCTTCGTAGATACCACGAGCAGTGTCAGTGTTTTTGACGTGAATGAACTGGAGAAGACGCCCGGTGCCGAGATCAACGATATTCTCACCGGCTCTCCCAACGTTCAGACCAGGAGCATCAGTGAGATTCCCAATATCCGCGGCATCGAGGGCGGCGGTCCCGGAGGTCTGGCGAACACGGGTTTGAGTGGCACACTGCCGCGCGTTCCTTTGATCGTTGATGAAGTGGCGCGGCCCGCGGCTGTCCCGAATGTCGACTACAACAGCTTGTGGGACGTCGAGCAGCTCGAACTGTTCAAAGGCCCGCAGACGACCTTGCGCGGCCGGACCGCCATTGGCGGCGCTTTTGTCCTGAAGACATTCGATCCGACGTTTGATCCCGAATTTGCCGTGCAGACCGTCCTTGAATTCGATGACTTCCACGGACCGACGCGCTCTCTCAATACGATGGCGTCATTCGGCATATTCGATGACATCCTAGCCTTCCGCGGGACGCTCGAAGGACGCGATGGTGCCGACCCGCGCGACATTGTCAATGTGCCTCCGGGCATCGACGGAAACAGGCTGAACGAGTTCGATCAATTGAGAGGGCGTGCGAAACTCCTGTTCACACCGCAAGGCGAGGAGGGTCCCTGGCGTTTCCTCGGCATCTACGAGCACCAGGAGGGGACCACACCGCAGACCCGGGGCACCGTTCAGACGACAGGCTTTTCCGATGGACGTGTTGTCAGCCCGTCACAGCGCGAGATCGACTATGTGACCGGCGGCTTGCGGATCTTCGATACCGAGGCAAACACATACGCGCTCGACTCGTCCTACACCTTCGCCGACGGCTCGAAGCTGCGCTCGATCACGAGCCAGGCCGACACGTTTTACGAAAGCCTGCCGTTCCAGCCCCAGAACTTCTTCTTCAAGGTCGACGACGACGTTTTCAACCAGGATCTGCTCTACACTTTCGGGACCGATGAGAGCCGCCTGAGCGGGCTGTTCGGTGCGACATACACGTACCGGACGCAGGATGTGCGCATCGACAATATCATTCCGCCGTTCCTGCCGCCGGGCATTGCCTTTCTCACCGCCGACGGTGATACCGAGACCGTGGCGGCCTTCACCGATCTGCGCGTCGGGCTGACCAGGCGCCTTGACCTGTTGGCCGGTGGCCGTGTCCTGCGGCACGAATATGACCGGACGACGTTTTCGAGCCTGACCGCCGTACCGCCGTTCAACGTTCCGCCTGTGCTGCAAACGGACCGCGACACCGAGACCGTCGGGCTGCCACTGATCGGCTTGAAGCTCGATGTCGACGAGACGCAGAGCGTATCGGTTACGGCGCGCAAGGGCTGGAACGAGGGCGGCGCATCGGTGAACTTCTTCACGGGGCAGCCCTACACGTTCGAATCCGAGGAAGTCTGGACCTACGAGGCTGGGTATCGGCTCGAGTCGCAAGACAAGAGGTACAGCTTCGGTGCGACGACCTTCTTCAGCAAGTACGACAACCCGCAGTTCTTTCTGGAGACGCAACCCGGCAACCGGTTCAGCATCCAGGTGGTCAACCTCCCCAAGGGGGAGACCTACGGCGCCGAGTTTGAAGGCGAGGCTGCCGTCACGGACAGCCTGACGCTGCGCGCCGGCGTCGGTCTGCTGGAGACCGAGATCACCGAAGCGCCGGCAGGAAACCCTCAACTCAAGGGCAACCATTTCGGCAAGGACCCGGACATCACGGCGTTCCTGGGCTTCGTGTGGAATCCGGCCTGGAAACCGAACTTCAGTTTCGATGGAAAAGTGGCGTTCATCGGCCAGTCGTTCAACGATTTCAATAACCGGCCGGCGGAGAAGATCGGCGATTACACCATTGTCGATCTGGGGCTCAGTTACGAACGTGGACCGATTACGGGGCGGGCTTTCGTCAACAATGTGTTCGACGAAACAGGTCTGACGGCGCTTGTCATCAGTGGCGCGAGCAATTTCGCTGCCGTCACGCCCCCGCGCACTGCAGGGTTTTCGCTGACAGCGAGGTTTTGAGGTCCGGGACCTGGTTCAATGTCATCATCTCTGTCTGTTGGGGTGATCGGGCTGCAGCGGCGAAATCTCATCGCCGCTGTTTCGCTTCTCACTCTGCTGCAAGGCCTGCTGGGCCAATTTGCGATCCACGGGGTGCCGCTCTTCCTGCGCGACGCCGGCCATTCGGCGCAAATGATCGGACTGGTTTTCCTGGCAGCCATTCCCTACGTCTTGCGCTTCGTCTGGGCACCCCTGGTTGACCGGTTCGGCAGTCGCCGGTTTGGCCATTTTCGCAGCTGGATTGTTGCCGGTCAGGGCGTCGCTTGTCTTATGGTCGGCGCGCTTGCACTCGCCAATCCCGCCGGGAACCCCGTCGTGCTGCTGATGCTCATCTCGTTGATGATGATCTGTATTGCGACCCAACTGACCGCAACCGGCGGATTGATGGTTGAAAAGCTCGCGCCGGAAGACAGGGCGCGCGGCGCCTCGGTGCAGTCCGCTTCGGCGGGTATGGCCGGGCTGTTGCTTGGAGCTTGTGTGATCTACGTCTTTGGCGATGTCGGATGGGTAGCGACGGTTACGGCATTGCTGGCTGTATCGTTGGCGGGTTTTCTTGTCGTCGGCACTCTGCGGCTTGACGCGGGCGAGGCTCCGCCCGCACAGCCGGGGCCGTTCTGGAGTCAGCTCAACATCCTGAAGCGCGCAGAAACGCGACACTTGCTGTTCGTCACGGTTCTCGTCGGCTTGGGGTTGGTGCTGACTTACGGCTTCAAATCCATCGTTCTGATCGACGCTGGATACTCGATTGCACAGGGCGGGCTCATCGGCCTCGTGTTCGGCAACGCCGTCGGCATTGCCTGCGCGCTCGCAATCAGACCGTTGGTCGATCGCTGGGGCGGGTTCGCCTGCCTGTGCCTGGTCGGCGCCTTGGCGGCGGTGTACTGCGTGGTTTTTTCCGCCTTGTACGCGGCCGGTCTGAGCAAAACGTCAGCCGCGGCCTTCGTCGTGATTGCCAACGGCCTGACGTTTGCCGCGTTCACCGCGAGCAGAACACTGATGATGGGACTTTGCTCCTCCGGCAACAAGGCGACCGAGCTCGCCACATTCGTAAGCCTAGAGGGGTTGTGCGTCCTGTTGTTTGCCGGCGTCGGCAACTTTCTTGCCGGCCATATCGGATTTTCGTCCGTCATGCTCGTGGCCGCCGTCGGCTCGGCGGCGGGGGGCTTGCTGTCCTGGCGGATGGCATCACAAGCGAGGAACCCAAGTCCATGACCGTCCAGGCCGATACCCACGTCGTGATGCCCGATCCGAAGGCGGCATTCGATCATCTTTTGGAGCATATGGAGGAGAGCGGCATCGAGCCGGAGAGACTTGGGAACGGTTCCGTTCGTATCACGCACGAGGGATGCCGGCTGGATATCGGCCATTCTCCGCGTGGATTGTCGATCGCCGTCGAGGCGCCGAGCGCCAACATGCTCTATTTCCTGAAGGAGGCGGCAGCGCTTCATGTTGCAGAAGTCGATCCGCAGTCGGCCCAGGGGCTGATGTGGAGCGACGGCGATCAGTCGGCGGGTTCGCCGGTGAACTTCCAGACATTGACGCTTGTCCGGCGCGCGGAAGTCTTCCCGGGCATGATCCGTCTGACCCTGGCGAGTGACGACCTTGGCGAGTTTGCGCAGGACGGTCTACACGTGAAACTCATGCTGCCTTCGGACCGCTCGCGCGAGCCAGTCTGGCCATCGGTTGAGTCTAACGGCGTCACCCGTTGGCCGGACGGAGAAGACGCGCTCCATGTGAGATACTTCACCATTCGGGATGTAAGAGAAGCCTCCGCCGAGATTGATATCGATGTCGTTCAACACCCGGGCGGCATGATCTCCGACTGGGCGCGCGATGCCGAGGCAGGAGACGTGATCGGCATCATGGGGCCGGGCGGCGGCGTGCCGCCCGCGGGCAGTGCAAACATGCTTCTTTCTGGAGATGAAACCGCATTGCCGGCGTTGGCGCGGATCATGGAGTCGCTCGACGCTTCCGCCGGGGGCCACGTTATCGTTGCGTTCCCGGGGAACGCCGACCCAACTGATTATCTTCCCGAGACATCGTTTGAAGTTCATACGATCGAGCCGGCCAAGTTCCGGTCGCATGTGCGGAGCGAGGTAGAGCGGTTGGCGTCGGAAAAAGGCTTCACTTATGCCTGGTTTGGCGGCGAATTCGCCAATGCACAAGACTTGAGGAAACTTTTCAAAGGCGATTTCGGCCTTGGAAAATCCGAGCAGATCAGTGTCGCATATTGGCGCGACGGTGTTCGCGGCGATGCCAGAACCGAAGATTAGAGTTGGCGGTATGCGGCGCCGGCTTTCCGGGCATGATCGACCGGCCTACGAGCTGACTATTTCCGGAGCAGCTTCGGCGAGATGCCGAATGCGCGCTTGAAGGCTGTCGCGAAGTTCGCGGGATTCTTGTAGCCTGCGAGATAGGCGGCCTCGCCCACGGAGAGGCCTTCGGTCTCGATCGCGAAGCGTGCGCGTTCGAGCCTGCGGGTCCGCACATACTCGACAACCGTCATCCCGTAAACGGACTTGAACAGCCGTTGCAGTGTGGTGGCTCCAATTCCCACCTCCCGCGCAATCGCGGACAGGGTCAAGGGGTCGCCCAATCGCTGCTCGATATAGTCCCGGACGGTCTGGGCGCGGCATATATCAATCGTCGCCGCGCTATTGAGTGCCGGGCAGCGCCGTTCTCCGTTCAAAGCCTGCAGGGCCTCCGCGGCGAGCTCCACGGCACGGCTTTCCAGATAGAGCTCGCGGACGATCGGCGGAAGCTGCGGTGGATTCAGCATCTGCTCGGCGAGGGCGATGGCGCGGCCGGAAGGATGCCAGCTTGTTTGGGCAAGGTGTTTGCGCAGGAAGCAGCCGACGTCATGTTCACAGGTCTTTTCTCGCAGTCCACCATCGTCGAGCCATTCCGGCCGGATCGTGATGTTGACCTTGCGGGTACGCGCTCCGCGCCGCGAGTGCCTTGCCAGCCTGACCGGTTTGGCAATGGCCACGGCGAACGCGGCCGGTTGGGTGTGACCATTGTCCCGGATTGCGGAAAACCTGAAGGGCACATCATCAAGATGGAAATCAATTCCGCCCTCCAGAATGACAAATACCTTCAGGCAAGGCTCAACGGCCATCTCCATGGTGAGGTCCTGGATCTCGGCGGTTTCTGCTGTGTGGATCGTGAGGCCGGAGCGCAGTCGCGAAACGTTGACCCGTCCTTCGATGATGACATCCTCGGGCCCAAACGTGGGTTCAAGCGCGCAGAAATCGGAACCGGCGGATTGCGCCATGGTTGTGAGCTCCCGTTGTCTTAATCCGGTGCTCAATGGCTTGATCGGTGGTTTTGGTTTTCCCTGATGCGTCATTGGTTGTCGGCAGATCACTATTCAGATCACCACAGGCCGTCAGTCTACTGATCATTCATTCAGGACCCGCGAAGCCTCAATCTCGTGAGCACGGCAGTGCTTCTCGCAAACGTCTTTGGCGATCCTGCAAAGGCCTTGTCGATGGCGTCGTTCCACCCATATCGCATAAATTGTGATTGTTAAAGTCATGTTTTGTCGAGAGTTGGGCCGGGGGGCGGAAATGTCGACAACAATCAGAACAACAACGAAACCCGTGTGTCTGCGTTCCAGAGCTCGTCTAGGTGGAACCGGAATCACGATCGCCGCGTGCCTTGTCCTGACCTCGTTCGGTGTACACGCACAACAGAGCGAACTGCCGACGGTCGTCGTGACCGGTCAGGGTGAGCAGCAAGATGAGCAACTGCCGCAGGAGGCAGGTGACGATGCGGGCACCACGCCGGATATCGTCGGCGGGACGGACCGCTCAGCACAGACGGAAGGGGTGGACAGCTACACGACGAGCGAGACGACGGTTGGCTCGAAGGGCCCGGCGGCGATCCGTGACATCCCGCGCACAGTGAATTTGATCACGCGTCAACAGCTCGACGATCAGAATCTGGACAGCATTGAACGCGCGCTGGAATGGGACCCGGGCATTGTCGTTGCAACGGGCAATCTGTTCCTCTCCAGCTTCTACGCCCGCGGGCACGAGATTTTCAGCTACTCGATCGACGGGATGACGCGGCCCTTGCAGAGCATCTATGGAACCACGCCGGACTTGTCCTTCTTCGACCGTGTCGAGGTGCTGTCCGGACCGGGGACCTTGTTCAACGGGTCAGGGGAGCCGGGGGCCACCCTGAATCTTGCCCGAAAGCGCGCCGGGCCGGTGGCGCACGCCGAGGCGTCATTCACCGGAGGGATGTGGGACTACTACCGTGGTGAATTCGACATCAATACGCCGCTCAATGACTCGGGCACCGTACGGGCGCGCGTGGTCGGATTCGGGTTGGATGAGGGCTCCTTTGTCGACCATGCCAATCAGCAACGTATCGGCGCATACGGAACGCTCGAATTCGACATAACGCCGGCGACCACACTCTCGCTTGGCATGTTCGGCGAGGAGCAGGATATCTCCTCCACGAGCGGGCTGCCGACATTCCTCGACGGAATGCTGGTGGACGTCAGTCGCTCGTCTTATGTGGGCGCGGACTGGAACGCCAATGACTCCAGGTCGAAGGAGCACTTCGTTGAGCTCGACCACATTTTTCAGAACGACGCGCGCTTTCATGCGGCCTACCGGCGCAACGACCGGGATACCGACATCCTGACGGCGCTGGGGCAGACCGGCGTCGACCCGGCAACCGGTGACTTCAACATGTTCACGTTCGCGCGCAACTATGAGGAAACCAATGACGCGTTGGACGCATATCTGGCAGTCCCTTTCCAGATGTTCGGAACCGAGAACGAGATCGTTGCCGGCGCCGATTACCGCAAATCCGATCAGTTCTTCGAGCAGAATTTCGCGTTTTTCGCTCAGCCGACCAACAATATCTTCAATCTCAGAAAGAACTTCCCCGAACCGGTTGTGACGTTTCCCGGTGTCGGGCCGGGTTTCAGGCTCAACCAGTCGACGGAGTTCAACGAGACCGGACTGTACGGTCAGCTGCGGCTCAACCCGGTTGAGCCCGTTACGGTCCTGCTCGGCGGTCGTTCGACATATTTCGAGAATACGATCATCGACGAAGGCCGCGCGCGCGTTAGCAAGATTGATGAGGACGACACGACCGGAAACGCCGGTGTTCTGATCGACGTCACTCCAAACGCCACCTTGTACGGGAGCTACGCCCAGATCTTCCAGCCGCAGACGGAGGCGGACGCAAACGGCAATCCAATCGGCGCGCGGTCGGGATACCAATATGAGTTCGGCGTGAAGAAGTCCCTTTTGGATGACCGGCTCAACTTTCAGGCGGCGTGGTTCAACCTCGAAGACACAAACCGTGCCGTGAGCAATGGTGTCGGCACCTTTGCGGCGACCGGCGACGTCCGCACCCGCGGCGTGGATGTGCGCATCGGCGGTAACCCCCGACCCGGACTCAAGATGACCGCAGGCTACGTGTATACGGACACGGAAAACCTGTCCGGCGATCCGCTTGCGGAGTTCGGAGAGGTCGCACCGCGCCATTCGGCATCCGTGTTCATGAAGTACACGTTCCAGGACGGTCCGTTGCGGGGGCTCGGTCTGGGGGGTGGCGTGCGGGGCGTCAGCGAGTTCTTTGCGCTCGATATCGATGGCACGACCATCACGCGTATCAAAGCGCCCGGATACGTCGTCGCCGACGCGCAAGTGAGCTACGCCATCTCCGAAAAGGTGCAGGCTCAACTCGACGTGACCAACATCTTCGACAAGAAATACTATCAGCGTGTGAACGAGGTCATCCGCGGTAACTTCTATGGCGAGCCGACGCGTGTGATATTCAGGATAACCGCAAGACGGTAATGCGTATGCGAAGCTTCTTCCTTTGCCAGCTTGTTCTTGCCGTGCTCGCCGGGATCCTTGGCCCGGCGAGCATCGCATTTGCGGACCCCATAACCGTAACCGATCTGATCGGCAGATCGGTTACGCTCAAGGCTCCCGCGCAGAAGGTGATCCTGGGGGAGGGCCGCTACATCGCTGCGCTCGGGATACTGGACCGGGACGATCCGACGAAACGCCTTGTCGGCTCACTTGGCGAGTTCAAGCGTTTCGACCCCGCCGGATACGAACAGTACCTGAGGGCGTTCCCGAAACTGTCGGACGTGCCGTTGTTCGGCACAACATCGGCCGACACGGTGAGCGTCGAGAAGGTGATTGCACTGAAACCGGACCTGGCGATCTTCGGAAAGAGTGGCCACGGTCCATCGGCGCGCACAAAGGGACTGGTCGAGAAAATCGAGGCCGCGGGAATTCCTGTTGTGTTCATAGATTTTCGGGACGAACCGCTCGTCAATACCCCGAAAAGCATGTTGCTGCTCGGCAGGCTTCTGGGCCTGGAGAAGGAGGCCGAGGCCTTTGTCCGGTTTTATGAAAGCGAGTTGGCCAAGGTCGAAGAGAGACTGAGCCAAAGCAAACCGGCGCGACCGAGCGTGTTCATCGAGGTGCATGTTGGCCGCAACATTCCGTGTTGCTTCACCATGGCTGACGACCTGATGGGCCGGTTCATCGATGTTGCCGGCGGCAGGAATATCGCCAAGGGTTTGGTTCCGGGGGCCTCGGGAACTCTCAACCTCGAACACCTGATCGCCACCCAGCCCGACATCTATATCGGGACCGCCATCGGCTCGCCTTCGGCCATAAAGAGTGCGCCGAAGTTCATTGTGCTTGGTGCAGGCGTCTCCGAAGACATGGCGCGGGCGTCACTGAAGCGGGGACTGGACCGGAAGGGCATCGCCAACTTGAAGGCGGTAACGTCGGGCAACGCGCATGCGGTCTGGCATCATTTCTACAATTCCCCCTTGAATGTCGTGGCCGTCCAGGCGTTTGCGAAGTGGTTTCACCCCGAGCTTTTTGCCGATCTCGATCCGGACGCGACGCTAAAGACGCTTTTTGACCGGTTCCAGGCCGTCCCGCTTGAAGGCGTTTACTGGACAAGCTTGAAGTGACGGGGTCGCCATGAACGCTCGACGTCGACAGGTTTTGAGGGAGTGCCGGCCATGAGCGAGGCGTCGCTTGGACAGTCTTACCGGCAAATCTACCGCCGCCGTTTGGCGGTGCTGTCGGTCCTGGTTCTGGCGCTGGGGCTTTCGTTCCTGGTTGATGTTGCGACGGGCCCTTCGATCTTCCCTCTTGGCGAGCTTCTGCGCGGGCTTGTCGATCCCTCATCTCTCGATCAGGCCAAATCCGTAATCCTCTGGGACGTGCGGCTGCCTTACGCGATCATGGCCGTCCTTGTCGGCGCGGCGCTCGGCCTTGCGGGCGCGGAAATGCAAACGGTCCTGAACAACCCGCTCGCAAGCCCATTCACGCTGGGCATATCTGAGGCGGCAGCATTCGGTGCCTCGCTTGCGATCGTGTTTGGAGTGCTTTTTCCGGTTGCCATCCAGACCTACACGGTTCCGCTTTTTGCCTTTCTCACGGCATTCGCGGCCTGCATGATCATTCTGGCGCTTTCCCGGACCTTCGGTGCAGGCGCGCACGCGGTCATCCTGTTCGGGATTGCCCTGGTGTTTGTTTTCAAGGCGCTGATTTCCCTGGTTCAGTTCGTCGCCGAAGCGGACGCCTTGCAGCAGATTGTCTTTTGGACGATGGGGTCGCTGGGTCGTGCGACCTGGGAACAGCTTGCGATTGTCACCTGCGTCCTGATCGTGTGTTTTCCATTCTCGATGCGCGCCGTCTGGATGATGACCGCGATGCGTTCCGGCGAAGCACAGGCTGCGAGCCTCGGGATACCGGTCGAGCGCTTGCGCCTCGTGGTCCTCTTTCGGGTGAGCGTCCTGGCCGGCGTGGCCGTTGCCTTTGCCGGATCGATCGGCTTCATCGGACTTGTCGGCCCCCATATCGCCCGTCTTGCACTCGGAGAAGACCATCGGCTGTATCTCCCCGGAAGCGCTCTGGCAGGCGCGCTCATTCTCTCGCTCGCCTCGATCGCCAGCAAGGCCCTGATCCCCGGAGTCGTTATTCCGATCGGGATCGTGACGGCGCTGGTCGGTGTCCCACTGTTCATGACGCTGATTGTCAGACAGAGGCACAGGCTGTGAGCGAGGGCCTGCGCATCCGTGACGTGTCGGCCGGGTACGGGCCCCGCCGGGTCCTGCACGACATCACGCTTCCACAACTGCAACCCGGCACGATCACGGCTGTTGTCGGGCCGAATGCCGCAGGCAAGTCCACCTTCATGAAGGTGCTCGCCGGACTTCTTCCGAGCGGCGGCGAGATCGTGCTCAATGGCGAAGCCTATCTGCAGCGATCGCCATCGGCTCGCGCCAAGCTGGTCGGTTATCTGCCGCAGAGCATCCCTGCGGGAAGTGGCTTGCTCGCCTATGAAAGCGTCCTCGGCGCCTATCGGATGACAAGTGGCAGCCAGGACGCGGAGCCGGTCGAGCGCGTCTTTCGGATGCTCGACCTGGAGAACGTTGCGCTGCGCCCGGTCAGCGAACTCTCAGGCGGCAAACGCCAGCTCGTCGGCCTGGCCCAGGTTCTTGTGCGGGAGCCCCGGCTGCTTCTGCTGGATGAGCCCACGAGCGCGCTTGATCTGAGATGGCAGATCGAGGTGCTGCGCATTGTCAGGGAGGCCGTCGAGCAGCGGGATGCGGTGGCGCTGGTGTGCGTGCACGATATCAATCTTGCCATGCGCTTTTGCGACATGGTCGCCGTGTTGTCGGAGGGCCGGTTGCTCGCCGCCGGTCCGCCCTCGCAGGCCATCACCTCGGAAACCCTCAAGACCGGCTGGCAGGTCGAGGCGCGCATCGAAAACTGTTCGCTCGGGTACCCCGTGGTCCTCGCAGATGAACCGGTACGGGGCGAGACGGTGGTTCCAATGCCGTGAACGAAGTCGAAAAGGCGAAAAAGTCGATCGGGAGGCAAAGCAGGGATGCGTGATGATTAAGGAAGAGGCCAGAGTCCAAACGGAGAAAGCGAGCAAGTACCTCGTGCAAATGTGCAAGCACTTTGCCCACAAGGTCCCGGTCGAGTTCGACGAGCACAGCGGAACGGTCGACTTCAAACCCGGGCGCTGTGTCATGAGGGCGGAGAACGATCTCCTCGTGATGTCGTGCGAGGCGGCTGCCGAGCAGGAAATGGCCCGAATCAAGTTCATCCTCGACAAGCACCTCTTGCGCTATGCCTGGCGCGAGGAAATCGAGATCAGGTGGATGGCATTGCCGGACGGCGCCTAGAGCATCATGCGTTCAGATTGACGCGTTTCGTCGCGAAATCTGAACGCATAAAGATGCTCTAACACTTTAAGATATGGAGCAAATTTATCCGATCAGGTTGAAACAGGGTGAGTCAACCTAATCGGGTTTTGCTCTAGGCCGATCCGGCCAGGCTGCATCACTTCATGATCTGATCGACTTCCGCCCAAAGCGTCTCGAAGATCTTCTTTGACCTTCCGCGCTGCTTGACGCCTTTGGCCGCTCCCAGATTTGCATCCCAACCGTCGCCCTCGACAATCACAATGCCGACCATGCCAAGCGTGTAGTGCGGCGTGCAGCGATAGCCGTAGATGCCCGGTTGGTCGAACGTGACTTCGAAGTCCCTGCTGATTTTGCTCTTCCAAGGTTTGCCCCCTTTCGGGATCATGCCTTTGATCGATTCCGTGTTGTGTCCCTTGCTCCCTGACACAAACTTCACCGTGTCGCCGGGCTTGATTTTGATGACGGCCGGGACGAAGACATTCCGCTTCTTCTTGTCGTCCGGGTGCTTGTTCAGCATTTGCACTTCATGGGTTTCGGCGAACGCGCCAATGCTGGCCAGCGGTAGCGACGTCAGGAACAAGCCCAAGAACATAACCAGTTTCTGTCTCATCACACTCTTCTCGTTGATGCTTGAAAGGCAAATGCGATTTCCAGGACGGAAGTTCCGAGGGCTGCGCAAAATTCATGAACGAACCTCATGAATAATTTTAGAGACAATGCGCGTGTTGCACTAATGAAAAGGTGTCATGTTGATCCTTCGGGACGGTTCAACGGATGGACGGACTATTTCATGAGCTACATTCGGCTTCGGCGTAGCGCGCCGCGGATTCTCGCAGCGCTCGGGCTACTCTTATTTTTGCTGCCTGGTTCCCCAAATGCGCGCACCTCTGACCGCCATGAGCTGCACGGACCGCACTGTCGACAGGACGTTCTGGAAAACTTGTTGAGCAAGGCTCGCAGCGGCGACAGAAACGCTCAGTTTGTTATGGCGTTCATGTATGGGGCGGGACATTGCCTGCGGCAAGATACGGAAAAGCGGCTCGAATGGCTGGAAAAGGCGGCGAACCAAGACCACCCTGAAGCGCTTTTCCAGTTGGCCACAGCCTACTATCGCGGAAAGGGGCTCGAGCAGAACACGGTAATTGCGGGCCGCCTTTATCGGCGCGCCGCAAAGCTTGGCCATGCCGGCTCGCAAAAGCAACTGGGCCTGATAATGCTGCGCGACGGCGAACGCACTGAGGCGGACACCTCTCAAGGCCTGTACTGGCTTGGCTCCGCTGCGACCAATGGCGATGCCTTGTCGGCCCTGCTGGTCGCCTACATGTATGAAACAGGTACGCTCGGCGTATCCGAGGACAAGTGCCTGGCCTGGGACTGGTATGAGGCGAGCTTCCTGCTCGGGATGCAGGACGCCAAACGGCACATGGCCCGGCTGGACGAGGCGGGCGGATGTGTTGATGGCAAGTAGGCTGTTTGCAACTTGCTGGAGACTTGAGCCGTTCGGCGGGAGAAGCACGGTCCGGGTTCACTGGGCAATGCAGTGGCCGGACCCCTTTCAGCTTCCTGTCCGCATGTGTTGTTCTTCTTCGGCCAGAATTGCTTTCAATCCCTCGCGGTAGTCGGCATATCTGGGGGCAAAGCCGAGTTCGGCGCGTGCCCTGGAGATATCGAGCCTCTTGCACTCCTGGTAAAAGTGCAGCGCCATCGGGGGCAGGTCCGCCTCTTCGAGGGGCATCGCCGGCGGTGGCGGCATCCCCAGCAGTTCCGCGGCATGGCTCAAGACCTCGCTGGATGAGGCGGGCACACCATCGGCGATATGAAAGACCGGCCCCGCCGTTGGCTTGTTCATGCCGGCAAGGCAGGCCGCGACAATGTCATCCACATGGATGCGGTTGAACACCTGCCCCTCCTTGATCAGCCGTTTGGCCTTGCCCGCACGCAGCCGCGCGAACGGAGACCGTCCCGGACCATAGATGCCGGGAAGGCGGAAAATCTGAACGGATTTTCCTGAAGCAGCGGTAAACTCCAGCCAGCCGCGCTCCATCTCCAGCCGTCGTTCGTTTGCGTCGGTCAATGGCGCGGGCGGGAAGTCCTCGTCAATCCATGCACCTTTCGCGTCGCCATAGACCCCGGTGGTCGAGAGTATCCCGATCCATGTCAAATCCGGGGCGTTCAGCAGCCTTTCCCGATGAAGCGTCAGGCTCAGATCACCGTCGGCGCCAGGTGGAACAGACACCAGAATATGGCTGATGCCATCAAAAGCCTGATCCGGCAACGGCGCGCTGCCGTCGAAAAACCAGGGCGTGATCCCCAGATCTTTCAGGACCGCGCAGCCGTCATCGCTTCGTGAGGTCCCTGAGACCGTCCAGCCATCCGTCAGCAGTGCGCGCGCCAACCGCTTGGCGCTGTACCCGCATCCGAGCGCCAGCAGATGAGAAACCGACCCCATCGCTCAGTCGGCTGTCAGCCGGTCGCGCAGGGCCACAAAGGCGTCGACCTGACCGGGCAGGAAGTTCCGTTCCTCATCGCGGCCGAGATAGACCTTGAACATGCAATTGCCGCTCTCGCTGTAGAACTGAACCGAATGGGTATCGACGCCCATGAACTTGCGCGACACAAAGGCGATGAACTCGCAGGCCTCTGCCTTGAGGTGGCCGCCGATCGGCTTGCCATGCAGATTGTAAAAGCCACGCCCCATGCTGCCGTCGGGCAAGGGTGCCTTGGCCTCGAGGATCACATCGCCGGTGTTCACGATGAATGTGATCTCGCCCCATGTCTTTATGTCCTGCATCGCTTCAACGAAGAACTCACCCGGCACGCAGACCGCCTCGCCCTCGGGCAAATGACGCACGACATCCGCGACCCGCGTTTCCGCGAGCTTGGCAATATCCTCCAGTGCGGCAACAGGTTTCTCACTCAGCGCGGCGGCCACGCGCGACGCAATCTCAGCTGACATTTTCCTTGCTCCTTTTTTGTTTTGCCATCGCCTTGGCGGCATTCAGTGCCCGAACGCCATAATCGGCCTGGTCGGCCGGCAGATATTGCGATGACAGCAATCTGGTCATCCGTTGGGTCATCTGCACCTGCCAGAAGCGCCCGGCAAGGGTGAGATCGTGAAAACGGCCGCGCCGCTCCATCAGACCCGCCTCCTGCCACTGGTTGAGCAGTGGCAGGAGAAGTTCTGTGGTGTGGGGGCCGTCGGCACCGCTTTGTTCAAAGCCCGCGCTGACAGCACGGCTATCCAGCCGTGCCCGTTCCATGCCGGCGCGAACGGCGTTTACAATTGGCGCCAGGGAAGAGGCGCGCGACATGCCCTTGAACGGCGCTGCTCCGGCCTGGACTTTGGCGCCGTACTCCTCAAGGATCGGCGTGTTGAAGGCACCGATACCGTTCACAAAACCTCCAGCCCCCGCGCCCAGTCCGAAATAGTCCCAACCGGTCTTGGCGCCGAAATTGTAGACCGAGCGCTCGCGCAGGTCAGGGTGTTGCCAATGCGACGTTGAAATCGGATGCCAGCCGAAGCTCTGCATCGCTTCAAAGCCCTGCGCATAAAAAGCTCCCAGGTCCTTTCGCGTTATGGGGCTGAGCTTGCCTTTCTCGACCGCGGACATGAGCGGGGTGCCGGGGATCAGATTGAGGCCGTAATGATCCACACCGTCCAGCCCAAGCTCATCCACGAGGGCAAGATCTTCGGCCCAGGTCTCGCTGGTCTGGCGCGGCAGCCCGTACATCAGATCGATCACGATCGCGCCGCTGTCGCAGGCCACCAGACGCTGCAGGGTGGCAAGTACCTTCTCCCGCGTAGCCTTGCGACCGAGCGAACGGCGGATGTCTGTATCGAATGTCTGAACGCCGAGCGAAACCCGGTTCACGCCCGCCCTGAACGCCGTCTCCATCTTGTCGGGCGTAAAGGAGTGAATGCGGCCTTCCAGGGTGATCTCGCAGTCCGGCGCCAACGGCAGAACATCACGCAGCCCGGAGACCATGCGGCCTATCTCCGCCGCGGCCAGGGCGGTCGGCGTGCCACCGCCAAAGTAGAGCGCCCGCAACGGCGGACCTTCCAGAACGGGCTTGCCGGCCAGCTGCGTGGCCTGCCTCAGCACCAGGTCCACATAACCGGGGCCGGACTCCGGCCGCCAGGCGTTCTGGTAGAAGCCGCAGAACAGGCAGTGGTTTTCACAGAAGGGAATGTGCACATAGGCCATCCCCGGTCGTGTTCGAGGCGTTTCGATGCACTTCCGCCAGACGGCTCCGTGGTCCTCGCTCGCAACGGGAATCTGACCACCCGGCGGATGGGCCTGGCGCGCGTCCTCGAAGGCTTCCTCAAGCGGATTGTCCGAGACCCGGGCGAAATAGGGCGACAGGTCAGTTTGTGCTCCTACGGACGCCATCTCACTGCCCTGTCTCGGCCGATATGCGTTGTTTTGAGAGCGTCCATTTGCGTGCTTTGCGAGAGAACAGTCTTGTTCGCCGCCGCCGGTATGACTTTATGACGAGGACTATGCGCCGGGCCGGAACCGGCCAAGTTGACTTTCGTCAAGCTGTTGGTCAAAAACATGACAAAAAAGATCATGAATAAGGTTAAGCGACCGATTTCGTCGATGCGAGAGCGCATTCGGTCGCAGCGTTGCGACGCTCTTTCCGGCACAAACGGAGTTCGCCAGATGCACATGAGGGTGTGTACGCCCCAGAAGTCAGCGTGGGCGAACCGGCGTGCAGATCGCATGTTTCGACCATGGAACGGCTAAAGATGGTTTCAGCTCGAAACCACACTGCATTCAAACGCCCTGCGCCACCTTTGCATGCACCAGCGCTCCTGCGAAACGTCTTCTGATCCAACCGATCTTGCCAAGCAGATTGTAAAGCCGGGTGCGTTCGGGAAACCGGTCCCCATAGCTGACGAGAGATCCGACGGACATGCCCGGTATGCTGTCGATGAAGGCCGGCAAATCGTCGATGGTAATGCCCCACGGCATGGGCGGGGCGGTATAGTGTTTGGTGACCTTCCAGCCATTCAGGGTCTTGGCTGAGACATGCGGTGTGATGGTATCGAAAAACACGTCCGCCCCCGGAAACCGGGACGCGATCTTTTCAAGCAGTGAGCGGACCTCCGCTTCCTTGAAGTACATCAGGAGACCTGCCGCCGAGACAAACGGCGTCGTTTGTGCGGGAACCGCATCCATCCAGCTTTCGTCCAGTGCGGAGCAGGCGATCGATGACGCCATTGGTTCCGCCGGCAGGAGTCTCTCGCGAAGCTCGATTGCTTCCGGCAGGTCGACCGTGATCCAACGTATGCGTGGGTCGGCAATGCGCCAGAGCTGTGTCTCGAGGCCTTCACCGAGCGCCACGACGGTCGGCATGTCAGGGTTTGCGGAGAGATAGCGGCGAACGAGATCGTCGCACACGCGCGCGCGAATGGGATGAAACACCGTCGGCTTGCCGAACTTTGCGGCAAAGTCGTACTCGATCTGCCGGACCAGCGCGGCGGCCATTTCGTCCTCGATGAGACGGTCGGCGCGCTGCATCTCCGCGGCACGGTTCCAGAGCGGCCAGAGCATGGTCTCCGGTACGCCCGTCAGATCAATGCGGCCCTTACTGCTCGATGACATGATCTGCATACGCTCCGCTGAACCGGAATTCGGCTCCAAGTTTAGCCAGTATGATTGAGTCCCGTTTCGGCAACCGGCAATTCAATGGTGGTCGGTTTCGCCTTGTAATGATGAACTGTGACGTTCGCGGTGTGTCCTTCGGTCATGAATGCCTGTTCCTGAGTCCGAGATTTCTGGTGCTGCCGGATGGCGCCTGAGCCGCAAAAAGTAAGAATGTGACAAGTCAGGTGACCGCATGCCCGTTTATCGCCGGGAATACTCACTTGGCAGCATGCCGGTTTTTTCGCGAAAGACCTTGCTGAAATAGCTCAGACTGGAAAAGCCGATGGTCATGGCTGTTTCGGTTACCGACATCCCGCTTTCCAATAGATCCGCAGCCGCCTCCATGCGGACTGAGCAGTGATATTGATTCACTGTTTTGCCGACCAACTGGCGGAAGCCGGTCTTCAGTTTTTTTTCATTCAGTCCGACGGTCTTTGCCAGCTGGGCGATGCTCCAATCCTGTTCATATTGCAGTTCGAGGAGCTTTCGGGCCTGTTCAAGCTTGGACCGGTCACTGGCCTTGAGTGTCATCCGGGGGCCGTGGTTGCGCTTCGAGAAATCAATCACCAACGCCAGAACCTCGATGGCCTTTGCCCGCAGAAAGAGCTTGCGGGCATGGTCGTGGGCCAGGTCGCAGTTCATGATTTCACGTGCGGACTTGGATAAGGCAAGGTTCATCGGAAAACTGACCATATGGGCGCCGGACTCAGGGACGCTATGGTCGATCAGAATTTCACCGGAAAATCGTGCGAGTTGATAGCCGCAAATACGACGCAAAAAATCCGTGTTGTACATGATGCTGACAAGACGCACTTGTTCGCCCGGCTCGACATGGTTTTTCCCGCCAACGATCCTGTCAGATGAGAAGACGATAACAGTTCCGGGTTTCACCCTCGCGCGTGAACCGCCATCTATCTCGAAACCCAGTTTTCCGCTGAGACACAGCGTGATGCTGAAATTCGCGGGGCCTGTAACTTCGGAGGTCTGGTGTGCTTGCGGCAGGCAATCCACACTCAGGACAGACAGATCGGACTCGAGAATGTCGATGCGGCAATTGTCTTCACAACCCAGCTTTGCAGCTTCATCGGTAATACTGTCAGCGGAACGCGCCTCCAGATAGCGATCTTCCGGTATGGACCAGTTCGTTTCTTCCATTAAAGCGCTCGCTGTGTGCCGGGCTCCGAAAAAGTCCGTTCTGCACAAAAATCGACCCCGATCGCGTTAGTCCACATCGCGGATTAACAACTAGCTTTCCCGCCAGAAGGGGACCTCGGGGGATTAAAGATGAAATTTAGAGTTGTGTTAAGTGTGATTTTTTCAACGACCTTGTTTCAGGGGCAGGAGGTTCTCGCACAGGACGCCGTGATTTCCCTCGACTCTGTCGTCGTGAGCGCCAACAAGCGCGAGCAGGGTTTGAGCAAGGTTGACGGAAGCGTCTCGGTGAAAACGGGCGAGGACCTGCAACGCGCCAACGTCACGAAGGTGAGTGAGTTGGGAAAGGTCTTTTCCGGTCTTGTGATCCGAACCCGCGGCAGCCGGGTGTATGCGAATTTCACCGTTCGAGGCCAATACTCCCCTGACTTTTACAATGCGACCGTCCAAATCTATTTAGATGGCGTGCCCCAGGATACGTCGGTTTTCGATCAGGAACTGATCAACGTCGATCGGGTGGAGTTTCTGCGCGGACCTCAGGGCACTCTCTACGGCCGCAATGCATTCGGCGGCGTCATCAACATCATCACCCGTCGCCCGCGCACGGATGAGCTGTCAGTCGCCGGCGAGCTTTCAGATCACGGTCGCCGTGCGGATATCGTCGGAACGGCGGCTTTGAGCCCGGACAGCTGGTTTCTCGATTTCGCCGGTCGTGCCGAATACGACGAAGGCCACATCAAGGATGCAACGACAAACAACAGCGACATTGCCGATACGCGATCCGCGTTTGGAAGCGCGATGCTGCGTTTCGATCCGCAGGATGGTCCTTTCGACGCGACATTGGCCGCGTCATACGATCACGTGCGAACACACGAGGAACTCTACCTTCTCGACCAATTCGTCAGTCAGCGAAAGTACTTCACGGCATTCCAGCCGGTGAATTTTCTGGATCGTGAATTCTGGACGACTTCACTGAACTGGAACTACCAGTGGGATGGCTTCACGCTTTCGAGCACGTCGGCCTATCAGGATGTCAGCTATGACAGGAACATCTTTGGTGGAATGTTTCCTGAAACGAAGCAGGTCGCGTCCGAAGAGCTGAAACTTGCTTATGACGGCGCCGGACGCCTCTCTGGCGTCGCGGGCCTGTACCTGCAGGACGATGAATTCACCCGCGAGGTCGTCGGGTTTTCCTTCAACAAGGTGGAAGGGCAGTCGATAGCCGTTTTCGGAGATGTCACGTTTCAGGTGACACCGCGTCTCGATGTTACGGGAGGCATTCGCTATGGCGAGGATGATGCGTCCATCAATTTCAATGCGCCAGGCTTCTTCGCATTCCGCAATTCGGAGAGTTTCGACGACGTTCAGACCAAGGCTGCGGTGGGGTTCCAGATCACTGAAAACACACGCGTCTACGCCTTGGTTTCGGAAGGGTACAAACCGGGCGGGTTCAACCGAGCTGTCGCATCACCAGCCGATTTCGCGCCTTATCTGCCGGAAACCTCGGTCAACTATGAGGTGGGTATTCGCAAGACGATGCTCAACCAGGCATTGTACCTGGCGGCCGCTGCCTACTATATCCCGTCCGAGGACAAGCAGATCTTTGTCGGGCCGGTTGGTGTGCAGGTGATCCGTAATGCCGGCGAGGCGACGAGCAGGGGCGTAGAGCTCGAGGCAAATCTACAAGCGTCCTCAAACCTGACGATCACGGGTGCGACCTCAATAGACCGCTCGGAATTCGACAGTTATGTCGATCAGATCACCAGTGCCGACAACAGCGGAAACCGCGTTCCCTACGCACCCGAAGTGACTGCCAACCTGTCTGCGCGATACATCGTGCCGCAAACACGAATGCCGGCCGACATAAGTCTGTATGGGGCGTTGCAGTACACGAGCAAAATCTATTTCGATGAGGCCAATACGCTCAGCCAGTCGCCCGTGACGACCTTCGACGCATCCGTCGATCTGGCCTTCCATAATGGCGTCACCGTATCGGTGTTCGGCACAAACCTGACCGATGAGACCTACCGGACGTCCAGCTTCAATTTCGGCGGCATCATCAGCACAATCGCCGACGGGCGTGTTGTCGGGGGCAAAGTCAAGGCGACGTTCTAGGTCATGGGTGTTGTTTTGCATGCCGCTTCGGACCCGGCGAATACCGGACGGTCCAAGGGCGAACGGATGCCGCTCGTCAACCTGCTGATGGTTTGCGGAGGGATTTATACGGCACAAGGCATAATCGGCGGGCTGACGTTTCAGGGACTTCCGGCCGCCCTCCGGGCAAACGACGTCGCGCTGGACAAAATCGGGCTCGTGTACCTTGCTATGCTGCCGTGGGCGCTGAAGTTCCTTTGGGCGCCATCGCTCGAGCGGGTGCGGATTCGAACCGACAATAGCCGTCGGTCGCGGCCGATTGTGCTGTCTGGCCAGTTGGTTTGCATCGTGCTTCTGTTCGCTCTCGCCATGTCCGGCGTGGCGAATTTCTACCTGCTTTTGGGACTTGTGTTTTCACTGGCCCTCGTTGCGGCCACCGTCGACATTGCATGCGACGGCTTCATCATCGAGCAGCTCAGCCGGGAAAACCGCGGTTGGGGCAACACGGCCCAGATGGGCGGTGCCTATGCGGGGTTCGTGATCGGCGGTGGGCTGTTCCTGTGGGTTGTCGGTGCCCATGGTTGGACGGTCGGCCTGCTCAGCCTGGCAGTGTTCCTTTTGGTGCTCATGCTGCCGTTCGTGTTTCTTGCCGAGCCACAGCCAAACCCCATCGAGCACGCGCACCGTCCAAGCCTCCGGTTTGCTCTCGCGCGTCCCGAGGTGCGCGTCGGCATCTTTGCGCTCGTCCTGTTCGATGTCGGGATTCGTGTGACCAGCGGGCTTGGAAGTCCATTTCTCGTGGACAGCGGCATGAGCCTGAAGCTGATCGGTTTGCTCGCCGGATTCGGCGGTGCCGCGGCTGGCATCCTCGGAACTATAGCCGGGGGCCTCATTGTCCGTAAGGTTGGTGCGAGCCGGGCAACCGTGGTGGCGATCATGCTGCAAGTCTGTATCGTCGGCGCGTTCTTTCTGGTTTCGATCACGCAGACGACGAACATCAACGTGTTGGCAGCACTTATCGTCAGCAAGTCGGTTGTGATGGGTATCGGCTTCGTCAGCATATACTCGCTGGCGATGGGCCTTGCATCGTCGCGGCAAGCGGGCGTCGATTTCACGCTGTTTCAATCTGTCGATGCCGCGGTCGCGGCGATTGGCGGTTTCGGCGCTGGAATGCTTGCCGAGAGCTTCGGCTATGCCGGTGCATTCGGATTTGCAGGTGTCGTGTCGGCAACGGCAGCAGTAGTAATCCCGGCGTTTCTGCTCAAGCGTTTGAACATGTCGCACGAAGTGGAGCGGGCATCGTGACACTGACCTATCAACTCTCCATTCTCTGGATGTTGTCTCCAATTGGGCTTTCCGTCCACGTACTGGTTGCCCTGTTGCCATTGTTTGCGGGGGGTGACGTGCGCGAGGCGTCTCTGCGCCTGACTGACGTTCCCCGGCAAGCGCGCATGATGGTCATCACGGCGGTCATTCCGATGATCATGGCGGTGAGCGTCGTTTCGGTCGCGGCCATGCCGCTCAGGTGGCTCAACCTGGGTCTTGCGGTGCTTCTGACGCTCGCGAACACGGCGCATCTGTTTCAGCACCTGCATCTCCGGCCGCCGGATCACACCCAGAACGCATTGCTGACGGTGATTCTCATACTGTCGGCAATACTGACATATCTGTCCTACCTATGGGTGGTCGCCGAGTAACAACCGGAGCGGACGAGGAGTGTCATGGCACAGAACGAGCTGATCGATACGACTTCCTGGCCTGTGGTCAGGGTTCGGATTCCGGAGACGATACCCGACGATGCCGGGCCGGCCTATGTCCAGGAGATGCAAGCGATCCTCGACCGGCGTGAACATTATGCGGTGATTTTCGAAGGTCCGGAGCGGCCCGACTCGCCCGAGTTCAACCGCCACTACATGAAATGGTACAAGAGCACGAAGGCGCTGCAGAAGGAGCTCTGTTGCGGCGTCGTGCGCATTGAAGCGGACGACGGCAAGCGGAACAGGGCGATCTCGAAAGCCATGACCTATCTTGCCAAGGCGGCCATACCATACCCTTACGAGGTATGCGGCAGCGAGGCGGAGGCGGAGGCGATCGCGAAACGGATGCTCGCCTCGAGGGCGGAGACAAATTAGGGGTAGTTTGTCTATGCGCAAACCTCAGGCCGGACGGGCGCAGGCATCGTCTATTCGCTGACACCCCGGCTCGCCGGGATGGATGCTATGCACATGGGAAAGACTGGCAGACGGGGACGATACCTGAGTTGTCTATAGTGGCCCGAATGGCAGGAAACAGTGCCACAAAGGCTCCGTACCTATATCAGCCTGTTTCGTGTGCAATATGTGTGCACGCACGAGTCAGCAGAGATCCAGGCTGATCAAGCCGCATCAACTCGGTTGCAACAGGGGACTTTGGTTGCCGCCTAGGCAGCACTCGATCTTCTTGGAATATGTCCGCTCATAAGCGGAAAGGGGACTCCCCGGGCGCCGTGCGGTGACGTCCGCTCGTCACCCAAGGCGGACATGACAAGCGATTTCAAACTTCGTCTCAACTGCCGCTAATGCATGCGCGCGCCCAGGGTTACCGCTCCCGGGGAAGCCCCTGGAAGCGCCGCCATCCGAAGTCCCCAACAACTCTTGTGTGATGTTATATAATTACGTATTAAGCAGGCCAATCGGTGGTGGAGGCATCGCATGAGCAGGCGGGCAGCAAAGATCCAGGTGGGGTGTTGGCCGTCTTGCGCCGCCGCGGCTTTCTGTCCGCCAACGATGTCCTGGGAGTGGCACAAGCTTTAGGGAGCTGGCTTACCAGGAACACTGCCAACGGAGAACTGCATAATGAAAGTTGCCTATGTCTTCGCCACAAACATGGCCGCCACGTACAAACTCGCCACCATGATCTTGCCGCAGCTTGAGGACGGCGAACACGGCGCAGAAGTCGTGGGGATGTTCTTCTTTGACGACAACCTGTTCTGCTTGCGTGAGGGCGATCCTGTCGGCGAGCGCTTGGCGAAGGTCGCGAAGGAACAGAACATCCTGCTCATGATCTGCGACCAATGTGCTGTGCGCCGCAACTTGGCCGAAGGCACCCTCGAGCAATGCGGCAAGGGAGAGGTTACGGCGAAGGGCACGGTCTCTGGTGTTGAGGCCGGATGCTTCCCGCAGCTCTACGCTGCATTGGCGCCAGCCATGCCCGATCAAGTCATAACACTGTGATTCCTTTGGATGAGGGACCCATGTCTGCAATCGACCAACGTCTTCCCGTTACCGTACTTTCCGGCTTTCTTGGGGCCGGCAAGACGACGCTGCTTAACCGCGTACTGAACAACCGTGATGGCCGGCGGGTCGCCGTCATCGTCAACGACATGTCCGAGGTGAATATCGACGCCGATCTGGTGCGTGCGGACACCGAGCTCAGCCGCACCGACGAGACACTGGTTGAGATGTCGAACGGCTGTATCTGCTGCACGCTGCGCGACGACCTGCTGGCCGAGGTCCGGCGCCTCGCGGGCGAGGGGCGGTTCGATTATTTGCTGATCGAGTCCACCGGAATTTCCGAACCGCTGCCCGTTGCCACGACTTTCGAATTCCGCGATGAAAAGGGCGAAAGCCTTTCGGATGTCGCCCGTCTCGACACGATGGTGACGGTCGTGGATGCGGTCAACCTGCTCAAGGACTATTCCAGCCACGACTTCCTGCACGACCGGGGCGAGACGCTGGGGGATGAGGACGATCGGACACTCGTTCATCTGTTGACTGACCAGATCGAATTCGCGGACGTGGTGATCCTCAACAAGGTCGCCGACGCGGAGCCACATCAGGTGGACGCGGCGCGAAAGATCATCCGCAGCCTCAACGGCGATGCCCGGATCATCGAGACCAACCACTCCGACGCGCCGGCGGACGCGATCCTCGACACCGGGCTTTTCGATTTCGAGAAGGCGCACGAACATCCGATGTGGGCCAAGGAACTCTACGGCTTCGCCGATCACGTGCCGGAGACCGAAGAATACGGTGTTGCGAGTTTCGTCTACCGGGCACGTCGTCCGTTCGTGCCGGAGAAGGTGAAGGCTGTCCTGAACGGCGAGATGCCCGGCGTCATTCGCGCCAAAGGGCATTTCTGGCTCGCCACGCGGCCCGATTGGGTGGCCGAGTTCTCGCTGGCAGGCGCCTTGTCGAGCATCACGCCGCTCGGCACCTGGTGGGCCGCCGTTCCGAAGGAGCGTTGGCCGGACAATGACACTGCGCGTAGGTATATGGCCGATAACTGGCAGGAGCCCTGGGGTGACCGGAGGCAGGAGATTGTCTTTATCGGTGCCGACATCGACTGGCCACGCTTGAAGGCGCGGCTCGACGCCTGCCTTCTGCCCGAGGATCTCGCATCAGACCCTGACTCGCTCCCTGATCTGCCTGACCCGTTTCCGATCTGGCGGCGCGCGGAGCAAGCGGCATGACCGTTGTGCGAGAAATCGCGAAAGACGCGGCCATCGAGGTTGACGTGGCGGACGCAGCGGAGGGATTGTCCGCGATCCATAATCCGGGTTGCGCCGCAGTGATCTGGAGGCGCCAAGTGTTGCCGGACTTTCAATCCTGGATCGATGCGCTGCCGCCTGAACAACTGCCGCAGGCGCGGGTGATCCTGCGCCCTGAGGACGTGCGAGACGCCGTGTTCCAGATCTGCAAGGCGACCGGCATCGCGAACTGCGCCGAACGGGAACAGCTCGTAGACGATACCGCGGTTCTGGCGGACATCTTTACCAGCCTGGTGCCCGCGCCATATCTCCGGCTGCGCTTTGACGTCGTCACGACAAACGCCTGCACAAAATTCCACATCGACGCCGTGACAGCACGTCTCATCTGCACCTATCGGGGGACGGGCACGCAATACGGCGTCGCGGCCGACGGGGCCGAACCTCGGCGGGTTTTCACCGTGCCCACCGGCGCCCCGATTCTGCTGCGCGGCACGCTTTGGCCCGAGCGTCCGAAATCCGGCCTGCTGCACCGCTCACCGCCCATCGAGGGAACGGGCGAGACACGGCTTGTGCTTGTCCTTGATCCGGTACTGGAGCCCGACGAGGCGCAGTGATGGCGAATGGAAAGTGATCCGCAATGGCTGTTCCCGGCACATACCGGTCATTGGGCGGGAACGGTCGGCCCATCCTCTCTCATCGCGACGGCAATAGCCGGATGTTTTGGCCCATTGTTTGCGCGAGCCGAAATGCTCTACCAAGCGGACGTGTATATCTCGAATGCGTCCGACTCACTTAGCTCGCGCGGATTGTTGACCAGCAACCGCGTTTGAAGCATCGCGTCTGCGGCCATTTTCGACAACGCATCCCTGGGGATTCCGACATCCCGGAGTTTCGTTTGCAGCCCGAGCCGCTTCGACAAGGAGCCGAGTTCGTCAATAAAGGCGCCACAGCGGGCCGGTCCATGCTCTACATCGGCAAGCGCGGGGAACACATTCGGCGCGATTTCGGAATAGCTGTCGGCCGCGTTCGGCGCATTGAACCTCAGAACATGCGGCAGAACCAGCGTGTTTGACAGTCCATGTGAGACATGAAAAGTCGAGCCTATAGGGTAGGCGAGGGCGTGTACCGCGGCGATGGGAGAGTTCGCAAACGCCTGCCCGGCCAGCATGGAGCCCAGCAGCATCGCAGAGCGGGCCTGGAGGTCGTTTCCATGGTGCACGGCGGTTTCGATGTTTGCGCCCAGCAGCCGCAGCGCTTCGCATGCGAGCAGTTTCGATACCGGGTTGTTGTTCGGGTTCTTTGACGCGTAGGCCTCGATCGCATGCACCATTGCATCGACGCCCGTTGCGGCGGTGACATGCGGCGGAAGCGACAAAGTGAGATCCGGATCCAATACCGCAATGTCAGGGAGAATTATCGGCGAAGACACGCCGCGCTTCTCCTCTTCACTGACGGTCACGATGGAAATCGGCGTTACTTCCGAGCCCGTGCCGGCCGTTGTCGGCACTGCAACCAGCGGCAGGCGCGGGCCTTTGGCGTTGCCAACGCCCCAGGCATCGTTCAGGTCTTGATCCGATGCCACCAGAAGCGCCACCAGCTTCGACACGTCAAGGGATGAGCCACCGCCGAATCCCACCACGCAAGTTGAATTCGACGCCTTGGCCGCCTCGACCGCCGCCAATACTGTTGCAAGGGACGGGTCCGCTTCCACGTCGCTGAAGACGTTCACCGTCATTCCTGCGGATTCGAGCGATGCGATCGCGCCATCGCAGAGGCCGAGTTCGCGGAGCGTCGGGTCAGTGATGAAAAAGCAGTTGCCGCTCAGACTCGCGGCGCAATGGTCAGCGAGACAAGCTGCGGCCCCTGATTCGAAGATCAGGGATTTCGTGGTGTTGAAGACAAACGATGTCATGCGATGCGTCCTGTTCCGGAACCTGGAGGGATTAGGAGTCGGGAAGCGGCGGAGTCCCTGATCACCATCCGCAAGGAAGAGGGCGGTACGGGACATTGTCCCGACCGGTGGTTCCTGCCGTCAAGACGCCGGAACGTTGAATGTGATGCCGTCTTCTTTGATTTTCTCAACGAGATTCACTTCCCACGTCAGATATTTGTTCGCCGCGGCCCGCTCCTGATCGGGGTCGTCATATTCAAAAGGCTTGTACCAGACATCGTCACACTCGCTGTAGCGTTTCTCAAAGCCGCTTGCCATCGGATAGCCCGCGTTGCGCCAGGCATCGTTGCCGCCCTTCAACGCGTACACCGGCACAGAAGAATCCCCGGAAAGGTCGTTGAGCACATATGCCACGAGCGCAGGGTCATCGCCGGTAATGACAACCTCGTCATGTTGCTCCATATCCGATTTGATCGTGTCGTATCGGCCTCGAACAGCCCAGGCCGCTCCGGGGATGTGTTCGGTCTTGTGTGAGACAGAGACCGCCACGTCGAGCAGGAGTACAGCACGATCACCGTTTATCTTCTCTGCCAGCGCTTCGACCGGAATTATGGCGCTTTCGTCAACCAAATGGTCGAGCTCAGTGGAAGACTTGGCCGTCAAATCTTGCGAGTGCACGTTGTCCAGGACAAAGACGTTCTCAAGGCCCAGTTGCAAAAGCCATGACGCTGTCATGACCGCACGGATCGTTTCGGGGTCGATCAGGACGATCGTTGCGTTGCGCACGGCGATATAATCGTCGGTTGCCTGAACCAGTTGGCCTCCCGGGGCGTTGTCCGTGTCTGGCAGATGCCCTTGCGCAAATTCCTCCGGTCCGCGGACGTCCAGACAATAGACAGTGCGGTCCTCCTTTTGCCTGAGTTCCGCGAGTTCGCCTTTCTGAATGAACCGAACCCCGAAGCAGTCGGCGACGCGCCGCATACACTCCTCCGCACGGCGGCGTGTTTCCTGAGTAAGTTCCGGGATACGTCTGGTTTGCCCGGTTTCGAGTTCATATCCGGCAAGCTTCCAACCCATGGTGCCATTTCTCAGGCAATAGACGTCATTGGGCAGACCGGCATTTATCAGGGACTGGCATCCGATGATCGAACGGGTGCGGCCGGCGCAGTTCACGACAATTGCCGTGTCAGCATCCGGTGCCAACTCGTGCGACCTGAATGCGAGTTCGGCGCCGGGCACGCTAACCGAGGTTGGAATGGTATGGTGATGGTATTCAACGAAGGGACGGCTATCCAGCACCACCATCTTTCGACCTTCATCCATCCAGGCCTTCAAGATCTCAGGCGTGATGTCAGGCGTGCCGCTGTGCTCGTAAACAATCTCGCCGAACGCTTTGCTCAGGACGTTCACACCGCTGTAGGTGGAACATCCAGCGTCGGACCAGGCCTGGACGCCGCCTTTGAGGATATTGATGTTCCTGTATCCAAGATCCGTGAGCTTCGCGTGGGCCTGTTCGGCCAGGCCTTCGCCGGCGCCATCCATCAGTACAATGAACGCGTTCTTGTTCGGCACAAGCGTCGGGGCACGCAATTCGAGCCGGCTCATGGCGAGGCACGATGCGAACAGCAATCTGTTTTCGCTGAATGCTCCTTCCTCCCGCACATCAAGCAGGGCGTACTCCTGATCCGTCTCTGTCAGTTTCTTGACCTGACCCGGGTCGAGAAAGCGCATGATCAATCCCTCCGGTCGACGATATTGGTGACGGGGGATGAAGGTTCCCATGCATCCGACTCTTCATTCCAGAACACGCGATCGAACAGCCGGTCCAGAGCCAGCCCGTAGAGGTGAAGGTTGGAAAACGGTTCGGGACCGTTGATGGCGATAGAATGAATATCGTCCGGCATCAGTGAGATGCTCTCACCGGCCGACACTCTCGTCTTTTTGGACATTATGGGCGCCCCGCCATTGGTGGAGTCGTACAGTGTATTTTCCTCAACGCCCGAAATGCCGGCGATACAGGCCCACGTAGTGTGGTTGTGCGGCGGCACGGATGCCGGTGCGTTCGCCACTTGATAGTAAAGCGCAAACTTGTGATCGTCGTCTTCCGACAAGCGGTACAGCACGATCTTGTCCGTCGCCGAAATTCCAAACTCATCGGCCGGAAAGAGTTCCGGATGCGCGGCCAACTTGCGTAGCTCAGCCTCGATCCTGACAAGGGTTTCTCGGCTGACGATAGATTCCGAGCGGCAAATCTCCTTAATCGCACTTATGGTGCCGGCAACCCGACTCTTGCGTAACGCACTGAAAGTCATAGATTTATTGTCTCCCGCAGAGATGTAATTTCTCTATTGCATATTCCATACAATCTGCATATTGTGATCGCATATTGCATACAATATGGAATTTCACAAGCAGATGAGCGAATGAAGAGCCAGCTACCATCGATATCCGGTATGGCGGACCTTCGTGTTGCGGCGTTCCCTGATCAGGTCGTCGATATGATCGAGGATTTGATTGCGATGGGGGAGTTGCGCGGCGGGGACCGCCTGACCGAGCAATGGCTTTCAGACTCGCTTGGTGTTTCGCGGACGCCAATGCGCGAAGCGATCAAAATCCTGACTGCTCGTGGGCTGTTGAAGACGCGGCCCAACGCGGGTGCGGTCGTTAATCTGCCCGATGAGCAGGAGGCCAAGCAGCTTGTTCAGGTCATGGGATGGCTTTGGGAAAAGCTGGCTGTGATGGTTGTGCAGAACATTTCCGCGCAGCAGGAGGCGGAGATCAGGGGCCTCCAGGAGGAGATGTGTGCCCTGGTGCAGTCCGGCGACATGCTCGGATGGGCCAAGCTGAACCGCAAATTCCATAATCAGATCATCAGGTCCAGTGGCAATGAGGTGGCGTGCGAAATCGCCATCAATCTGCAGATGAGGCTCTACCTTTGCTTTGCCATCGGCCAGCGAACCGTCGATAGGCAGCGGCAGGCAAATGAAGAGCATGCCCTGATTGTCGAAGCGATTGCTGCTCGCGATGCCGAGCGCATCGCCGACATGTTGACGAAGCATACGGGCAAGGCGTTCGCAACCGCGTACGAGACCGGCGTCATATCGAAAAGCGAGAAAAATCAATCAACTGACGAAAGTGCCTGACAACAAGGGCGCAAAAACAAACACGCAAAAAAACAAAAACTGTGGAGGAAAATAGTGAATATTATCAAGAAAGTATCAGCGTTGGCTGCGCTTGGGGTTCTTGTCGCAGTGCCGGCATCAGCCGGGACATTCCCGGAAAAGCCGATTGAACTGGTGGTGCCGTATTCCCCCGGTGGTGGGTCAGACGTATCTGCACGTGTCTTTGCCGAATGTCTGAGCGGCCACCTGCCGGAGAAGGTCGTCGTGAAGAACATTACCGGCGGTGCTGGAGCGGTTGCCGAGAATACTGTTCTCAAGGAACGTCCGACCGGCTACGTCCTGCTCTGGCAGCACCAGTCGCTACATGCATTGTCCGCGCGGGGCGTGACCGCTCACGCGCCTAAAGACTTCGAAGTCGTTGCCCAGACCGCCTTTGGTCCGTGGGGTATATTTGCCGGGGCCGATGTGCCGGCTGACGACATCAAGGGGCTGCGAGAATACATTTCGGCCAATCCCGGCAAAATACGGGTTGGCGCGGCGCTCGGCGGCCTGTCGCATTTCGCCGGTTTGGTGTTCATGGGATCGTCTGACATCGACATTTCCAAGACGCAGATCATCGGTCTTTCCGGCGGCAAAAACAGGATCGTCGCAATTCTTCAAGGCAATCTCGATATGGCGCCGATGTCGGTTGCTGCGGCTCGCCCATACGTGAAGTCCGGCAAAATGAAATCGATCGCCATTCTTGCGCCGGAACGCGTGGATGCAATGCCTGACCAGGCAACCGCCGCTGAGCAGGGTGCGGAAGTTTCATACGGTGTGAACTGGATCACCTGGGCGCCGAAAGGAACTCCCAAGGACCGTCTCGATATTCTTCGCAAGGCGTGGAAAGCCGCCGCGAGTGACGAGAAATGCAAATCCAACTTCGCGGCCAAGGCGATGATGGCAGTCTACAAGCCTGAAGATGCAGTCGACGCTTACAACGAAAGCGAAATGGCCGTCTACAAAGGGCTCGTGAAGAAATACGGCATGAAATAGGTTTGGCGGCATCGGGTGCAGTTGCCATGCGCCCATGCCCTGAGTTCTCCCTGGGGATGAGGGGCACGGCCCGCACATAGTGCGGACGTGCGCCCCTCTCCCTGAAGACGCACCATATCAATTGGCAGATTGACATGAGAATTCTTGAATCGCTCGTCGCGGTTCTGTTGCTCGCCGTCGTGATCGTACTGGGCTTCCAGGTCGACAACATCGAGAGCGCGACGCAGGTTAGTCAGCACAGCGCTCCCGGGACCATCCCGACGTTTTTTCTTTCGGCATGCGGTATTGCGCTTTGCGCCGTGATCATACAGGCGGCCCTGAAAAGAAAGGATGGGGGTGAGTCGCAACTGCTGCCCTTGCTCAGGACCATGAAGAGGCCGCGGCGGTTGGCGTTTCTCACGACCGCATGTCTGTTTGTTCTGCTGCTTTATCCACTCGGGTTTATTGTCTCATCTATCCTGTTCATTTCCCTGACGATCCTGCTGCTCTGCGTAAACAGGCGGCGGGAAACCCCGATCAACATTCTGGTCACGGTCGTGGCGACGGTGCTCGTCTACGTGATCGTGGTGTCGGGACTTGAAAGCCACTTGCCGGAGTTCCGTCTTCTTGGCGGTTAGGTAGGACGGCGAAATGATCAATTACATCGCGGAAGCACTGCAGATCCTTGCGACCAACCCGGCGCTCCTTGCATTGATTGCCGCTGGCGTTGCCAGCGGTCTGGTCATCGGATCGATTCCCGGGCTCACGTCAACGATGGCGCTGGCGTTGCTCGTTCCACTGACATTCAGCATGGATTTCAATGTGGCGATCGCGCTGCTGATGGGCGTGTATTGCGGTGCGATCTCCGGCGGGCTGGTCGGGGCAATTGTCTTGAATATTCCCGGCACCCCGTCTTCTGCTGCAACTTGCCTGGATGGCTATCCCATGGCCGCCAAGGGACAACTTTCCCGGGCGCTGGGGATAGGCGTTTACGCTTCAATAATTGGCGGCGCGCTTAGCGGACTTGCGCTGGTATTCATCGCCCCGGCCCTGGCGGACTTCGCCCTGACGTTCGGACCGTGGGAATACTTCGCCATAATCGTCTGTACGTTTTTCACCATCGCTTCGTTTTCGGAGGGACAAACACTGAAAGCGATTGCGGTCGCGCTGTTCGGCGTCTGCATTTCACTGATCGGATATTCATCAGGCGTCGGCGAGTCCCGATTCACTTTCGGCATTTCGGAACTGGAGGGCGGCATCAGCGTTATGCCGGCCCTGATCGGTGCGTTTGCGCTGCCCCAATTGCTGATGGATACCGACCGGATCGGCGAAAAGGTAGAGCGCGTCGCGTCGCGGTTTGTGCTCAGGGACTTCATGAGGGCGTTTGGAGAGGTCGTGTCCCGGCGTTGGACGCTCGTTCGTTCGTCATTAATCGGCATTGGGATCGGGATCTTGCCGGGTGTCGGGCCGGGGCTTTCCAACATCCTGTCCTACGGCCGTGCCCGCGCTGCATCGAAAACGCCGGAAAAGTTCGGCAAAGGAGAATTGCCGGAGAGCATTATCGCGCCCGAAGCCGCCAACAATGCATCGATGGGCGGTGCGCTCATCCCGATGTTGACGCTTGGCATTCCCGGTGACGCTTCAACACTGATGCTGCTGGGTGCGCTCACGCTTCACGATATCGAACCGGGGCCGTTGCTGTTTCTGGACAATGCCGACAGCGTCGCATTCATTTTCGTGACGTTCTTCATCGCATTTGCGTTTTGCGCGATCCTCTATCATTTCCTTATTGGGCTGATCATCAAAGTCCTCGCGGTGCCAACGCAGTACATCGTGCCGGTCATCTTCATGTTGTGCGTTGTTGGCAGCTACGTCCTCAACAATCGCATGTTCGACGTCTACTGCCTGCTGGCATTCGGAATGCTCGGGTATCTGCTTCGTTCGGCGGGGTATCCCATTCTGCCAATGGTCCTTGGGCTCATTCTGGGGCCCATGGCTGAAGAGCAACTGCGTCTTGCCCTGGAATATGGTCAAGGCTCATTCGAGCCGTTCGTTACGCGCCCGTTGTCGGCCGCGATCATCGGTCTGACGTTGATTTCGGTCGCAATACCGATTTGGCGGCGCTTTCGGCATGCCGCGTCTCCTGAGCTTTCCGAAAACAGGTGAAGAGAGGTCAAATGAAGATCACGAGGGTAGAAATTTTTGACGTCCATATGGACAAGGACATTGTCTTGCCCTGGCATCCCGTCCTGGTCCGCGTGCATACCGACCAGGGGGTGAGCGGCGTCGGTGAAGTCGGGCTCGCATACGGCATTGGACATTCGGCCGGCGCGCATGCCGCGAAGGAGATCGCCGAGAGATTTGTCATCGGCGCCGACCCGTTCAGGCGTGAGGCGCTGTGGGAGCAGGTCTATCGCTCGAGCTTCTGGGCACAAGCTGGCGGCAGCATGGTCTATGCCGGGTTGAGCGGTATCGATACCGCGCTTTGGGATATTCAGGGCAAGGCTCTGAACGTTCCCTGCTATCAACTTCTCGGGGGGAAAACGAATGAGCGTCTGAGGACGTATGCAAGTCAGCTTCAGTTGGGCTGGGGCGATGAATACCTCCAGTTGGCGTCTCCCGAAGATTATGGACGCTCGGCGGAGGCGGCAAAGAAAGAGGGCTTTGATTGCGTCAAGGTTGACCCGATCAACATGGACGAAAACGGCGTTCGCGTTTTCGCCCACACGAAATATTTTTCGCAGTCACAGTTACAACTCTTCAGGGAGCGCATGGCGGCTGTCCGTTCCGCGCTCGGTCCCGAAGCAGACATTATTCTCGAGGTTCATAGTCTGACCAGTGGACCCTCGGCAGTCCAGTTGGCCGAGGCACTTGAGGAATACGGCATCTACTACTTCGAAGAACCGGTCAGCTACACAAACTCGAAAATGCACTCCTACGTTAACGACCGGACGCCCATTCGGCTCGCTGGTGGCGAACGACTGTTCACACGTTGGGGCATTCGTCCCTACCTGGAAGAGCAAAGTCTGGAGGTGCTCCAGCCCGATATTGGTCTGGTCGGAGGTCTGACCGAAGCGAAGAAGATGTGCGACTACGCACACATCTATGACGTCATGGTTCAGGTGCATGTCTGCGGCAGTCCGGTCGCCACCGCTGCATCCTTGCATCTGGAAGCTGCGATCCCGAATTTCCTCATTCATGAGCATCACAGTCACGCAAAGAAATCGTACAACGTTGAATTGTGCGACATCGACCTTCAGCCTGAGAACGGTTATTTCGAGGTTCCGGACCGTCCGGGACTTGGCATTGAGTTGAATGACGATGTCCTTTCGTCATCGCCGACAATGGTTGTTGACGGGAACTCCTGACAACGGGACAGGATAAGCAAGGACACGCTCACGCCGCCGCATGGTGTCTGTGAGCATATTCAGTTTTCAGCGGATTCAGGGACCAGATTGCCGTGCGTTATACATCGAGTCACTGGGGCATCTACGAGGTCATCGAGAATGGTGATGGCACCTTTGCCCAACGGCCGATTTCGGATGATCCGGATCCATCTGACATTGGCCACGACCTCAATCAGGAATCCCTTCAAAAGCTGAGAGTCAAACAACCCGCGATACGCAAGAGCTGGCTGGAGAGCGGCCCGGGTGCGTGTCCTGAAAAGCGGGGACATGAACCGTTTGTCGAAGTGAGCTGGGGCCGGGCGCTTGAATTGGTTGCCGGCGACCTCAACCGGGTTCGCAGAGATCATGGTAACCAGTCGATTTTTGCGGGGTCATATGGCTGGGCCAGCGCGGGGAGGTTTCATCACGGCCAGAGCCAGGTCCACCGGTTCATGAACACGATCGGCGGTTATATCCGCCACGTGAACACCTACAGCCTTGGGGCTGCGCATCTGATCATGGGGTACATTGTTGCGCCCATGAAATCACTGATGGCTGACCACACGTCCTGGGATGTCATGAAGGAACACACCCGGATGTTTGTGACATTTGGCGGTGTACCGAGCAAAAACACGCAGGTATCTCCCGGGGGCGTTCGAAGGCACTTCACGCGTGGCGGCATGGCGGGATTGAGGGCGGCAGGCGTACGTATCGTCAACATTGGACCCGTTTGTGACAATCTGGACGACGACGAAGCCGAGTGGATTCCGATACGTCCAAACACCGATACGGCCGTCATGCTGGGAATTGCATATGTATTGCTACAGGAAGATCTGCACGATGCGGAATTTCTGCAGCGGTACTGTGTGGGATTTGACAGGTTTTCCCGTTACCTGACCGGGGAGGACGGAACCCCACCTTGTACGCCGGAATGGGCGGAAGGCATATCCGGCATGCCGGCGGAGCGCATTGTCCAACTGGCCCGGGACATGGCTGCGACGCGGACGATGATCAATATGGCCTGGTCGTTGCAGCGCGCCAGCCATGGCGAGCAACCGTGCTGGATGATTGTGACTTTGGCTGCCATGCTGGGGCAGATCGGATTGCCGGGTGGCGGGTTCGGCTTCGGATACGGAACGACGAACGCGCTGGGAAGTCACTATGCGGCCGTACCTGGTCCGGTCTTTTCTCAGGGTCGAAATCCCGTTGAGGAATTCATCCCGGTCGCGCGTATTTCAGACATGCTTCTGAAGCCCGGTAAGGAATTCGAATACGAAGGTGGCCGACACACTTATCCGGATATCCGGCTCGTTTACTGGGTTGGCGGCAATCCCTATCACCATCATCAGGACCTGAACCGGCTCGAACGTGCATGGCGCAAGCCGGAAACGATCGTGGTTCACGAACAATATTGGACCGCCACGGCACGGCGGGCGGACATTGTGTTGCCCGCATCGACGGTGCTGGAACGCAACGACATCGGGTTTGCAAACCGGGAAGGTCATTTGGTGGCCATGCGCAAGGCCATGCCGCCAATCGCGGACGCGCGCAGCGATTTCGACATATTCTGCGGGTTGGCAGAGTGTATGGACGTCAAGGACTCCTTCGCGGAAGGTCTGGACGAACTGGGCTGGCTGCGCCGGATGTATGACGAGGCAGGCGAGAGGGCATTGAAGGGCGGCATTTCGTTGCCTTCGTTTGACGATTTCTGGGAAGAGGGCCTTATCGAAATCGATGAGGGCGCCGAGGCCGTCGTCATGCTGCAGTCGTTCCGCGCGAACCCCGATCTGTCACCCCTGCCAACCCCCTCTGGCCGTATCGAGATTTTCTCGGAGAAGATTGAGAGTTTTGGTCTTGCCGATTGTAGAGGACACGCGATGTGGTTCGAGCCGCATGAGTGGCTTGGCGGTCTTAAATCAGGTGACGAGCGCCTGCATCTGCTTTCGGACCAGCCTGCCCGGCGCCTGCATAGTCAACTGGATGCGAGCGCCCACAGCATGGCGGGAAAGATACGTGGCCGGGAGCCCGTGTACATGAATCCGCATGACGCCGAGGCGCGTAACATCCGTGATGGAGACATAGTCGAACTGTGGAACGAACGCGGCCGCTGTTTGGCGGGCGCCAAGTTGACGGACTCCATCATGCCCGGCGTTGTCCGTCTCTCGACCGGGGCGTGGTACGACCCCGATGCGGACGGGCGCGACAAGCACGGCAACCCCAATGTGCTGACATTGGATGTCGGGACGTCGAGTTTTGCACAAGGGTCCGTGGCACAGTCCTGCCTCGTACATTTGAGCGGTCCGGTTGAGCATCCTGAGCCGGTTACGGCATTCGAATTGCCCGAGATCGTATCGGCAGACTGAGAATTGCTTGCCGGGCAGGGAATAGCCACGAAGGTCTGGTACCTCTTTTTGCCGAGATCGAATCCGCAGCGGAATTTCGAGTAAGCAGTCCGCTCATGCGCGGGAAGGGGGCGTTCCGCCCAGGTCACTCGAACTTCCGTTTCTGACCCCGAGCTGATCTGGCAAGCGTTTTCAAACCTCGTCTCAACCAGCGCTGATGCATGAGCCGGCCCGGATGCCGCACCTGAGGAGCACCGCAATCGAACATCGGCAACAAGTTCTTGTGTAATGTTATAAGATCACGTGTTAAGCAGGCGGGTCCGTGGCGGAGGCGTTACATGAGCAAGCGGGGCGCGGAGCGAGCGTCCGAAATCCGGCCTGCTGCACCGCTCACCGCCCATCGAGGGAATGGGAGAGACGCGGCTTGCCCTTGATCCCGTGGAGTGTCCGGATTTCCCATCCCAACAACTCCCGCATTGACCCTCACACTCAGTAGGAGACTGACCATGAAAACACGCGCAGCCATCGCATGGGAGCCAAACCGACCGCTGGAAATCGAAGAAATTGACCTTGAAGGCCCTAAAGAAGGTGAGGTTCTGGTCCGGATCGTGACGACCAGCCTCTGCCATACTGATGTGTTCACCCTGTCGGGCGAAGACCCCGAAGGTCTGTTTCCCTGTATTCTGGGACATGAGGGCTGTGGCGTGGTGGAGGAAGTTGGCAAAGGCGTTACATCGGTTGCGCCGGGAGACCATGTTATCCCGCTTTACGTCCCCGAAGATCCCGACTGCCCATACATCAAATCGGGTAAGACCAATCTTTGCCAAACTATCCGTAAAACCCAGGGTGCAGGGTTGATGCCTGATGGAACCTCGCGTTTCTCGTACAAGGGCAAACAGATCCTGCACTATATGGGTACCAGCACGTTCAGCGAATACACGGTTCTGCCCGAAATCTCGGTCGCCAAGATCGCCAAAGAAGCGCCCTTGGCCAAGGCATCAGTCATGGGCTGTGCCGTACCGACAGGCATTGGGGCTGTGCGCAACACCGCCAAGGTCGAGGCGGGCGCAACGGTCGCTGTCTTTGGTCTCGGAGCCGTCGGCATGGCTGTGATTCAGGGCGCTGTGATGAACGGCGCATCGCGGATCATCGGCATCGACATCAACACGGCAAAGTTTCCTCTGGCTACGGCGCTAGGCGCTACGGAATGCCTCAATCCGAAAGATCATGACGCACCGATACAGGACGTATTGGTCGAAATGACCGGGGGCGGCCTCGACTACACTTTCGAGGCCGTGGGCAATGTAGAGCTCATGCGCTCGGCGCTCGAGGCGTGCCATAAAGGCTGGGGAGAATGCACCGTAATTGGTGTTGCCGGTGCAGGGCAGGAAATCGCGACGCGGCCCTTCCAACTTGTCACCGGCCGGGTCTGGCGCGGTACCGCCTTTGGCGGTGTGTTGGGACGGAGCGAGCTGCCCGGCATGGTCGACGAGTGGTTGCGCGGCGACTTCAGCGTCGATCCCTATATCACGCATCACATGACGCATGGCCAGATCAACACCGCCTTCGACTTGCTTAAGGCCGGCAAGTCGATCCGGTCTGTCGTCCACTTCGAGCCGAGCAAGACCATGACGATCAACACCCTGCCGGGTGAAATTGTTCCGGAATGACCTGATT
>JANQLP010000248.1 GCA_028280515.1 Hyphomicrobiales bacterium
ACCGGCCAGGTGCCCATCGGCGAGTTTCTGCTGTCGCGACTGTCGAACGAAAACGCACTCTTTCAGGCCGATTCCGTGCCGTTCCTGGCCTCGAGTTACGATGATGCGGCAAAGCTCTGGGAGCTTTCCCGCCCGGCCATCGAGAAACTGCTGGATCAGCAGGGCCTGATGATACTGTACGCGGTACCGTGGCCTCCGCAGGGTCTGTATGCAAAAAAAGAAGTCAAACAGATCGATGATCTGAAGGGCGTCAAGTTCCGCGCCTACAATGCTGCAACCGAGCAGCTTGCAAATCTCGCGGACGCAGTCCCCACCCAGGTCGAGGTGCCGGATATTCCTCAGGCTTTCTCGACGGGACGTGTCGCGGCGATGGTGACGTCACCCTCGACCGGCGCCAACTCAAAGGCATGGGATTTCCTGAGCCACTACCACGACACGCAAGCGTGGTTGCCGAAGAACGTCGTCGTCATGAACAAGAAGGCGTTCCGCCGTCTTGACAAGGATGTTCAGGACGCCGTGCTGGCGGCCGCCAAGACGGCACAGGAGCGTGGCTGGGAAGCCAGCAAAAAGGAAACCGCTGCCAAGACCAAGATCCTGAAGGACAATGGCGTGCAGATCATCGCGCCGAGCCCGGAGCTCACAAAGGGGCTGCAGGACATCGGCGTCAAGATGACTGCCGAGTGGATCGAGAAGGCAGGACCCGACGGAAAGGCGATTGCCGACGCCATGAAGAAGTGAGTGTCCGACCGGACACTTCTGATATGACAGGAGAGCGGCGAAACTCCGCCGCTCTCCTCATTGCTCAAGAAAGCATTTCCTGAATTGCGCAGATTTCTCAACTTTCTCTACGACGCAAGCGGTGCGCTTGCAGCCGCGTTTCTTTGTGCCATCTGCCTGATTGTCCTGGCCCAGGTCGGTCTGAACCTCGTCGACCGGATCTCCGAACTCGTGACAGGCGAAGCGATCGGCCTCGTGATTCCGTCTTACGCGGAATTCGCCGGATACTTTCTGGCGGCGTCGTCCTTCCTCGCCATCGCTTACACGCTCCGTGGCGGCGCGCACATCCGGGTGAACCTCTTCATCAATAACCTCAGTTCGCGCGCGCGGCGTGTCGTTGAGCTCTATTGCACGGCGGCCGGCGCCGTTTTCTCGACCTACATGGCCTACTGGATGGTGATGCTGACCATCGAGAGTTTCGAGTTCGGCGACGTCTCGCCCGGTATCGTGCCCGTGCCCCTTTGGATTCCGCAGCTCGCGCTCGATCTCGGGCTCATCATTGCCGCCATCTGTTTTGTCGACGCCTTCATACAGGTCTTACGTGGAAAGGACCCCGTTCACCTGATCAATGAACAGGTCGCAGAAATCTCCGATCAACCCGAAAGCGACAAGTAGGTCAGGCCCGCGACATGGAACAGCTCATTGCCTCACTTGTTCTCATCGTCATTCTGTTCCTGCTTCTCGGCGGCGGGTTCTGGGTCGCCTTTTCTCTCATGGGAGTCGGCTTTGCCGGCATGGCCATTTTCACAGATGCGCCCGCCGGTCAGGTCATGGCGACGATCATCTGGGGGTCATCCAATTCCTGGGCGCTTGCCGCCTTGCCGCTGTTTATCTGGATGGGTGAAATCCTCTATCGCTCCAGACTTTCGGAAGATCTGTTTTCCGGTCTCTCGCCATGGCTCGGGCGGCTACCGGGCGGCCTTTTGCACGTGAACATCATTGGCTGCGGGATATTCGCAGCTGTCTCGGGATCCAGCGCCGCGACGTGCGCCACCGTCGGAAAGATGTCCGTCCCGGAGCTGAACAGCCGGGGTTATGACAAGCGGATGTCGATCGGAACTCTGGCGGGTTCAGGAACGCTGGGCCTGCTCATCCCGCCATCGATCATTCTCATCGTCTATGGCGTTGCGACCGAGGAATCGATCGCCCGGCTATTTATCGCCGGCATACTTCCGGGGCTCATGCTGATCGTTCTGTTCATGGGCTATGTCAGCCTGTGGGCGCTGATGAACCGCGACAAGATGCCGGAGAAACCGGCCTACGTTCCCTTTCTGGAGCGGATCAGACGTTCGGGCAGCCTGATCCCGGTCATGCTGCTGATAATCGGCGTGATCGGTTCCATCTATACCGGCCTCGCCTCCCCGACCGATGCCGCAGCGGTCGGCGTGTTCCTCTCATTTGTACTCACCTGGTACAACGGGACGCTCAGCTGGAAAGTCTTCAAGGACAGCGTTCTCGGCGCCACGAAAACGAGCTGCATGATTGCGTTGATTCTCGCCGGTGCGGCCTTTCTGACCGTCGCCATGGGGTTCACCGGCATTCCGCGCACTCTGGCGGAGTGGATCGGCGCAATGGGCCTGTCTCAGTATGCGCTCCTTGCGGCATTCGCCGTCTTCTTCATCATCCTCGGGTGCTTTCTCGACGGCATCTCCGTGGTCGTCCTCACCACCGCGGTCATTGTCCCGGTGGTGGAAGCTGTCGGTATCGACCGTATCTGGTTTGGAATCTTCCTGGTTCTCGTCGTCGAGATGGCGCAGATCACGCCGCCTGTCGGCTTCAATCTGTTCGTCCTTCAGGGGATGACCGGCGAGAACATTCTGCGCGTTGCGCAGTACACCATGCCGTTCTTTTTCCTTTTGATGGTTGGAATTGTCCTTCTGGTGATCTTTCCGGGACTCGCCACCTACCTTCCGAGTCAAATGGGCAGCTAGACGGCTGTCCGCAGTTCTAGTTTTAGTTCGAGGTCGTTGTTCATGTCTTTTCGCTTTGGTGCCGATATCGGCGGAACCTTCACCGACATTGTGCTCGTCCGTGAGGACGGCGCAGCGATGGAGTTCGGCAAAGTTCTGACCACGCCGGCGCAACCCGACGATGCCGTCATAGCAGGATTGGAGAAGGTCCGCGCCGATGCGGGCGTGGATCCGGGAGATGTTGCCCATGTGGTGCACGGCACGACGTTGTTCACCAACGCGCTTATCGAACGCAAGGGCGCGAAGACGGCTCTGATCACGACCAAAGGCTTTCGCGACGCAATCGAGATCGGCCGTGAACACAGATACGACATGTACGACCTGTACATGCGCCGGCCCGATCCCCTGGCGCCGCGGCACCTGCGCTATGAGGTGGACGAACGCGTACTCGTCGACGGGAGCGTTCTCACCCCTCTGCGCGATGAAGAGGTTGTCGCGATTGCCGCAGAGATACGGCGCGAGGGTGTTGAGGCGGTCGCCATTTCTCTGATGCACGCCTATGCGAACGATGCGCATGAGCGCCGGATCGCGGCAATCCTGCAGGACGAACTTCCCGACGTTCTGCTCACGCTGTCCAGCGACCTTGTTCCGGAGATTGGAGAATATGTGCGGACGTCGACGTCGCTGGCCAACGTCTATGTGCAAGGCATCGCCGAGAGTTACCTCGGCCGGCTGCGCGACCGTGTGACGGGTGAGCTGAAGCTCGACGCCGGTCTGTACATCATGCAGTCGAACGGCGGCGTATGCGAAATCGAGACCGCCAAGCGCTATCCCATTCGCCTGGTTGAATCCGGGCCCGCCGCCGGTGCACTGGCTGCGGCGCATTACGGGGCGTTGCTCGGTCACGGGGACCTGTTGTCCTTCGACATGGGGGGAACGACGGCAAAGGCGTGCGTGATCGCCGATGGAAAGCCCTTGATTGCGAACGAGTTCGAGGTCGATCGCCAATACCAGTTCAAAAAACAAAGCGGCCTGCCGGTCAAAATCCCCGCTATCGAAATGATCGAGATCGGGACCGGCGGAGGGTCAATTGCGCGGATCGATGCGCTGCGGCGCCTTCAGGTCGGTCCTGACAGCGCCGGCGCGGACCCGGGCCCGGCTTCCTACGCCCTCGGTGGCGAGGAGCCGACCGTGACCGATGCGGACCTCGTGCTCGGCTATCTCGACCCGAATTTCTTTTTGGGCGGAACGATGAACCTCGACATCGAGGCCGCAAAGCAGGCGATCTCAAGCAGGGTCGCCGAGCCTCTGGGGCTCTCGCTCATCGAGGCCGCGTGGGGCATCCACCAGCTCGCGAACGAAAACATGGCGTCGGCGGCACGTATTCACACGATTGAGCGGGGCAAGGATGTCACCAAGTTTCCCGTTTTCGCGTTCGGCGGTGCGGGGCCTGTCCACGCCTTCGGTGTTGCCCGGATACTCCACAGCCCGCGCGTGATTTATCCGCTCGGAGCCGGTGTGATGTCCTCCATCGGTTTCCTCACGGCACCTTTGACTCTGGATTTTGCGCGGTCCTACCCCGGAACCCTGGACGGTCTGGACTGGGCGGCCGTCGCCGGCATTCTGCGCGAGATGCAAGAGCAAGGGAGGGAGATCCTGCATCGGACAATTGAAGAAGACCAGATCCGCTACGAGCACTTCGCCGACATGCGCTACGTCAAGCAGGGCCACGAAGTTCGGGTGCCGATACCCCCCGGTGACTTCGGAGCCGACCACCTGGAGCAAATCAGGCGCAGCTTCGAAGACGCCTACAGCGCAATCTACGGCCATACGATGCAAGGCGCGGAGATCGAGGTCGTATCGTGGCGCGTGCTGGCCAGCGGCCCAAGGCCGGACCTCATCCTGCCGCAGGCGGACCCGCAAGAGTCATCGGATCCCGCAACTGCACTCAAAGGACATCGCGCGATGTTCCTGCCCGATGAGAAGAGCGTGGCGGATGTTCCGGTCTATGACCGCTACAAGCTGAGCTCGGGCGCGAGTTTCGACGGACCCGCAGTCATCGAAGAACGGGAATCGACTGTCGTCGTGAATGGCCCGGCGACAATCCACGTGGATCAACACGCCAACCTTGTGATCGACCTTTCCAAGGTCGAGTAGGTCCGCTGCCTGGAAGGAAAAGCAATCAATGGCGATAGATCAGATAACGTTGGACATTCTTTGGGGCCGCCTGATCGCGACGGTCAACGAGCAGGCGGCGGCGCTGATGCGCTCATCCTTCACCTCAATCGTACGCGAGGCGGGAGACCTATCGGCAGGCGTCTTTGACCGCCAGGGACGCATGGTCGCGCAAGCGGTGACCGGAACGCCCGGACACATCAATTCCATGGCCACCGGCGTGATGCACTTTCTCGAACGCTTCCCCATCGACACGCTGATGCCGGGCGACGTGCTGGTCACCAACGACCCCTGGAAGACCGCATCACAGCTCAACGACATCACGGTGGTGACGCCCGTCTTCAAGGCCGGCAAGGTCGTCGCCTTGTTCGCGAATTGCTGCCACGCGCTCGATATCGGAGGACGCGGCCTTTCAGCCGATTCCAGATCCGTGTTCGAGGAAGGCCTGTTCATTCCGGTCATGAAGCTGCATGACCGAGGGAAACCGGTCGAGGCTGTGTTCGAGTTGCTCAAGGCGAACGTCCGAACACCCGACGAAGTCATAGGCGACATCCATTCCCAGATCGTCGGCAACGAAGCAGGAGCCAAGCAGCTGCTTTCGTTCATGGACGAATTCGGTCTGGACGATATCGAGGACCTGTCCGAAGAGATCATATCGCGGTCCGAAGCTGCCATGCGCGAGCGGATTCGCGATCTGCCGGACGGGTCCTATTCTTATGAACTCTGCATTGACGGTTTCGATGAACCGCTATTGCTGAAGGCCAAGATACTCGTTGAAGGCGACGAACTCACGGTGGATTTCGACGGCTCTCCGGACGCCGTGCCGCTCGGTGTAAATGTCTGCCTGAACTACACCCGCGCCTACACAACCTACGGCATAAAGTGCGCGCTCTCCCCTGATGTCCCCAACAATGAGGGGAGCTTTCGACCGGTTCACATCGTCGCCGAGGAAGGCAGCCTCCTCAACGCGACGTACCCTTCTGCCATCGGCGGCCGTCATCTGGTCGGCCATTTTCTTCCCTCCGTCATCATGGGCGCACTGGCCGACGCGCTGCCGGACCGGGTCATGGCACCCGGGTTCGACGGCTTGTGGGATACGCACATTTCCGGCCGCGGACGAAAGACCGGCGAGCATTTTTCGTTCACCTGGTTTTCGGCAGGCGGCACCGGCGCGCTGAAACACAAGGACGGGCTTTCCGCGGCAGCCTATCCCAGCGGGATTGCCGGCGTTCCGGCGGAAGTGATCGAAGCGCTATCGCCGTTGCTGATTCACAGAAGGGAACTCAGAAACGACTCAGGCGGCGCCGGCACGCATCGCGGCGGATTGGGACAGGTCATGGAAATCGAGACGCTCAGCGATGAACCGTATCTCTTCTCCGGCCTGTACGAGCGGACGAAGTTTCCCGCACCCGGCCTTGCAGGCGGCTCGGAAGGTCAAGCCGGACGGGTCCTGACCAACAATAACGAGAAGCTTGAACCGAAGATCACGCGGATGCTGCCGGCCGACACGATTGTGACTTTGGAGATGCCCGGCGGCGGCGGCTTCGGACCTGCATTCGAACGCGACACCGAGCACGTTCTGCAGGATGTCCGGAACGGGTACGTGTCGGCGGCGGAAGCGAAAACCAAATACGGCACCGTCATCGACACCGACACGTGGGCGGTTGACGCGGCCGCGACCGAAAAACTCCGGCAAAAAACCCGCTGACCCGACAAGGGTGCAACCAAATCACGCCGCGCATGGTGCGATCGGCGACGTCATTGGAATCGAGGCTTAACGGACATGCTACGCAACGATCAACTTGAATCCTGGGACCGGGAGAACCTTTTCCATCCCTCGACCCATCTCGGCAAATTCGCCAGAGGAGACATGCCCCATCGCGTAATGACCGGCGGTCAGGGCGTTCACATTCGTGACCGTGACGGCAACGAGCTGATCGACGCGTTCGCCGGGCTCTATTGCGTGAATGTCGGGTATGGCAGACCTGAGATTGCCGACGCGATCTCCGAACAGGCGCATGAGCTGGCCTACTATCACGCCTATGTCGGGCACGGCACCGAAGCCTCGATCACGCTCGCAAAGATGATCCTGGACCGGGCGCCGGACCATATGAGCAAGGTGTATTTCGGGCTGTCGGGATCGGACGCCAATGAAACCAACATCAAGCTGGTCTGGTACTACAACAACATTCTCGGCAGGCCCGAGAAGAAGAAGATCATTTCACGTCATCGTGGCTATCACGGCTCCGGACTGATGACCGGTTCGCTTACCGGGCTTCCCGTCTTTCACGAGAAATTCGATCTTCCGCTTGCGCGCGTGATCCACACCGAGGCGCCATATTATTATCGGCGCGAGGATGACGACCTTGGCGAGGACGCGTTTTCCCGATACTGCGCCGATGCGCTTGACCGGCTGATCCGCAGCGAAGATCCCGACACTGTTGCGGCCTTCATCGCGGAACCGGTGCTCGGAACCGGCGGCATCGTCCCTCCCCCCGCAGGATACTGGGAGGCCATACAACCGGTTCTCGAGGAGCATGACGTCTTGCTGATTGCCGACGAGGTCGTGACCGGCTTCGGCCGGCTCGGGTCCATGTTCGGCTCCCAGCACTATGACATCACACCGGACATCATGACGATAGCCAAGGGTCTGACCTCTGCTTATGCACCCCTGTCAGGTTCTCTCTTCTCCGAGAGTGTCTGGAAGGTTCTTGAAGCGGGCAGTGACGAACTGGGTCCCATCGGACACGGCTGGACCTATTCGGCGCATCCGCTTTGCGCGGCCGCCGGTGTGGCGAACCTCAGGCTGATCGACGAGTTGAACCTAGTGGAAAACGCGGGAACGGTCGGCGCATACTTCAATGAAACCATGAAGACGGCGCTCGGCGCACATGATCACGTCGGCGAGGTGCGCGGTGAAGGTCTGCTGTGCGCGGTCGAGCTGGTCGAAGACAAGTCTGCGCGCAAGTTCTACGACTCGTCTCAGGCGGTCGCTGCAAAGGTCGTTCAGGCAATGACGGAGAGAGGTGTGATTGCGCGGGCAATGCCGCATAGCGACGTCATCGGGTTTGCGCCGCCGCTGTGCCTCACCCGCGCGGAAGCAGACAGAATCGTCGCGGCGACGGCGGATGCCGTGGCGGACGTTCTCGGAAGTAACCGGGCGACCTGATCCGAAAACGCGTTCGTCTGCCCGGTCGTCGCGCGGGCTTACAATTCGCGGATAACAGAGGTCCCGCGTGCGGAACCTCTGCATCAGCGCAAAGCCGTTCGGATGGCTATCTGGTCGTTGCCCGCAACCCCATAAAGACGCTGACGCACATCAGTACGAGCACGATCGCGAACGGCAGACCTGTCGAGATCGACGCCGCCTGCAAGGCTGTCAGGCCACCGCCAATCAGCAGCGCAATTGCAACGAGTCCTTCGAAGATCGCCCAGAACACACGCTGTGCGACCGGCGCGTCGACCTTGCCGCCCGCGGTGATCGTATCGATCACCAGGGAGCCCGAGTCCGACGACGTGACGAAGAACACGATAACCAGCACGACACCGATGAAAGACGAGATGCCGGCGAGTGGCAGTGGCTCGAGCATCTTGTAGAGCGACAATTCGGGTTTCCACGCGGAAACCGTTTCCGTGACGCCGGTGTAGCCATCGTTGATGAACTGGCTCAGTGCCGTCCCGCCAAACGCCGTCATCCATATAACACCGACGATCGACGGAATGATCAGAACGCAAATGATGAACTCGCGCACCGTGCGGCCTCTGGAAACGCGCGCGATGAACATGCCGACGAACGGCGACCACGCGATCCACCACGCCCAGTAGAATGTGGTCCAGCCGTGCATGAACTTGGTGTCGTCGCGCCCCACCCAGTTGCTCAGATTGGGCAGGTTTTTCACATAGTCGAACAAGTTCACGAAGACGCCTTTGATAATGTCCCCGGTCGGGCCGACGAGGATCACGAAAACCAGCAGGCAGAGCGCCAATGCCATGTTGATCTCGCTGAGCCGCTTCACACCGGCATCGATCCCCAGCACCACCGAAACAACGGCAATCCCGGTGATGCCGAGGATCAGCAGGATTTTGGTCACGTCCGTGACCGGTACGCCGAAGAGATGATTCAAACCTGCGAGCGCCTGTTCCGCCCCGAGTCCGAGCGAGGTTGCCAGTCCGAACAGCGTAGCGAAGACCGCAAGCGTATCGATAACGTGACCCAGCCAGCCCCAGACCCGCTCACCGAACAGAGGGTAAAACGCCGACCGGATCGTCAAAGGCAGTCCCAAATTGTAGTGGAAGAAGGCGAGCGCGAGCGCGACGACGGCATAGATCGCCCAAGGGTGCAGCGCCCAGTGGAAGATCGTCGCCGACATGCCGATTTCCCGCGCCGCGTCGATATTGCCTGCATCGATGCCAAGCGGCGGATTCTGGAAATGATAAACCGGCTCCAGCACGCCGAAGAACATCAGTCCGATGCCCATGCCGGCAGCGAACAGCATCGCGAACCATCCTGGATAGGAATAGTCCGGCTTGGCGTCCGCGCCGCCGATCCGGATGTTTCCCCAGGGTGAAACAATGAGGAACAGACAGAAAAGGACAAAGAAGTTCCCGGCAATCATGAAGACCCAGTCAAACTGGGTCGTCAGCCATGGCCGCAGCCAGCCGAAAAAATCCCCGGCGCTGGCCTGAAACATCAGTGTGAGGATGACAAAGGCGACGATAATGACGCCGGAAATGAAGAAAACAGGATTATGAAGGTCAAGGCCCAGGAACGTCACATTATCCTGGCCGACCTTGTATTTCTTGGTCGCAACGGTGCTCATTCGGATCCCCCTCCCTAGTGTACGACAACGTGCAGGGTCCAACTGCGGTTCATGCCGCCATGCTGGAGCCCTCACCGCCCCGTCGAGAGAAAGATTTGACCGGGCGGTTGCCTGTTTCAGCGGCAATACTCGGGCGTGCGATTGCCGCCACGCCATTGCCACCGGTCTGAGCCGCTCGTTGTCGAAAGTTGCGCCTGCGTCAGAAAGAGGCGCACGCGGCCTGTGCATAGCTTGCGACAGCACAGGACGGGTTGCTGCCGTCAATACGACGCTTTGTTGACAAATCACGACAGATACTTGGCTGATTGCGACCGAACCGGCGGTCCTCAGCGCGATCTTGCGATCTGCGCCGAAGTTTCTTGCGGCTCCAGAACCTTTCCGTCGCCAAACCGTCGAAACCATGTGTAGGCCGGTTCGGCGCCGCCGCCATCGATATCCGGCGCCGCGCAACCCGAGACCAGATCGCGCACGCTGACACTGCGTGTTTCGCACGAGATTCGCGCGTGCGGCGTGGTGTTGGGCACGCTGGCGTGGAGATGTGCTCCGGAGAATGCGACCAGGGTGCCGGGCGCGATATCGAGACGGACCTCGCCCGTCCGGTCGGGCTCACTCTTTGCGGTCGGCAACAGCGGAGCATCCGGGTCTTTTCCGGCACGCGTCCAGTCCCAGCCGTCACTGTCGTTCTCTATCGGCTTCGTCCAATGCGCCGGAAAGATCGCCATCGTGTTCTCCGCGCTCAACGGATAGACCGGCATCCACCAGTTGATCTGGCTGTATACTCCCGATCCCCAGCTGTCGCGATGCGGGGGGATCGCGCCAAAGCCCCGTCGATAGGTCCGGGCATGCGGCGGCGAAATGCGCAGCACGAGCCGGTCGCGGTAACAGGCGTCACGTTCCAGTCCAGCCGCCACCAGCGCCGCTTCCATGGCACGCACTGCGGCACTGTCGTTCTGAAAGGCGCGCCGTGCGGCCGCGTAGCGTTGCTCGTAATCGGAGCTGTCGAGGTCCGCGTGGACGGTCAGCGGATCGGCATCATCAAAGGCGCCCGAGACGGCACGGCGCGCGGCTGTGACGACGTCGTTGACGGGAGGCAATCCCTCGAAGCAGAGAATGCGACCGGCGAACACGGCCTCAGACAGCTCCCCCGGCGACATCCCGCCTATACGACGTTCAATAAAATCGCCCATCCGCACTTCCCTTCCGCGCATCATTGTAGCCGCACGCGATGTCCACGGTCTGTCTGCGAGCGGCATCGGAGAGACGGTTCCAGGCGATCCACATGTCGTTTTCAGAAAAGACACGCTCCGCATTCGCGTCCACTCTGACTGTTCGAGGTCATCGTCTGCAGGACCTTGCAGCGACACCCGGACGACTTGAAAACAACTGCTTGCAAATCGATCATTTGAAGGTGGAGGCATCGCCATGAACGCGGCTACTGCTCTTGACCCTTCGTCCGCGCATGACGCGGACGAATTCCCAGTTTATCTCCCGAAGCTGAAACGCCGTCGGGTTCCCATCAACCTGCGCCAGTCCGGCAACAGCGATGCAAAAATGCTGATCTCGACGCGTGTGCGCAAATCGCCTTATTGGCACCTGTCACATGCGGAAGGCTGCTGGTGCTACACCGTCTACAACCGGATTTACCACCCGCGGGCCTATGTACCGCTCGAGGAAGGCGGCCTCCTCAAGGAGTATGAGTACATCACCCAGCACGTCACCATGTGGAATGTCGCGGTCGAACGGCAAATCCAGGTCAAAGGTCCGGATGCCGCGGACTTCGTCAACCTGGTGATCACCCGTGACGTACATGCCAAGCTGAAGACCGGTCAGGGCCGATATGTGATCCTTTGCAATCAGTATGGCGGCATCATCAACGACCCTGTCCTGTTGCGCGTCGCCGATGACGAGTTCTGGTTCTCGATCTCGGATTCAGACGTCTGGGCCTGGCTGCAGGGGCTGAACGCCACCGGCAAGTACAATGTGGAGATTCACGAAATCGACGTGTGCCCGGTGCAGATTCAGGGGCCGAAGGCCAAAGGGCTGATGACCAAACTGTTCGGCTCGGCAATCGACGACGTCCCCTATTACGGGGTGATGTCGGCCACGCTCAACGGCATGGACGTTGAAATCTCGCGCACCGGGTTTTCAGCCGAAGTCGGTTACGAAATCTACCTTCGGGATGCGACGAAAAACGCCGACCGTCTTTGGCATGCGGTCAAGGAAGCCGGCGTGGAGTTCAACCTGCACGTCATCGCGCCCTCTCATATCCGCCGGCTGGAAGCGGGCATCCTGTCCTGGGGTCAGGACATGGATATCGAGACCAATCCGTTTGAAGTCGGACTTGGCTGGCAGATCGATTTCGAGAAGGACGACTTCATCGGCAAGGAGGCGCTGAAGCGGATTCACGACGAGGGTGTCACCGAAAAGCTGGTGGGCATCACGATGGGTGGCAAGCCCCTCACCTGGTACAATGAGGACTTCTACCTCGTTCACGCTGACGGCTCCCCGCAGGGCTATGTCTCCAGCGCGTTCTGGTCGCCCTCGCTCGACACCAACATCGCCCTTGCGATGGTGCCGGTCGAGTATGCGGAGATCGGGCAGAGCCTGCAGGTCGCGCTTCCCGGGGATGGGCTGGTCGACGCAGAAGTCGTACCGGTACCGTTCAAGGATCCGAAAAAGCAGATACCGCTCGGGAAACAGACGTCCTAGCTCAAACCACTTTCCAGAGCCGGCAGATCACGCGTCTCGGGTCACGGGCGCATGATCTCGCCGGCTTTCGGCGTCTGATCGGGCAGTCCGAACTCCCGCCCTGCCCTCGCCAGCACGCACCAGAGATAGTCTGCGTACGACCGGCGCACGATCAGGAGAAACTCAGGATCGCGCTCAGGGTCGTACGTCTCCAGCAGGTGCAGGGTGGCCGTGGCTCTGCCGAACAGAGACCCCGCGACGTCACCGGGCCGAAACACGCCTGGATGCAGATCGAGCGTGGTGAGCTTCATCAGGGCTTCGCGGGCGCGTTTGCCCGATAGCGCAATGACGGCGTTCTGATCGCGGACGTCGAGAAGTTGATGGTGAATCTGCGCGAGCCCATCTCCAAGCCGGTCTCGCAACGCATGCACCGCATCCACCTCACCCAGGAACAACCACTCATCCGGGCCGAGCCAAAGAATGTGCACTCCCTCTGTGTGCCGCGATGTGTTCGGCGTCTCCGGCAGAGCGAGCCCCTTCGTCTTCTTGAGTGCACGGTTTGCCGCCTTCGCATCGACGCGAAGGCCGCGCATCGCGACCTGCGGTCGCTCGGCAAGCGAGAGCGCGCCATCGCCTGCCTGCAACGGCGTGCGGTGCGCCAACGCAGATATGCGGCGATCAGGCATCGGCGCCTTCCCGTTGCGCAAGGAAATCGGTTTCCGTGACGGTGACGGGCACCGGCGGTCCGTCCGCGCGGGTTGCATACAGCCGTTCGCCCATCCGCTCGCCGCCCGACTGAACGAGCGCCAGCGCAATGGACCGGCCGATGTTCGGGCTCATGTAACTCGATGTCACATGGCCGAGCATGGGGACCGGCGGCGCCGGTTCGCTGGACGTGGCAATAAGGTGCGCGCCCTCCCGCAAAACGACATCGGGATCGTCGGTCAGAAGGCCGACCAGTTGCTTGCGGTTCGCGCGGGCGGTATCGGACCGGAAGAGCGAGCGCTTGCCGATGAAATCGCCCTTCTTCTTGACGATCCTTCCCATCCGCAGATCGATCGGCGTAACTGTCCCATCTGTGTCCTGTCCGACAATGATGAACCCTTTCTCGGCACGCAGCAGGTGCATCGCTTCTGTCCCGTAGGGCACAATGCCATGCGCGGCGCCTGTCTCCATGATCCGTTCCCAGAGCCAAAGCCCATAGTCCGCCGGCACGTTGATTTCGAACGACAGCTCGCCGGTGAACGACACGCGGAAGATGCGCGCGGGCACGCCATCCACCGCGGTTTCCTTCCAGCTCATGAAGGGAAACGTCTCCGGGTCGGCGTCAACCCCGTCGCAAAGGGCGGCAACCAGTTTTCCGCTCTCCGGCCCGCAGATGGACGCCACCGCCCACTGCTCGGTGACGCTCGTCAGATAGACCTTGAGGTCAGGCCATTCGGTCTGAAGGTAGTCCTCCAGCCACCCGAGAACCCGCGCGGCACCGCCTGTCGTGGTGGTCATATGAAAATGGTCGTCCGAGATACAAGCCGTCACCCCGTCATCCATCACCATGCCGTCCTCGCCAAGCATGAGGCCGTATCGGCATTGCCCGGACCGTATCTTGCTCCAGGCGTTGGTGTAGACCCTGTTCAGGAATTCCCGCGCGTCCGGACCGCGCACGTCGATCTTGCCCAGGGTCGAGGCATCGAGCACGGCGCAGCTTTCGCGCGCGGCGCGGCATTCGCGCATCAGGGCGTCCTCATGGGTTTCCCCCTCGCGCCGGTAAACCCACGGCCTGAGCCAGTCCCCGACGGGGTCGAACACGGCACCGTTTGCGACGTGCCAGTCGTGCATCGGCGTTGTGCGCCGCGGCTGGAACAGCTTTCCCACATGCTGACCCGCCAGCGCGCCGAACGTCACCGGCTTGTAGGGTTGGCGGTAGGTTGTCACGCCGAGCTCGGTCATGGTGACGCCGCGTGCCTGCGACAGCACGCCGAACGCATTCATGCTCGACGTCTTGCCCTGATCGGTTCCCATGCCCACGGTGGTGTAGCGTTTGGCGTGTTCGACGGAGTCGTATCCTTCCGCGACGGCAAGGCGCAGGTCCTTCGCGGCCACGTCGCTTTGCAGATCCACGAACGCCCGTACCTTTTTCGCCGGCAGGCCCGAAGGAACCTCCCACAAAGCCGAGATCGCGCCTGAACTGAATTCGCTTCCGGAAATGCTCGGGACTTTGAGCGGTTTGGCCTTGAGACCAACCTCCTTCATGACGTCGACCGTGCGGCACGTGGCCTCCGAGAGACTGTCTTCAAGTGACATCGTGCCGTTGCAGGCTCCGACCGAAACCTCTTTCTGCCAGGACTGGCCCGGACGAAACGCGGCCAGCGCATCGTCATACACAAGCCGGCCGCGGGACTGGGAAAACAGGGCAACATTGGGCGTGAGACCGCCCGATACCGCCAGCAGGTCGCAGGCGATGCGCGTCTCACCGCCCGTGACGCCGCCACTGCCATCGAGAGCGCGCACCGTCACGTCGCGCAGGCGGTGACGGCCCGATGACCCGGTCACCACGGTGCCGAGATGCACAGTGATGTTCCGGCTCGCGGCCTGGTCCAGGAGTGACCCGCGCACCTCATGGCGCACATCGACGATCGCCGGCACGTCCGCACCGGCATCGTGGAGCGTGACGGCCGTCCGCCAGGCCTGGTCGTTGTTGGTGAAAAGCACGGCCTTTCGGCCCGGCAGCACGCCATAGCGGTTGGCATAGGTGCGCGCCGCGCGGGCCAACATGACGCCGGGCCGGTCATTCCCGTGGAAGACAAGCGGACGTTCGATTGCACCCGTGGCGAGCACGACACGCTTCGCGCGGATACGCCACAGCCGCTGGCGCGGAACGACGGGGTCGCGCTCACCCGGCGCGACATGATCCGAGACCCTTTCCCACAAGGCGACGAAGTTGTCCGCGTAATAACCGCAGACGGTCGTACGCGTGAGGACCATCGCCTCTTCGAAACCGCGAAGCTCGGCGTCAATCTTCTCCACCCACTCGGCAGGCGCGAGCCCGTCGACCCGCAGGTGCTCGGGGTCGGACGAAAGCAGCTGCCCACCGAGCCGCGCCGTCTCTTCCGCGAGGATGACACGGGCGCCGGAACGCGCCGCCGTGAGCGCGGCCATCAAGCCCGCCGGACCGCCGCCACACACCAGCACATCGCAATGGCGGTTCAGGCTCTCATAGTCGTCGGGATCAGGCTCTTGCGGACACAGCCCCAAACCCGCCGCCTTGCGGATGAACGATTCGAAGACACCCCACGACCCGGGCGGTCCCATGAACGTCTTGTAGTAAAAGCCTGCCGGCAGAAATGCCGAGAACAGGTCGTTGACCACACCGATATCGTATTTGAGCGACGGCCAGCAGTTCTGCGGATGCACCTCGAGGCCTTCGTAGATTTCCTGCTCGGTGACGCGGACGTTGGGTTCGGTCGCGGCAAGACCTGACCCGACTTGGACCAGCGCCGCCGGATCCTCCGACCCTGACCCGAGAATGCCGCGCGGGCGATGATATTTGAAGCTGCGCGCAACCATGTGCTCGCCGGCGGCCAGCAGCGCGGAGGCAAGCGTATCGCCTTCATATCCGGAAAAGCTCCGGCCATCGAAACGAAACGTCACGCGCCTTTTGCGGTCGATGAACCCGCCGCGTGCCATGCGAAACGGTTGCTCGGTCACACCGTATCTCGTGTGTTCGTGGTCCCGTCCGCGGCCTCGACCATCACCTTGGCCGCGTCGTTGCCCGAGCCGATCTCCGCTTCACCGCACGGCGTCGCAGGCAGCCCGGTGCTCACATCCGGCGGTGTCTCGCCCATCCGATAGACCGCGAGGATTTCGTCAGTCGAGGTGTTGCGCAGGACATTGAACCAGCGCCGGCACCCCGCGGCATGGTTCCAGCGTTCGGCAAACAGCCCCTTGGCGTTGGTCCGCATGAAAACAAACTCCGCCCATTCCTCGTCGCTCATGTCACTGCGCTCTGCCGGCCGCGAGATATGCGCTTCGCCACCGCATGAGAACTCCGATTGATCGCGGGGTCCGCACCAGGGGCACTCGATCACGAACATTGTCTGCTTCCTCAGTGCGCGACCGCCGCGGCGCCGTGTTCGGCGACGAGGGCACCGGACGTGAAGCGCTCCAACGCGAACGGCGCGGCGATGGGATGCGGTTCGTCATGGACGATGGTGTGCGCGAACACGTGGCCCGACCCCGGCGTGGCTTTCCATCCGCCGGTACCCCATCCGGCATTAATGTAGAACCCCTTTACGGGGGTCTTCGAGATGATCGGACTGGCATCGGGACAGACATCGACGATACCGCCCCACTGCCGCATCATCTTCAGCCGCGAGAAGATCGGAAACAGCTCGATGATCGCCGACATCTGCTCCTCGATGATGTTCAGGCTGCCGCGTTGCGTGTAGCTCAGATGGTGATCGATACCCGCGCCGATCACCAGTTCCCCCTTGTCCGACTGGCTGCAATAGACGTGAACGGCATTTGACATGACGACACAGGGCAACACGGGTTTAATCGGTTCCGACACCAGCGCCTGAAGGGGATGGCTTTCAATCGGCAGCCGGAGGCCGGCCATTGCCGCCACGATGCTTGAATGGCCCGCCACCACACTGGCAACCTTGGGAGCGCGGATCGTCCCACGTGTCGTCTCGACACCCGTGACGGCACCCGCCTTCATGGAGATGCCGGTCACTTCGCATTGCTGGATGATGTCGACACCAAGCCTGTCGGCGGCGCGTGCATACCCCCACACAACCGCGTCGTGCCGGTTGACACCGCCGCGGCGCTGCAACGTGCCGCCGACAACCGGATAACGCGCCGACTTAGAAATCTCGATGACCGGGCAGAACGCCTTGACCCCCTCCGCGTCGAGCCACTCGGCGTCAACACCGTTTAACCGGTTTGCCTCGACGCGGCGTATGAGGTCGCGCGCCTCGTGCTCGTCGTGCGCGAGGTTCAGCACGCCGCGATGGCTCATCATGATATTGAAATTGAGCTCGCGCCCGAGACCTTCCCAGAGCTCGAGCGCATGGTCGTAAATCGCCGCGCTTTCATCGTAAAGATAGTTGGAGCGTATCACGGTGGTGTTTCGGCCCGCATTGCCGCCGCCGATCCACCCCTTTTCCAGGACGGCGATATCCCGCATCCCGTGTTCCTTGGCGAGGTAGTACGCCGTCGCGAGGCCATGCCCGCCACCGCCGATGATGATCGCGTCATATGACTGTTTGGGCTCGGGGTGGCGCCAAACCCGCGGCCAGCCCGTATGGCCGCGGAGCCCTTCCCTGACAAGCGAGAGAAACGAATAGTCTTTCATCGGCAAACTCTTCCGAGACACGCCCTTTTGGAAAGCGCAAGCTGCTTACATAACGCAATTCCAAGCGAGAAATTGCGCAATCAAGCCAATTGATAATATGCTTCGGGGCCTGAGCGTACTGTACCGTTTGCGACTCACGACCGCGCGTAAAGCGCCATGGCTGGTGCAGAGCCCGGAGAGACAATCATGGATGCGTGCGAAAGCCGGACGCGGACATTCCTGTTCTATCTTGTCCCGAATTTCTCCATGATTGCGTTCGCCACCGCGATCGAACCTCTAAGGCTCGCGAACCGGTTCCATCCCGGCGAGCCCTACGACTGGCGGCTGGTTTCGAGCGACGGCGAACCCGTAACCGCCAGCAACGGCGTGTCGATGCAGGTTGACGCCTCACTCGCCGATCTCGCGGCCCCGTCTCAGGAGCACACCCCTGCGGACGTGGTTCTGGTTTGCTCCGGTCTGAACGTCGAGCGGTATCAGAACCCGAAACTGTTCGCATGGCTGCGGCGTCTTCATGGTCACGGTATCACCGTAGGCGGGTTGTGCACCGGGGCCTGGATTCTTGCGGAAGTCGGCCTGCTAGAGAGATGCCGCTGCGCAATTCACTGGGAGAACCTTCCCGGCTTCACGGAGAAGTTCCCCGGCATCGAGGTCCACTCCTCTCTCTTCGAGATGGACCGGAACATCTACACCTGCGCCGGCGGAACGGCGTCTCTCGACATGATGCTGCACATCATCTCCGAACAGCTCGGAGACGCGATCGTCACCAAGGTCTGCGAGCAGTGCCTCGCCGACAGGGTGCGCAATGCGTATGACCGGCAGCGCCTGCCCCTGAACGCAAGGCGCGGCATGAAGAACAAGAAGCTGATGTACATCGTCGAGCAGATGGAGGCCAACATCACCGAGCCCTTGAGTCTGGCCGAACTCTCGGACCGGACGCATCTCTCACGTCGGCACATCGAGCGCATGTTCCGCCAGCATGTCGGCCAGTCCCCGGCGCGCTTTTATCTGGGTCTGCGACTGGAGTATGCCCGCAGCCTGCTGCTGCAGACCGATCTCAATATCGTCGATGTCGCGGTTGCGAGCGGCTTCGTATCGGCTTCGCACTTCTCCAAGTGTTACCGCAACCGGTATGGGGTCTCCCCACAGGTCGACCGCAATGCCGCATATATTCCGCTCGAAGATCTGCACGTGATGGCAATGGACGCCCGCGCGCACTGACATTCTATTCGATGGTGAACCCCGTCCCGGCCCGGTTCATGGCAATCCAGCCGTTCTGGGCCGCGCGAATCCACCCGGCCGTCTCCTCAAACCCGCCAAACACGTTGAACAGAACACCGGCCACGGTGCTGTCGGGCGATGAACCCTTGTGGCGCGCCAGGCCGGTGACGACCTGGTCCGGTGCGCTGACAGTCGCCAGACCCAGGATGGCCTTGCGGTTTCTGGTCAGTTGCCGGAGAGAGGTCGACACACCGCAGCGCCTTGCATAGGCAAGCAGTGTTCTGAGTTTCGCCGGTCCCGGCACACTGACGGTGACCGGCAGCGTAACGTCGTTTTGCCGGAGCTCGTCCACCCAATCGATCACCGATTGTGAGGAGAACGTGAATTGCGACACGATGCGGAACTCAGCCGGGCTCGACGCGGCAATGCTGCACTTGCGCCTGAGCGTTTCCCAAATGACCGGCGGAGCGATCAGCGGATGAGGTTCGGGGTAACCGGCGATGCCGATGTTGGTGATCCCGGCGCGTTCCAGCAGTCCGCTCTCCAGCAGATCGAGGCTGCCCGCATAAGGGCCGGTAACGTCGTTCGTATCGCCGGCTATGACGAGAGCCGAGGTGACACCCGCCATCTCGCGCATCCGCTCCAGCGTCTCGGAAAGCTCGCTCTCGCTTGCCAGCTTGCGGACGGCGATGTGCGGCACCGGGATCATGCCTTCGCGCGCCAGCCGTTCAGCCGCCGGCACGCTCTCCGCCAGGGTGCGGTTCGGCAGCAGCGGCAAATAGACCTGCGTACCGGGCGGGATCAGTGCGGAGATGTGCTCGGTCGCAAGCACCTCGTCAGCCGTCACCTCGACCGCGAAATCCTGCAACAGCGTCGAGATTTCGTTCGCTGTGCCGCTCGTACTCTCCGCGTGATGCGCCGACGCGTCCAGATTCCGTGTGGATCCCATATCCATGGTCCTACGACCGGAGCCGTGCGTTTTCAGGGTCATAGGGAGACTCCGGAATGACGGTTGCGGGGTAGCGATCGCCGAGAATCTCGACCTCGAACGAGGTGCCCTCCTCGGCGAGCGCCGGAGGCACCATGCCGAGGGCCAGCGATTTCTGGAGCCGCCAACCGAAATTGCCGCTGGTGCATCGGCCGACCAGTTCACCTTTGTGATAGATGGGCTCATTGCCACGTGCATCGCTGTGCGTCACGTCGCCGACCTCCAGCGTGACGAACGCGTTCGCGAAGCCCTTCTTCTGCCACGCGAGCAACGCCTCGCGACCGATGAACTCCCGGCCCTTCGTTTTCACGAACCGGTCGAGGCCGGACTCCAACGCCGCATACTCGATCGACAATTCACGCGGGATCAGCCGGTAGGATTTTTCAATCCGCAGCGAGTCCATGGCGCGGATGCCGAAGGGCCGCAGGTCGAACTCCGCTCCCGCATCGAACAGAAGATCATAGATGTAGTTCTGCATCTCGATGGGGTGATGCAGCTCCCACCCGAGTTCGCCGACGAAATTGACCCGCAGGGCGCGCGCCTGCGCACAGCCCACATTGATGAATTGCCCGGTCAGCCAGGGAAAATTCTCGTTCGAGAGATCGCAGTCAGTCAGCTTCTGCAGCAGGTCGCGGGATTTGGGTCCGGCCAGCACGAGGACGCCATACTGCGTCGTGACCTTTTCCAAGGACACGTTCCGACCGTTGAGGGTCTTTTGCAGCGTGTCGAAATCGTGGCGCTCCATCGCACCGGCGGACACCAGATAGAATTCGTCTTCGCCTTCCCGGTAAACCGTGAACTCCGAGCGCACGCCGCCGTTCAGCGAAAGCAGATGGCACAGCCCGATGCGTCCCGCCTGTTTCGGAATACGGTTCGCGAACAGCCCATCGAGCCAGCTCTCGGCATCCGGCCCCCGCACTTCGAACTTCGAGAAGGCCGTCATATCCAGAACGCCCACGTTCTCCTGCACGTGGCGGCATTCATTTCCAACATGCTCGAAATAGTTGGTGCGGCGGAAGCTCCACTCATCCTTCGGCTCGACGCCTTTCGGCGCGAACCAGTTCGGGCGCTCCCACCCGTAGAGCTGGCCGAACACGGCGCCGCGCGCCTTCATGCGGTCATAACAAGGGGCTTGCTTGAGCGGCCGGGCGTCTGCCCTCTCCTCATCGGGAAAGTGGACCGTAAAGACGTTGCGGTAAGCTTCTTCATTCTTGGTCCGCAGATATCCGCGTGACGCGTAGGGTCCGAACCGCCGCGGGTCGACGCCCATCATGTCAATCGACGGTTCGCCCTCAACCATCCACTCCGCGAGCTGCCAGCCAGCTCCGCCCGCCGCTGTCACGCCGAAACTGTGTCCCTCGTTCAGCCAGAAATTCCTCAAGCCCCAGGCCGGGCCGATGATCGGCGAGCCGTCCGGGGTATAGGCAATGGCGCCATTGTAGACTTGCTTTACGCCGACTTCGCCGAAGGCCGGAACCCGGTTGATGGCGGCGGCGATATGCGGCTCAAGCCGCTCGATGTCCTCCTGAAACAATTCATACTCGGAGTCGGCGTCGGGCCCGTCCACGTAGCAGCACGGTGCGCCGGCCTCATACGGTCCGAGCAGAAGCCCTCTCGCTTCCTCGCGCATATAGTAGGACGCATCGGACTCGCGCAGCACGCCCATTTCCGGCAACCCGGCCTCGTGGCGCTTTACGATTTCCGGGTGCGGCTCGGTGACGATGAACTGGTGCTCTACGGGGATGACCGGAATATCGAGGCCGACCATGGCACCGGTTTTCCGGGCGAAATTCCCCGTCGCCGAGACGATATGCTCGCAAACGATTTTGCCTTGGTCGGTCGCCACGACCCACTCGCCACTCGGCTTCTGGTGAATGCCGGTGACGGTCGTGTTGCGATAGATTTCCGCGCCGCCGTCACGCGCGCCCTGCGCCAGCGCCTGTGTGAGGTCGGCGGGCTGAATATACCCGTCCTCGGGGTGCTGTATCGCACCGACGATGCCGTCAATGTTGCACAGCGGCCAAATCTCCTTGACCTGCTTAGGTGTTATGAAACGGACGTCGATGCCGATCGTTTTTGCGATGCCGGCATAGTAGTTGTACTCGTCCATCCGATCCTGCGTCCGCGCCAGACGGATGTTGCTGCACTGGACGAACCCGACGTTCTTGCCGGTTTCCTCTTCGAGGCGCTGGTAGAGCGCGACGGAGTATTTGTGGATCTGTCCCACCGAATAGGAGACGTTGAACAGCGGCAAAAGGCCGGCCGCGTGCCAGGTCGAGCCTGAGGTAAGTTCCTTTCGCTCGATAAGGACAACGTCCTTCCAGCCCTTCTTCACCAAGTGGTAAAGCGTGCTGACGCCGACGACGCCGCCACCGATCACCACAACGCGCGCTTGTGTTTTCATCACGCTGTCTCCCGGCAGTTCTTTGGTAAACCACAGCAGCCCCAAGATGCGCCAAACCCGGTTTTGCGGCTAACCGGAATGCGACCGCTGACCGGTCAATCGCGACATTACAAGTACCGGCACAAGTATCGGCGGTTCCGAGACCAAAGCGCTCAATTAGCTGCGGGCTCAAACTGGCGAATCGTCTTACGAGCTGCTTGGCAAACTGCGCGGTCCCAAGCTATGTGTGAAACGCGGGCGTGGGATACACGGTCGATAGATCTGTATTGCACGGATGGTGCTGTGGCGCGGCGTTCGCGCAAACTTTGAGAACCAGATATCGGGGGAGCTGGCGTGGGCGAACTGTCGGAACTGTTCCATCAGACCATCTTTCTCAAATTCGCTGCAGCCCTCGTGGCCTTGCTCAACCCCATTTACGGAATCCCGGTATTCCTGGGCATGACGCAAGGATACTCGCCTGAGGAACGCAAGCGAACGGCGAGTGTCATCGCGCTGGCGGTGGTCACGGCCGCAGTTGTCGCGACGTTCATTGGCGAAGAGATTCTCAGGTTTTTCGGCATCAGCGTTCCCGCGTTCCAGATCGCCGGGGGCATCATCGTTCTCGGGATCGGACTGTCCATGTTGAAGGACGATCCACCCGCGGAAGGAGACACGAAGGCGGCGGCCGCCGGTCAAAAGAAACACAAGAACATCGCCGTCGTCCCGTTGGCCATTCCCCTCACGATCGGCCCCGGCACTTTCGCAACCATCATCCTTTTCACGCATCTCCTCGACGACAGCAGTGAGATCGTAACGTTGCTCCCTGTCGTCATCGGCATATGTCTTTTGGTTTGGCTCGGACTGCTGTTCGCGGATCCGATCGCCCGGTTTCTCGGAAACACCGTGATCAGTGTGATCACGCGGATCATGGCGATCATACTGGCCGCCGTCGCGGTCGAGATGATCATCAATGGCGTCGTTCAGGCGTATCAGGTGCATTATCCTAACGCGGCGAAAACAGCCATGGCTGCGCTGTAGGAGCGCCAACGTCTCGACAGACCTTTATAGGAGGGACGCATGCTCGTACCGCCAGGCATCGCCTATATCGATCACGACTACGTGCCCATGGAAGATGCGAAGATTTCGGTCCTGGATTGGGGATTTCTTCACTCGGATGCGACGTATGACGTTGTGCATGTCTGGAAGCGCCGATTCTTCAGGCTGGATGTTCACATCGACCGGTTTCTGGAATCCGCGCGCCGCATTCACCTGGAACTGCCTGTCGGCAAACCCGAGCTGGAGATGATCCTGGCGGAGTGTGTCTCCCGTTCCGGTCACGAAGACGCCTATGTCGAAATGGTCCTGACCCGCGGAACGTCTCCCACATTTTCCCGCGATCCGCGCGATGCCGAGAACAGGCTGGTCTGCTTCGCGATACCGTTCGGATGGATTCTTCACCCCGATCGTCGGGAACAGGGCCTTTCCGTCGCCGTCTCGGAAATCCAGCGCATTCCGCCCGCATCGGTGGACCCGAGGGTGAAGAACTATCACTGGCTGGATTTCGTTATGGGTCTCTACGACGCCTACGACAGAGGGGCGGAAAACGTTATCCTGAAAGACGCCGGCGGGAACCTGACGGAAGGCCCGGGATTCAACGTCTTCGCGGTTCATGCTCAGACGCTCTCGACCCCCCGGCGCGGCGTGCTTGAGGGCGTGACGCGCCGTACGGCCATTGAGCTTGCGCGAAGTCTCGGCATGGCGGTCGAGGAGCGCGACGTCCACGCTGACGAACTCGCAAACGCGGATGAGGCCTTCGCGACCTCGACAGCAGGCGGGATCATGCCGATCACACGGATCAATACTGAACCTGTGGGAGATGGCAACGCGGGCCCGGTCACTAAGCGCCTGATCGACGCCTATTGGCACAAACACGACGATCCGGACTGGTCCGTCGGTGTGAACGAGATCCTCTCACGGAAAGAGTGATGCTCAATCGGACAAGGTGAAACACCCATAACAAGTCGAGAACGGTCGTTCGATTGCCGCAAGTCTGGTCCGACGGAATGGACATTTCGGGCATGGTTCGCCAGCGAATCTCCGGTCAGTCCTTGCGGCCCTCTTCCGACCACTCGCGGCACACCTCTTCGGTATGATCGCCAAGCTCAGGCGGCGGCCGGGAAATCTCGAAATCATGACCGGAAATCGAGACCGGAAAGGCGGTCGTCTGCGTTTCCACACCGTTCGGCAGTACGACGGGCCGGACCAGGTTCATCTCTGTCACGTGCGGGTCGTTCAGAATGTCCTGATAGCCGTTGATCGGCGCGCACGGCACGCCGCGCTCGTCCATCTCCTTCAGCCAGGCCGCTGCGGTCCGGTCGGCGAAGCGCTTCTCGAGAAGAACGCGCAGATCATCCTGGTTTGTGGCGCGGTCCGCCTGTGTGGCGAACCGGGGATCGTTGGTCAGTTCCGGCCGGCCCACCGCCTCGGCGACCTCCGCCCAGAGTGCATCGTTGCCTGCGGCGATGACGAAGTAGCCGTCGCTCGCGCGGAACGCCTGATACGGCGCGTTGCGCGGATGCGCCGACCCCAATCGTTTGCCGGGTTTGCCGGTGCCGAAGAACTCGCTTGTCTGCAGGGCCGCAACGCCGATGAGCGAACCCAGCATCGAACAGTCGATATAACAGCCCTGTCCGGTTTCGCGCGCCTGCATCAGCGCGGCGGTGATGGTGTAGGCGGCATACAGACCGGCGCAAAAGTCGCCGACGGGTACGCCGCATTTGACGGGCGGCTGGCCGTCCTCACCCGTCACCGACATGAGGCCGCTCATGGCCTGCACGGTGACGTCGAAGGCTCCCTTCCGGGCGTAAGGTCCGGTCTGCCCGTACCCGGATATGGAACAGTAGACCAGACGCGCGTTGAACGTTCGCAGCGCGTCATATCCCAGACCCAGCCGGTCCATCACGCCCGCCCTGAAATTCTCCAGCACAATATCCGTCGTGCGGACGAGGTCTTTCAGCCGGGCGATGTCGGCCTCGTCTTTCAGGTCCAGGGCAATTGAGCGTTTGTTGCGATTGAGAGAGGCGAAGTTCTCGCTGAACGCCCGGCCCTCGCTGTTCTGCGTCAATGGCGGCCACTGGCGCATGCCGTCGCCGCCCGACGGATTTTCAACCTTGACGACATCGGCCCCGAGATCGGCCAGCAGTGATCCCGCGAACGGGCCCGCGGCAATCTGGCCAAACTCGAGCACGCGCACGCCCGACAGCGGTCCAGTCATTCTGTTTTACTCTCCTGCACGGGAACCCGAAGTGATCAGACGGTTATCACCTTCCCGTCTTCCGCGGTTTCAAAATCCAGTTCGTCGATGCGCCGCAGCATGTCGTCGTTCATGTGGGTCAGCACGAGACGCCGGGGTTGAATGGCAGGAAGTTTGCTTTCCAGCGTGCCGAGATCGAGATGCAGCGGTACCGTCTTGTTGTAGAAGTAGGCCTCCGCGATGAACAGGTCCACCTTTTTCCCGATCGGAATGAGCGCGTCGACCCACTCCGTATCCCCGGTATAGGCAATCGTCTTGCCGTCGACGCCGATGCGATATGCGAAGAACGGACCCTCGGGTTTTCCATGGCGAACGCGGGCCGCCGTGACATCGAGACCGCCAATGCGGACCGACGGACCCGGTTCGAGTTCCTCCAGATGGAGATCGAATTTCTGTTTGGTCTTCGAGGATCCGGGAAATGCCGTTTCCATGACGCGTTCGTACCAGGTGGGCAGCCCCTCCGGGCCTGCGATCGTCAGCGGACGGGTGCGCTTGGCGAAGAACTGCGCGTCCAGGATGAAATAGGGAATCCCGCCGAAATGATCGCCGTGAAAATGCGTGATGAGGATCGTATCAATGGCGTTTCGGTCAATCCCGAACTGCTTCATGGCAACCAGGGATGTGGCGCCGCAGTCGATCAGGAAACACGTGCTCTCGCTCTCAACATGGAAGCAGGTATTGAAACGGCCGCCGCTTCCAAACGCATCGCCACACCCGACAAATCTGAGTTCCATTTGGTCTACTCCCTGACCGGAAATCATACTCCGAACCGAATCTCTATCTATGCCTATTGACAATAGATCATTATTTCAATCATTTTTATGCATAGATTAGATGGAGGATGCGGCATGGCACGCTGCAGGATTGTCGTTACGAACCGGGTACACGACGAGGTCATTTCGCGTCTGGCCCAAGCGCACGACGTCATCGCAAACGAAAGCGATTGCCCCTGGAGTGCAGATGAGGTGGTTGCCCGCGCACGCGACGCCGATGCGATCATGGCATTCATGCCCGACCGCATCACGGCGGATATGCTGGACGCATGTCCGAAGCTCCGGATCATCGCCGGCGCACTGAAAGGCTACGACAATTTCGACCGGACAGCCTGCACCGAGCACGGCGTCTGGCTGACCATCGTTCCCGATCTACTCACCGACCCGACAGCCGAGCTGACGGTGGGCATGATGATCGCCCTCGGCCGCAACCTGTTGCCAGGCGACCGTTATGTGCGCAGCGGAGAGTTTGCCGGTTGGCGGCCCCGCTTCTACGGGACGGGGCTGGCAGGCTCCACCATCGGCATCGTCGGCATGGGCGCGGTCGGACGCGCCGTCTCGCAACGGCTTTCGGGCTTCCGTGCACGTCTCGTTTACGCGGACCGACGCGGGCTCAGCGCGGCCGAAGAAGACGAAATGGGTCTCCAGCACCTTCCCATAAACGATCTCCTGAAAGTCAGCGACTTCGTCGTCCTTGCGCTGCACCTCACCGCCGAAACGCTGCATTTGCTGAACGCGGAGACGATCGGCCAGATGAAACCGGGGGCCTTCCTTATCAACCCGGGCCGCGGCTCGCTGGTCGATGAAGGGGCTGTCGCCGATGCGCTGAAATCGGGTGAACTCGGCGGTTACACGGCGGACGTGTTCGAAATGGAGGATTGGGCGCGTAACGACCGGCCCCTCGCCATCGACAACCGTCTTCTGCAGGCCACCGACCGGACCGTCTTCTCGCCACATCTCGGATCGGCCGTACGCCAGGCTCGGTTGGATATCGAAATGTCGGCGGCAACCAACATCCTTGCTTGCCTCGCCGGCGAGCGACCGCCAGATGCGGTCAACCGGCCCGATACCGGCGGCGTGAGTGAAAAAGCAACGGAGGATCAGAATGCTTGATCTCAACCAGGTTCGCGCCTTTCTCGCGGTGGTGGACCATGCGGGGTTCAGCCGGGCGGCGCACGCGCTGGAGACCAAGCAACCTGTCATCTCGCAACAGGTCCGCCGGCTCGAAGCGGACCTCGGCAGGAGGTTGCTGGCGCGCAGCCACGCCAAAACTGTCCCGACGAGCGATGGCCTGAGGTTCCTGCCATATGCACGCGCTCTTGTCCGGACGGAAGCGCGCGCCCGCGCCAGCATCGAGAACGGCACCCTCACCGTCGCCGCCTCGTCCAATATCGGCACGTATCTTCTCCCGAATATCCTGAGCGCTTATCGCAGCCGGTCCGCCGCACCGGCGATCGACCTGCTGATCGGCACGAACACGGATGCGGCCCACCACATTGAAAGCGGCACCGCGGACATCGCCCTGATGGAGTGGTGGGATGGACGATCAGGTTTCGACGCACAGATCTGGGCGCGCGAGGATCTGGTCGTGATCGTCGCCAGCAGCCATCCCTGGGCGGCGCGGCAGTCGATCCGCAAAGACGATCTGTTCGGCGAAACGCTGATTGGCGGTGAAGCGGGCACGGGTACCGGTCATCTGCTGCAGGAGCTGTTCGGTGTGTCGTCTAAGGACCTTAAGGTCGGACTGACCCTGGGAAGCACCGCCGCCGTCAAGGAAGCGGTAAAGGCGGGATTGGGCATCTCCATTGTCATGTCGGGCTCGGTTCGGGAGGACGCGGCCAACGGATCCCTTGTCCCCCTTCCCTTTGCGGATACCACGTTGGTCAAGGACCTCTATGCCATTCTGCCGAGCGACCAGCCCGAGAGCTCCGACGCATCAGCCTTCGGGCGATACCTTGCGAAGGCCGGGTAAGGCAGGCACCGCCCCGGCTGACTTCCTTCCCGGATGCCCGATGGCGTCCGGTGCGCGGGGATTTGGGGAGAGTATCGGGGAAGCTGGTCTGAGAAGCGCGGGGGACAGGTTTTCCGGTTGGCAGATGGGGCCGTTTCGGACGGAGCGCCAGAGCCTGTTTAAGAAAACCTGTCCCCTCTCGCGAGACGATCCCGGCGTAACGTGGGGCGAACCGCCGGGATGGCCTTGGCTTTCGGGTGTGTCTGTCCTCAGGCGCAGCGCTTGAGGTTGGAGGGCGCGCGCTTCCAGATCATGGTCCGCGACAGCATCTTGG
>JANQLP010000019.1 GCA_028280515.1 Hyphomicrobiales bacterium
AGATTGCAGGGCGACACCCGGCGGCCGATTGCGGCTGGATGCTGACCTTTCCCTTCAACCTGTTGAGCCCACTTCCGATGGTGCCGGCACCGTGAGGAGTCGACGCAAATGGGGTCCCAATCCGCCGCCCTGCTCCCTCATCTGCGGCATGGCGTATTTCAAGCCGTAGAAAACGCCGCCGGCTAGAAAGTCTCGGCGGGTGGAGATGTCTTCGAAGTCATGGTCTTTCCTTTCCTCGACGGAGCTCCAAGCGGCGGTGTCGATGGGTGGCGCACCGGACCGCCACCTGCCGCCATGGCTTTGAACCCGAGATTGCCTTTCACACTTGGTACTGGGAACGTCCGCAATTGGACCGCACGGGAGACAAGCGTCATGGATTTCGATCGCTAGCTTCGGTTCGAAAGAACGTCGTTGCCGACCCGTGTGATCCAGTCGACGAACTGCTTCGTCGCAAGGTGCGATTCGTACGTCGTTCTGAGGACGAGATAGTAGGCGAACTTGCCGACCGTGACCGGGTCGAACAAGGCGATCAAGCGTCCCTGCCTCAGGTCATCTTCGACGAAATCTCTCACGCCGATGCAAACCCCCTGACCGTCGAGCGCAAGCTGCATGGCGACAGCGCCGTCCCCGGCCGTCGTGCCGGAAACGTTCTCGCTGACTTGGCAGCCCACTTCTTCAAACCAAGCGCGCCAGAGGTCGAAGCCCTTTTCCTGGACGAGAAGGTGCTTCGCGAGATCCGACGGACTGTTTGGACGTCCCTGCCTGTCGATGTAATCGGGCGACGCGACGGGAAGGAGGGCCGGCTGAAGTATGCGGCGGACGGAAACGTTGGGCCAGTTGCCCCTGCCCCAAACGACAGCCGCATCGAATCCCTCCGGAAGCGACTCCCGGATGACCGGGGCATGGACCAACCGGAGGGAAACGTCGGGATTTGACATCCAGAACCCGCTGAGCCTGGGCGACAGCCAGCGCGCGGCGAACAAGCTGCCGACTCCCACGGTAAGGGAGCCGCCCTCCGCGGCATACGACTCGATGCCGTCCCGAATGGTCGAAAACCCGCTATGGCACGCCTGCTGGAGGCGCAGGGCGCTTGCGGTCGGGACCACACGCCTGTTTCGCCGTTCGAACAAGGCGTAGCCCAACCATGCCTCCAGTGATCGAACCTGCGCGCCAACAGCGGCCGGCGTGACGTTCAGTTCTTCGGCGGCAAGGTTGAAGGCGCCGAGCCGGACCGCGGCCTCGAACGCGCGGAGGCTGGTGAGGGGCGGAAGGGCATTGAACATTCAGTAAAGGTATATTTGTCTATTCGAAAGATCTAGTCGTTTGACGAAGCTTTGCATCCAGACCTAGCCTTGCATCCGGATCCTCTGATTTTCTCGACGTGAGCGCACCGGCATGGAAGCAACCGCGCCCTTGGCCGCGAGGTACTACACCGAACCAACCTGGTACGAACGCGATAAAGAAAATATCTTTTATAGAACCTGGCAATGCGTCTGCCATGTCTCGGAAGTGGCGCAGTCGGGTGCCTACGCCACGTTGCGGATTGCCGACGAGAACGTCTTCGTCATATGCGGCGACGACGGGGTTCTCCGGGCCTTCTACAATGTGTGCCGCCACCGCGGCCATCCGCTTGTCGAAGGGTTCGGCCGCGTCGGTCGGCGGCTGGTGTGCCCGTACCACGCCTGGGGATACGACAAGAGCGGCACCCTTCGGAACGTGCCGGGAAGCGGGGAAGCCGACCGCCTTTCGCGCGATCGGATCAGCCTGAGACCTCTGCGCGTCGAGATCTTCTGCGGGTTCGTTTTCGTCAACCTGGACGAAGGCGCAACGGCGCTGAAGGATCAGATCGGTGATTTCGAACCCCTGTTTCGGACCTATCAGCCCGATCCCGAGAAGCTCGTGTTCGTCTGCGAAACCTCGATCGATCATCAATGCAATTGGAAGCTGTCCGTCGAGAACTACAACGAGTGCTACCACTGTCCGACCGTGCACGCGAAATCGCTCACCCGGGGCGTCCTCGCAATGGAAGGCTATACGACCGTTCCCCATGGCCGCATGATATGGCACGAGGGAAAGGCCCAGACGACGAACGAGAAGCAGTATGACTACGACGTCACCAAGTCGCCTCGCGCCGGCGATTATGGCGCCTATTGGCTCTGGCCCAACGTATCCTTCTGCTTCTATCCGGGCGGCTACTTCACGATCCGCCAGTGGCTCCCCGTTGCCTGGCGAAAGACGATCTACCGCTACCGGTGGTTTTCCGACGGCTCCATACCGGA